>CALDZF010000147.1 GCA_937944165.1 uncultured Rhizobiaceae group bacterium | reverse complement strand
TAAGCTACTTTGAGATGGTAATACAGTAGAGACCTTTGAACTTACACTTTCCGCAGCCTTCATCAATCCGCGATCACCAGTTCGACCTAATAAAGACAGGCCAACCACAATTGCCTCAAGTTCTTCCTGGGAAAACATCAGTGACAGGGTTTTGTGCCTGTCGCAGGATTTGCAAAATTTCAAAGAAGCGAACGGATCTACTCATACCTTAATGTACCATATTATACTGACACATACATGTCAGTAGTGGCATGATATTGATTGAGTAGAAAATTTGGGAGGACATTTATAATGTTGGAAAACTATAAAGCTCAGTCGGGGACATTCGTGCCTGTGTTTACGTTGGAAATACAAATACTGGAAAGTGATGCGGATAGAATATTAGACGCGATTATTGCTGTGCATCCACTTCCCTATGGGCGCTATCATCGCAATGCATCCGTTTCTGGTGTGGGTAAGGAAACAACAGTTCCACAGGCAAATTCAACAACTTCAACGCATGAGGGAAGCTATGAAACTGGCACAGCTATGACTTACGAAATGGTAGAGTTGAAGATTTCAATCGAGCGTGACTTGGCAGTTCTGGAAAAGGTGATGGATGTCATCCACGAGGTACACCATTACGAAGAACCGGTTATTTATCTCAGAGAAGATTGGACAAGCCGTTCAGCTTATAATCCAAATGGAGATAATCCACATCGTTGGTGGAATAATGGGCAAGGCTTGCCTGAAACTGTAAATTTGGTGGAAACAAAATGATTAAATATTATTACCCAAATGGCGATCACTGCTATCGCGCATTGCATACGGCGCACGCAGTTTTTCATAATGAAGAAGGAAAACTGATAGCAAGAGCATTAAAACCCGATAATAGCGAACTCTATGAGTTTGAAATTACTGGGTTTGAATTAGTTGAAACAGGTGTGCTTTGCACCTGATTGAAAAGAAGGCTTAAAGCGCTTCTTTCATACTTTCTTCAAGATAGATTTCACGAAGTTGAGAAACAACATTGCCCGGTTTGCCAGTTCCGATTGTATGACCGTCAATTTCTACAACCGGGCAACAAAATGCAGATGCTGAAGTAAAGAAAGCCTCAGAAGCATTGGCCGCTTCTTCTTTTGTGTAAGGACGTTCTTCAACTTCCATTTGTAAAAGTTCAGCACAGCGTAAGACTGCCTTGCGAGTAATACCGTGCAGGATTGAAGTTGATAAATGGCGTGTTACAAGCTTGCCGTCTTTGGTTACAATCCACGTATTGTTCGAAGTACCTTCATTGATAAAACCATCTTCTTCCATCCATGCATCATCAACGCCTGCAGCTTTCGCCATCATCTTCGCCATGGAAGGGTAAAGAAGTTGCGTTGTCTTGATATCACGACGGCCCCAACGTTGATCTGGAACGGTAATCACACGCGCGCCTTTTTCATATAATGGATTGGCAAGCGGGTCTTTTGCTTGTGTAAACAAAACAAGAGAAGTTGGCGTTCCAGCATCAGGATAGGCAAAATCTCGATCTGCAACACCCCTGGAGACCTGTAGATAAATCATGCCGTTTTCAAGGTTGTTTTCTTCGACCAGCTTTTTGTGAATTGAAAGAAGATCATCCATCCACTCAGGCTTATCCATGCCAAGTTCGTTTAACGAACGTTGAAGGCGTACCATATGTCCTTCAAAAGCGATGAGCTTGCCTTCAAGAACAGTGGTTACTTCATAAACAGCATCAGCCATCAAGAAGCCACGGTCGAAGATTGATACTTTAGCTTCTTCTTCAGGGACAAATTCACCGTTTACAAATACAATTCTGGACATCTTATTTTACCTTACTCTAACCCCATAATTCCTTTGAAGGGGAATACATTGTTGAACCTTCATATCGAATACCGTTTGCCCTGTCTTCCGCCAAAAGCAGTGGCCCATCCAAATCTACAAAACTGGCACCCTGCGCTACAAGTGTTGCGGGTGCCATACCAAGTGAAGAACCAACCATGCAACCTACAAAAATACCAAAGCCAAGTTCTTCGGCCTTTGTTTTCATTTTCAGTGCTTCGGTTAGGCCGCCTGTTTTATCAAGCTTGATGTTGATAATGTCATATTTGGTGCGGAGTTCTTCGAGACCTTCGCTTGTATGGCTCGATTCATCAGCACAAATCGGCATGGTAAAAGTATTACCCACAAGACCACTATCATCCGCCTCTGGTAGCGGTTGTTCAACCAGAGCAATTCCAAGTTCTTCCAAATGTGGTTGAAGCGCTGAAAGATCAGCAAGCGACCAGCCTTCATTGGCATCCACCATGATTTGACTGTCTGGCGCACCTTCACGAACCGATTGTAAGCGCGGAAGATCATCTGGTGTACCAAGCTTTAATTTAAGCAGCGATCGAAAAGCGTTTTTCTTTGCGTTTTCACGCATCTCATCAGCGCTTTCGAGTGATAACGTATAGGCGGTTGTCAGTTCTTTTGGTTGAGGAAGGCCAGCGAGTTTCCATACAGGTGTATCTGTTTGCTTGGCTTCCAAATCCCAAAGTGCGCAATCTATTGCATTGCGCGCTGCTCCTGCCGGCATGATTTCTTGCAAAGCATCACGCGTTAAATCTGTAGGCAGTTTTGAAAGTAATTCGGTTACACTTTCAACGCTCTCACCATAACGCGCATAAGGGACACATTCGCCTTGCCCGGTTACATCACCATCTGAGACCTTAATACGAACTACATGCGCATGCGTCTTTGCACCGCGAGAAATCGTAAAAACATTTGCCAGAGGAAAAGTCTCTGCGTGAATATCAAATTTTAACATGGATTAGCCTGTCTTT
>CALDZF010000146.1 GCA_937944165.1 uncultured Rhizobiaceae group bacterium | reverse complement strand
CAATATAAGGTGGCTTTTGCGATTTAGGCACGTCATCAAAGATAAAGTCACTACCAAGCAAAGTCGTAAGTTCATTTGAAGTAGACAACCTTGAATATAGTGCTGCCTGTATAGCCAAAGCAGGATGGGTCATCTATTGCGACTCCTTTTTCTGGTAGCATTTTGTTTGCGCTTACGCTGGTTTTGCATTGATTTGTTTTTACCAGCCGCCATACGTCTCAAGAGCTTAGCTAAATCTAATTGCGTAATTGAAATTGAAAGTTTTGTCATTTTCGCTCCACACAATCACACTCAAGATACCTGCGTGTTTCATCAGGATCTCTAACTGCTTCCACCTTAAAACGACGGCTTCCTGTTACAAACCTTGTTGAAGTTGAAATATTAGGGCGGAATCTCACTAAAATTCGATGTGAAATTTCTACGATTGAGTTATCAGCTCTTGTAATATTACTGGCGCGTAACGGACAAATATGCGCCCATATTGTATCTTGTGTTTCATAACGAGTAACAAAACCGCCGCAGCCATCTGACATTTCAATTTCATTTTCGATAGTCAATTGTCGGTTAAAGCGCCCCGCGTCATAAGTTTTCACAACACTCATAGGCGTACCCTTTTAACTGGCGCTAACAATGCATCCAATCCATCAGGTATCATGCCTGTTTCATCACCAGCTGGAAGCGTTCCACGAAATTCATACCAATGAGCAATTAGCACTAAAATAGCTCGGGTAATATTGGATGGAACTTCTATTCCTGTTTCGCCATATCCAACAATCATATCCACTTCAATGCCGTTGCTAAAAGCTTGGTAATTAATATTTGTATTCAGAATTAAAGCTGGTGGATTGATGTGTTTATCAAGCCTGTAATTAGCCGCAAAAAATATATTCGGGCTGCCGTCATCATCAAAACCACGGACAGCCTCAATCATATTAACAGGCCAAGCTTCCAAACAAATTGAACGACTGGCAGGCACTGCATCAATATACTGACGCACTGTACGAGTAATTAAAAACTGCCCAGTGACTGCCTCTATGTGTGCAGTAGCAGCATCTAAAAGTTCAACCAAATATTGATCGTCTTCATTATGATCTAAGCGTAGGTGTTGTTTTATTTTTGTAAGCGTCAATGGCTTAGCTTCTGGCGTTGAAATCACTGCGATTGGCATGGTTTATTTCCTGTTTGAGAATAAAAAAGCCCCGCCAAATTTTTGGCGAGGCTTATATCGACACTGCGCGCTAAACAGGCGCAACAACGAGGGAGGAAGCGTTGTTAGCTAGTGCCGAATTTAACCAACTTGATGGCATCAAAGTCTTGAATGCCACCGCCAACACGTTTGGTTGTATAGAACAACACGTAAGGCTTTGCTGAATATGGATCACGCAATACTCGCACCCCTGCACGGTCAACAATCAGATAACCACGATTAAAATCACCAAAAGCAATTGAAAGGCTGTTTGCTGCAATGTCTGGCATGTCTTCTGCCTCAACAATGCCAAAACCCATTAGGTTTGCTTGTTGTCCTGGTGCTGCTGGCGCTTGCCAAAGGTAATTACCATCAGCATCCTTTAACTTACGCACTTCAGCTTGTGTCTTGCGGTTCATCACCCAATTTGCATTTTGACGATGCCCTGACTTCAATGAATAGATAGTATCTATTAAAGTGTCGGAAGCATCTTCATCAGCAAACGCACCATCATTACCAGTTGCGACAGTACCTAAATTACCCCAGGACCAATTTGCTTCATCCACAGTTGGATGAGTTAAAAAACCACGCGGTTGATTTACACCGTCCCCATTAATGAAAGCAGCACTTTCTTGTTCTGCAAACGCTTGTTCAACTTCACCAGCGATCCAGGTATCAATATCAAAAGCTGCGTCGTCTAAAAGCTGTGATGTTGCAGCAGGCATTGCATAAAGTTCCATTGTTGGAAATTGCAATTCTGATAATGCAGGCGCAGTTGTTTCTGTGCGTATTTCAGTTTCTGCTGCCCAACCAGTGGCCGGCCCACTAATTGCAAATGGTTTGCGATAGAGCGAGGATGATACAACTTGTATGCCAGAGATTGCACGAATTGGTGAGCCCAAGGCCAAACGGCGACCAATTTCTGTTGCAGTTTCATCCGGCACCAAAAATCCACCGTCCGCATCATTACTATAAGATAGTGCTTTTTGTTCATAACGACGCAGGCCATCTTCACGGCCACCTCGAACGTAATCATTAAAGGCGTTTTTATGCTCGATGCCCGCAATCGAAGTAACTGCCGAAGCGCCAGTGGATGGCCGTTTGCCTTTTAGCAAAAGGTTATCCATTAATGACTTTTGCTCATCGAGAGTTTTATTGATACGGTTCATCTTTTCAACCGTCACTACATCTTCTGATACCTGATTTTCAACTTGCGCCAAGCGTTCATCATTAGTTTCACGAAAAGCTTCAAACGCTTCCATAAATTCATCAAAACATTCAGCCATTTCTTGAGCTTGACCTGTGGCAGCTTTTGCCTCTGGTGCTTTTTTATATTGAGTTTTCATATTAATATCCTTTTTGGGATAGGAGTTGCGTTGCATTGCGAATTTTATCCGCAAGGGTTTCATTCACTGATGCATCCTGCTTGCAGTGAAGTGTGCTGAAGCCATTAGAAATAGTCATCTTGGCCTCACGCCGCGAAAGCCCCGCATCCCGCGTTAACCATCGCTCAAATTCTCTGATACTTGGCAGTTTTCTTAAAGAATGAGACTTCACCATTTCAATGCGCGCTTCTTCGAGCAAAGGGAAAGTCACAATAGAAATTTCCCAAAGATCCGCTGCCAAGATTGTTCTGATTTTCGTTACAGGGTTTATCCGCGCACGTTTAGTCTTAAAGCCTATGGAAAGTCCATCCAAAGCACCTTCGCGCATGAGTTCAAGAATTTCTTCGCTGCGCCTTACACCACGAGTAATTTTACCTTCAACATAGAGGCCTTTTGCATCTTCTTTAATTTTCTTCCAGCACCCGATAGGTTCATCAGGGTCGTGTTGAAATAGCATTCGCACTGAATTTGGCTTACGATTTTTCAGAGAGTTTACAAATGCACCCTTAGCTACTTTATCATTGCCTTGATCCACTAAATCAAAAATACTGGCATACCCTGAGAAGCTACCATCTAACTTTATATTCTGGACATCCACTGGCGCGAATTTAGTTTCACGCTCAGCTAAAAAGCCGCGTTGCTTCATAGTATTCTCCATGTTCAATAGTTTATTTCAATGTACTGGCGCGTTTTGCTAGTCTGCTAAGAACACCC
>CALDZF010000145.1 GCA_937944165.1 uncultured Rhizobiaceae group bacterium | reverse complement strand
CGTGGTGGGCGATGAAAGCAAGGCGAAGCGTAAGGATTATGTTTTCGGTATCCGTGATGTGGGTGCAGCCAAGGCTTGGCCTATCAAAGCTTTTGATAATAAGTCCGTCATCAATGACCGCGTTGGCTTGAAAGATGTGGTTTTGATAGGGGACGCAAGCACCAGAACCGTCCGCGCCTATGAGCGCAAAGATGGTGAAATATTCTCAAAACCCATCAAAGGTCCACTTGCAACACAGAATAGTCAATGGTTGATTGAAGAAGACTTTCTGGTTTCGGCCGATAAAAAACAAAAACGTGCCCGCATTGCTGGGCACGTCGCTTTTTGGTTTGCCTGGGATAATTATCTTGGTATCACCAGCGAACTTTATAATAAATAGTTGTTAGGATCGCTATCTATGAGTCTGCGCCCTTAAAGTTCTGGTGGTCCTAATGGGCAATCAATCAAATATCCCCATCCACCGTTTTCTAACTTCTTAGCAACTTCAGTCGATTGTCCTTCTCCCATAATGGTTCCGTCTGGAGCAACTAATTGCCAATTTGCGCGTAGTAGAGCTATGTCGCCTATAATAACTTCGCTTATTATTTTGCTTTCAACTTTAGGGCGTAGGGGAATCATGTCCGCAAAAGCAGCTTTGGCGCCTTCAATGCCAGTATGGGGTGGTTGATCTGGTGGGAAGTAGATTTTGCAATCTGGGTGAAATAATGAAGCTATTCCTTCAATATCTCCTTCTTGCAAGTATGCACTTACGCAATCTGCAATTTGGTTAGGAGATTTTGCTATTCTTTGTTGTGCGGTCATAAGATGTTATTCCCTTATATATGAAGTTTGGTATGTGATCGTATTATTAAAAGGTAAAAGGGTCGGCTTTTACGATGTCTTGCGGCAACCATGTTTCGTGGAGATGATGCCATGTAGGAGAAGCGCTAATATCAATCAACCCAGTTGAAATGCGCGCATTTTGGGCTTGTGCGGATAACTTTGCTCCCTTTTGCCATTCCGTGTATTTGACCAATGCTTTAGTGCCCAGTTTTTGGAGGATTTTAACATCACGTATTTCGATCTTGAATTCTGGATTGGTGCCGTAGGTTTGTTCAAATCCCAAGCGTAAGTGATCATGTCCCATCACATGGCCTTCTGGTGTTATAAAAACCAGGTCATCTGCCATATGAGACAAGAAACGAGGAGCCAAAGCTTCGCGTTCGACTGTGCCATTGAACCACTGTGTAAAGAACACGTGTAGATCAACAACTTCTTTTTCTATGATTTGCAGAGCTTGATCCATAATCTTAAGCCTTGGGTGCGTTGGTTTCATCGTTATTGTCTACATCCAATAACATTTTCCACGAACCGTCTGAAAGACGTTGATAAGCAAGCGTTAAACGACCTTCGCCATTACCTGTTTGGCCTGTTTCTTTGTGGGTTATTTCGACAGTAAAATATCCAATTAATATAGCGAAATCGCCATAAACTTTTAAATGCTGAATCTCAAACCCTGATTTAAATATGCTTTGTTCGATTCTAGGGCCGTATTTGTCACGGATGGCCTGAATGCCAATTGTTGTAGGTTGATATTCATTACAAACAATAACTTCCGGGTGACAAGTAACAACCATCCTATCCAGATCACCAGCGTCTAATCCTTGTAACCACTCATTTAAGGCAAATTTGATTTTTTCTATGTCACTCATTTGAAATGCTCCTGTTTTATGTGTTTTGTGTTTGGCGGTATTCATAATGCCCTTGCGTTTTTATATAGCAGTATGTTATTGTCAATTTAATACCTTATATTCCTTTACACTGATGGAAAAATCGAACAATGCAACGTAACCAACTTAGTGATATGACTATTTTTGTCGAAGTGGCACGCACCAACGGATTTCGTGCTGCTGCACAAAGTTTAAAACTTAAACCGGGTTCTGTTAGTGATGCAGTGCAAAGGTTTGAAAACCGATTGGGCGTTAGATTATTTGAACGTTCTACACGTACAGTTAATTTAACAGCTATTGGTGAGCGACTGTATAAAAAGAGTTTGCCTGCTATTAATGACCTTGAGGCTGCCATTGATGAATTGGATGACTTGCGCGATACCGTTTCAGGCAAGCTCAAACTTTCTGCGCCTTATAGCTCGGGCACTTTTTTTCTGGATGATCTTGTTTCAAAATTCGCAATTTTATATCCCGAAACAACTGTAGAATTAATTTTTGATGATAATAAAGTGGATTTGGTTTCCTCAGGCGTTGATGCTGTTATACGCTCCAATACGTTGCTTGAATCAGACACTCATGCTGTACCTGTTGGCCCAAAATTGGATATGGCAATTGTCGCATCCCCTGGGTATTTGGATAAGCATGGAACGCCTGAAACACCTGAAGATATCTTAAATCATTATGGGATATGCTTTGCCTTTAACAAAGGGGATATGCTTGCTCCATGGATATTTGGAAGCAAACAAGAGACTTATCAAGTCATGCCAAAGCCACGAATTATCGCAAACGATTTACGCTCGTTAGTAAAATACGCTCAAGACGGTTTGGGCTTGGCTTATGTGTATAGAGAAGTTGTTGAGCAACATTTTCAAGATAAAAGTTTGATTGAAGTTTTGGCTACTCAAGTGCCAACATTACCGTCTTATTCTCTTAATTACAGAAGCAAAAAGAATATGACGCTAAGGCTACGAGCTTTCATAGATTTGGCAAAGTCATTTAAATACTAAAAGCGTAGCAATAAAACCAATGATTGGTTGAGGAAGATTTTCCGGTTCGCTTGGGATGATAACTATCTGAGTGTTGCGAGTGAGCTGATCTTTTAAATTTAACATCAGTATCAGCTATGTGCCAAGAAGCTACCAAACAGGAAAAAAGCTCTAATGTCTGGATTGAGCTGCCATTTCAATCATTCAACGCAACACATTGGTTAAATCTGTCAGCAGCAACTATTAATAAATTTTCCAATCACTCCAAAAAATCCCCAATCCGCTCAATCGCTTTCTCAATATTCTCTTCCGAGTTCGCATAACTCAATCTGATATATCCTTCTCCCAATATCCCGAAGTCTGGACCTCCAATCGTCGCAACACCAGTTTTTTCTAGTAGTGCTGAGGCGAGTTCCTTGGCTTTCCAGCCTGTCTTTGAGATGTTGGGGAATGCGTAGAAGGCGCCTTTTGGGGTTGCGCAGGTTATGTTGGGAATGGCATTGATTTTCTCGACGAGGAGCTTGCGGCGATTGTCGAAGGCTTGCATCATTTTGGTCACGTCATCTTGTGAGCCGTCGATGGCTGCAATACCTGCCATTTGGCTTGGTGCGTTGACGCAAGACCATGCGTTGACGGCGAGCTTGCGAACGTTTTCATAAAGCCTATCTGGCCAGATAGACCAGCCCATGCGCCAGCCAGTCATCGCCCAGGTTTTTGACCAGCCGTTGAGGACGATTAATCTGTCGCGGATTTCAGGATAAGCGAGCAAGGATTGGTGGATCTCACCATCATAGGTCATTACGTCGTAAATTTCGTCAGACATCATGGCGACATTCGGCCATTTTTCCAAGCCTGCAACGAGTTTGTCAATTTCAGATTTTGGCGTTACGCCACCGCATGGGTTTGCGGGTGAGTTGATGATTAGAAGTCTTGTATTTTCATTGATGAGCGCCAAGGTTTCTTCTGCTGAAAATGCAAAGCCGTTTTCTTCGCGGATGGGAACGGGAATAGGTGTAGCACCTGTATATTCAATCATTGAGCGATAGATTGGAAAACCTGGATCAGGGTAGAGAATTTCTGCACTTAGTTCTCCGAACATCAGGATGGCTGCAAACATGGTAACCTTGCCGCCTGGCATGATCATGATGTTTTCAGGTGAGACTTCAACGCCTGTCATGTTAAGTGTTCTTCTTGCAACTGCTTCACGACATTCTACGGTGCCATTGGCAGGTGTGTAGCCGTGGTGTCCGTCCTTTAAGGCTTTGATGGCCGCCTCTACAATATGCTCTGGCGTTTGAAAATCTGGCTGGCCTATGCCAAGGTTGATAATGTCCATGCCTTCGCTGGCTAACTTGTTGGCCTTTGCCAAAACTGCGAAAGCGTTTTCCTCGCCAATTCTATCAAACCCTGAAACTGTTTTAAGCATTGTAAGCACCTGAAAATCTGACTATCCTTAAAAACAACTATAGCGGCAAATTGGAATAAAAAGCCATGAGAGATTTATCAAATTGGAATGGGTGTGAACGGCCTCATCGCAAGGTGATGGAAGGGCGGTTCGTGCGTCTTGAACCACTTGATATAGACAAGCATGGTGATGAACTTTTTGAAGCAGCAACGGCTGGCGATTCTGATGGGCGGTTTCGCTGGTTGCCAGAAAATACGCCTCAATCTCGTGACGAGTTTCAAACATGGCTTGAAAGTGCGCAAACCTCGCCTGACCCAATGTATTTTGCGGTTATTAATTTAAAGACTGGAAAAGTAGCAGGGCGTCAAACCATGATGCGCATGGACCCTTCAAATGGTGTTTCTGAAATTGGTCATATTCACTGGGGGCCAGAAATTCAAAGAACACCTGCAACGACTGAGGCTTATTATCTGTTTGCTGCGCATTTGTTTGACGAACTTGGGTACAGGCGCTTTGAATGGAAGTGTAACAACAGGAATATACCTTCAAAGGATGCGGCCATTCGTTATGGTATGCAGCCAGAAGGGGTTTTTCGTCAAGCAGCTGTTATTAAGTATGAAAACCGTGATACGGCATGGTTTTCGATGCTTGATTATGAATGGGTGCGTGCAGGTGAAGCCATGCGACTTTGGCTTGCGCCCGAGAATTTTGATGGGGATGGCAAGCAAATTAGAAGACTAGAAGATATTCGGAGAAGCTTGTGAATCCCAGTCTTGATTATAGTTTAATGAGCGATGAAGAAATTAAAGCGGCGGATACCGCAAACTGGATTGCGGTTTTGCCACTGGGTGCGCATGAACAACATGGTCCTCATCTGCCCTTTGAAACAGACACGATTATTGCCAATGGGATTGCTTGTGCCTTGGCTGATAACATTGCGGAAAAACTGCCGGTAACGTTCCTACCGAGCGAACCTATTGGGTATTCAATTGAGCATATGGACTTTGAAGGTAGCAAGACGCTTGCTTTTGATGAAGCGGTGAAGCGCTGGGTTGGTATTGGTGAGAAATTATCTTCGCAGGGTATCAACAAGATGATGATACTCAATGCTCATGGGGGTAATTCACCGTTGATGACTATTGTTGCAACAGAATTGCGGGTGCGGTGTAACATGTTTTGTGTGGCAACCAGCTGGACACGGTTTATTGTGGCGGGTGATATTATCAGCCATGAGGAAAAGGCTTTTGGCATTCATGGTGGTGATATTGAAACCTCGGTTGTTTTGGCATTGGCACCTGAGACAGTGGATATGAAAAAGGCCGAATATTTTTCAAATTTCCAAGAAACATTAAGTGAGCAGAATAAATATCTTCGTGCTTATGGCCCACATGCTTTTGGTTGGAAGGCACAAGATTTAGGCGCAAGTGGTGTAAACGGCAATGCTGCTGCTGCCAGTTCTGCCAAAGGGGAAGCGCTAATCGCTCAGGCGGTTAATGGGCTTTCAGAATTGTTAGCTGAAATGCACCGTTTTGATGCGAGTCGCATAATCTAATTTTGTTCTGAAATTTCTTTAATTGATTGAACGATTTTCTCGCTTGCAACATAGTCAGGCTTGTGGCCGACACCTTCTAAAACAAAAAGCTTTGCGTGTTTTATGTCTTTTGAAAGTCCGTTAATTGAGTGAATATCTAAGCTGACAATCCCATCTTCATCACCATGAAAAATATGTGTTGGCGCTTTTATTTCGCCGTAGCGTTTATGAAAGCCCTCTACATAATCATGCAAACGTGAAATGTCTTTTGCATTTGACAGAAAATTTTCCGGTAAAAGTGCCAGTCTTGTCGCTGATTTTTCCTCATAATCCGGTGGTAAGTCATTTGGAGCAAATAGTCTTTTGATTGCGCCTGGATAAATAAAATAGCCAGCTACTGGTGCAATTGTTCTGGAAAATATCCAGCCTAAAACAGGTACATCACCCAAATTATAATGCCAATCTACGCCTGTGTACCAAGGATGTGTGACAGGCGCTAGAAGTACAAGGCCTTTGGTTTTTTCAGGATATGAAACACCAAAACTTGCAGCCAATGCACCGCCAAAAGAATGTCCAACTATGACTGCCTTTTTGATCTCTAATGCATCCATTAGCTTTGAAATAGACTCTGTTTGTTTTGGCACATCATTAGCGCCATCAAAAATTTCTGAATAGCCTTGTCCAGGTCGGTCAAAAAAGATCAAACGAAAGTTTTCTTTCAGCGCTTTTTCATAAATCGGCATCGGGTCATTTAAATTACCGCCTGCGCCATGAATGAAAATTACCACTGGTTTAGCTTTGTCACCTGTATCAACAAAATGTAACTTTGCACCATTGATTGTTTTAAACTCACCAATTGGGAAAAATTCTTTTCTAATGTCTCGAGCAATAAAAAAGGCAGCAATCCATAATCCTGCAATGATAAGGATGCCAAGTCCTAATAGGGCTTTTAAAAAAATGATCATTAAAATCAGGTTCTATTTCCTGCAAGCTTTTCTTCAAGCGCAATGACAGCATTTTGTGCGTTTTTGTTTGCGGGGTAAATTTCCAGCACGCGATACCATGCTTTCAACGCATCTTCGTCGCGGTCCAAGCGTTGCATAATGGCGGCAAGCCCTGAAAGGGCGCCAAAGTGCCTTGGTTCCAGCGTTAAGGTTTTTTCTATGTCAGCGATAGAGCGACTATAATCCAGTTTGTTAAAATATAATGTTGCCCTGCGGTTCCAGCCTTCGGCAAATTCAGGGTTTAAAACGATAACTTGATCGAGTAAATCTTCAGCCTTTGAGAAATCCTGCCTGCGCATGGCGGTTGCTGCCCATGCCATTAAAAGATCAATTGATTTATTGCCAGACGCAGTCCACTCACGCCAAATCATTCTGGCTGTTGCGCTGGAAGAGGCTTCTTTTGGGTCTTTTTTAAGTTGTAAGAACAAACGATCCAGCGTTTCCTGACTTTCCACAACCGCGTCATTATTTTCTGGTGGCAGAATGGGTTCTGTCGTTGCTTGTTCGTCAGGCGGCACAATTGTTTGTGCTGACGTTGCGTGTATTGGTAGCAAAACAAGACTTGCTGCTAAAAATATGCTTGAAATTCTCATAGATGTTAGATTAGCGCAGGTTTTAAAAACGTCAAATAATCAATTGTGAATATTACAAAAGTGTGATGTCCGCTTTGAATTAACAAAGCGGACATCTAAAATGATTTATTGTAAATAGTAATTTAGCCTTGACGTGCTTTAAAACGCGGGTTTTGCTTGTTGATTACATAAACACGACCACGACGACGAATAACACGGTTTGCGCGGTGGCGACCCTTGAGGGATTTTAGAGAATTTCTGATTTTCATAAGTCTATACCTATTTGTGCCATTTTGGCGGGGTTACGAACCTTCTTTTGCGGGTTCTTCCAATATCTGGAAATTTCAGAAAAGGTTGTTCAACTTCTTCGCTCGTGAAATTTCGATTATAAACAAGAACGCGCCAGCAATGAAGCAGGCGCGTATAGCTGAAATAGATAATGCCAAATTGTGAAAATGTCAAATCCTGCAAGCCAAGTTTTGCTGCGTCGTGATTGGCATGAACCTCGTCGCATAGGGTCGCAACTTTTTTGCTGTAAGAGAATTTATTGCACCATAACAGCAGAATACTATATAAAGCTGCTAAGACATTCATCAGGATAAGAAAAATGGCGAGATTCTCTGCCTTTGCAGTTGCAAAAGAAGCGATGCGTTCCAACAAGGGTTGGAAGAAACAATGGGAAAACCCTGAACCGAAATCAAGCTATGATGTAATCATTGTTGGTGCGGGTGGTCATGGGCTTGCGACGGCATACTATTTGGCAAAAGAGCATGGCATTACCAATGTTGCGGTGCTTGAAAAGGGCTGGCTTGGCGGTGGTAATACAGGCCGTAATACGACGATTATTCGCTCTAACTATCTATATGACGAGTCTGCTGGTATGTATAATCATGCGATTAATCTTTGGGAGAACCTCTCTCAGGAACTAAACTATAACGTCATGTTCTCACAACGTGGCGTGATGATGATGGCGCATAATGTGCATGATGTTCAGGTTTTCCAGCGTCATGTTCATGCAAACCGTTTGAACGGTGTTGATAATAAATGGCTGACACCTGAAGAAGCCAAAGAGTTTTGTCCGCCACTAAGCATTTCAAAATCTGCTAGATACCCGGTTATGGGCGCCGCGTTGCAAAAACGCGGTGGTGTTGCCCGCCATGATGCGGTTGCTTGGGGCTATGCCCGAAAAGCGTCTGAAATGGGCGTTCATATTATTCAGCAGTGCGAAGTGAAAGGCATCAACCGCGATGCTTCTGGTGCTGTAACGGGTGTTGAGACAACACGCGGTACAATCGGCGCTAAACAAGTGGGCGTTGTGGCAGCAGGCCATACATCCGTGTTGATGGAAATGGCTGGCGTACAAATGCCGCTTGAGAGTTATCCGCTACAAGCGCTGGTATCCGAACCTGTTAAGCCGATTTTCCCATGTGTTGTGATGTCAAACACGGTGCATGCTTATATTTCCCAGTCTGATAAAGGGGAGCTGGTGATTGGTGCTGGTACAGACCAATATACATCTTACTCGCAAACAGGCGGGCTTCATATTGCAACGCATACGCTTGAAGCCATATGCGAAATGTTCCCGATTTTTGGCCGCATGAAAATGCTTCGCTCCTGGGGTGGTATTGTGGATGTAACACCAGACCGTTCGCCAATTATTGCGAAGACACCTGTTAAAGGTCTTTACGTTAACTGTGGTTGGGGAACAGGCGGCTTTAAGGCGACACCTGGTTCAGGCAACGTCTTCGCGCATACAATCGCAAAAGACGCCCCACACAAAATCAACGAAGGCCTGCATCTTGAGCGCTTCAGAACAGGCCGTCTGGTCGACGAAGCTGCCGCTGCAGCCGTAGCGCACTAATATGTCTCTAAGAACAAACAAAATTATGATGTTAACTGGAATAGCGTCTCTATTGTTTTTGATACCATATGGTTATTTTGTTGGGCGTCTGCAAAATGATTGGCATCAGCTTGTAATAGGTTTCTCGCTTATAACTTTTTTTGTATGTTTTTTTATATGCGGTGTTTTCGCAAGAGTTGTGACGTACTACTCAAAAAACATAATTTATAACACAAAAGGATATGATGAAGACTTTACTCCACATTACGGTAGTGAAGAAGGAGGATATCTTTCAGGTGGTTATAACCAAAAATGGGAAAGACGTATGTTTAAGTTTGCAAAAACAGTAGGCTTAATCATCAAGGATCAAGGATCAAGGTAAAAAATAATGCTAAAAATTCGCTGTCCTTATTGCGAACAAGACTTGCCTGAAACTGAGTTTCACGGCGAGGGTGAGGCGCATATTGAGCGTCCTGCCAATATGGCAGACATTTCCGATGAAGCGTTTGAAAAGTTTTTCTTCATTCGTGATAACCATAAAGGCATTGTGTTTGAACGCTGGCGTCACCTGCATGGGTGTGGTCGCTTCTTCAATGCGGTGCGTCATTC
>CALDZF010000144.1 GCA_937944165.1 uncultured Rhizobiaceae group bacterium | reverse complement strand
GTTTGAATTTCACCCTCATCCAGGAGCGCAACCGCATTATAAAGGCCATCTTCATTGCAGTAAGGAGAGCCAATCAACACCCCTGGCCCGCCATCGTTTGTATCTTTAGCAAGTTTTGCTACCGCGTTCATACAGTCTTCTACGAATGCTGGCTTTAAGACCAGATCTTCTGGCGGGTAACCTGACACGAATAATTCGGTAAAAAGAATAAGATCAGCTTTTTGTCGGGTAGCATCTTTTCTGGCTTTACGCGCTTTCTCGATATTGCCTTTAATGTCACCCAGAATCGGATTGAGTTGAGCAAGTGCAATGCGAAGAATATCCGGATTTTTGGTCATAAGTCAGCCACTTTAATATTATTTGATCTTATAAATAGAGGTGTAAAGCCTTATCAGCAATGGGTTTTTTAAACCTGAATATAAGATAAATGCTTCTTAAGGCTATATTCAGAGCCAAGATGTAACTCTTCAATCATCAAATGCGTTTACCCCATCGCATAAGGCTGATTAGGAGAAGTCATATGACACAGAAAACAAACTTTAAAACAACAACAGCGCTAACTGTTGCAGTATCAATTTTAGCAAGTGGCCTTCTTCCCATTGCGCAAGCTTCTGCGCATGACAGACACCATGCAGCAAAGCATGGCTACAATCACAGCAACTGGAACAAGCGTAATCACCGTAAATTTCATAAACATTACGGTCATGGCAACCATGGTATTCATGCTTACAACAAACAAAAACGTCATCATCAGGTAAAACGTAAAAAATCCAGCAAAGGCAATCTGGTTGCTGCAGGTGTTATTGGTCTGGCTTTAGGTGCCATTATTGCTAGTGAAGCCAATAAAAACAAACGTTCTACGCACAACACCTATAACCGCCCAGCACCTCAACCTACTTACCAGTATGGTAATAATGGTCAGCCGCATGTTTTACCGCAGGTAGGTCGACACATTCCGCTTGATAATTACAATAATGCGCCAGTCAGTTCGCGTGGCAACCCCAATGTGATTACTTTTCGCGAGTCAGCTTCTTTAGAGCCTTGGTCACCAGGTTGGAGAGAGTGGTGTTCAAACCGCTACCGCAGCTTTAACGCACGCACAGGAACTTACCGTGGTTTTGATGGATTAGACCATTTCTGCGTACCCCAATAAGAGTTTTACAGACTGCACCTCCTCATACTTTGCATCTGTAAATAACGCGCACACCGTAAGCCTCCCCCTTCATTAGCTTGCGGTGTGTGCATTTTTGCACATCATTAACCATAGACATGTGCGACATTTAGTCATAAGCAGCAGTAAACAAGCAAAACCTTACATTTATCAAACCTTATTCTACTGCATGTTTATCGGTGATCAGACTTAACATAAAGGAAAGTATAATGATTATTTCTACACTGAATGCACGCCAAGGCGCCACAAGCACCAATCATGCAGCTGCAAAAGTATTGGTTATCTCTACAACAATTACATTCGTAGTGCTTGGAATAATGGCTAATCTGTAAGGAGCTTGCTCAAATGCAATTCCCTGAAAATTATTATGAGGAAAACATTCGGCATTCTAATCATACGTTGATTGGTGCTACCGCTGTTTCCGTGGCGATGATAGGAGCAGCAATCATAGCTCTTTATCTAGTTTTTTAAATAAATAAATCAAATACACGATTAAAAGGGCAAGGATTCATTAGACTGCCCTTTTAATGGATGTGCTAGGATAGTTCTTTTAAGACCGCTTCAAATTCTTTTTCAAAGATATCCATCTCATAATCAAGCCCAACGCTGACACGGATACATTTGGCTTGTGGTTCAACGCCTGGCATCCTCAAGAATACGCCTCGCTTTAACATTTTTGATAAGACCAATTTTGCAAAATCGCTATCGCGTCCACAATCTATGGTTACAAAATTTGTTGCTGAAGGAATTGACTGTAAACCGTTCGCCTTGGCTATGGCATGGATGCGATCACGCCCTTTAATTACTTTCTGCTTAACTTTCTCTAAATAAGTCTGATCATGAAGAGCAGCCACAGCCCCTCTTTGCCCAACAAGATTAACGCCGTAGTGGTTTCTAACCTTATCAAAAGTGGAAATTAATTCTGGGTGTCCAATAACATAACCAATTCGTGCGCCAGCCATGCCGTAAAGCTTTGAGAATGTTCTAAAGCGAAGCACTTGCGGATTTGTTACGTCAATTACAGGAGAAACGTCATCTTGTGCCGTCTCGATATAAGCTTCATCCAATATCAGGACAGTTCCTTTTGGCAGTTGATTAATCATTGACTGCATTTTATCAGCCGACCACCATGTTCCCATTGGATTATTGGGGTTTGAGAAGTATAGAAGCGAAGCATTGGTTTCTTGCGCCTTAGCCAATAAGGCATCGCGGTCTTCGTGGTCATCCTTATAAGGCACCAAATGAATATTCCCGCCGCGAGATTTCACATGATAATTAAAGGTAGGATATGAGCCTAGTGAAGTCACAACCTCTACACCTGGTTCCACAAATAGGTGGCACAAGCTACTGAAGAGACCGTCTATTCCCTCACCAACCAAAACACTCTCATGTCCTACACCATAAAATTCAGCTAATGCGGAACGAAGATTATAATTATCGGGATCAGAATATTGCCATGCCAAATGCGAGGCCTCATTCATGGCTTCTATTGCCTTGGGTGACGGGCCAAACCCACTTTCATTTGCACCCATTCTGGCTTGAAACATGATGCCAGACTGACGCTCCTGCGTATCTGGGCCAGTAAAAGGATAACCAGATGGCAGACCTTTCACAATGGATGTAAAACGGAAATCAGCATTACTAGCCAAATTAGTCTCTCCTGGTTAAATTGTAATTTATAAAGCAATACACCACGAGACGGTCGATTTTCCAAGTCATACAGTTTAAATTAAATTAGTGATTCTAATTTTATGATGCGAGCACTTTATGAGCGAAGAAATTGATTTATTTTCTGCCACGCCAACAACTGCGACCTCACCTAACGCAACGGCTTCAAAAACCAAGGCGAAAAAGTTAAAGCCAGTGACAGCAGAAGCCGGGGGCGATTATTCTGCGGCTGATATTGAGGTTCTTGAAGGGCTGGAACCCGTTCGTCGTCGCCCTGGTATGTATATTGGCGGCACTGATGAAAAAGCCATGCATCACCTCTTTGCGGAAATCATTGATAACTCGATGGATGAAGCCGTTGCAGGGCACGCGAATTGGATTGAAGTTGAACTGGGTGAAGATGGCTATCTTTCAGTCATTGATAATGGTCGCGGTATCCCCGTAGACCCGCACCCAAAGTTTAAGGATAAATCAGCCCTTGAAGTTATTATGACAACGCTTCATGCGGGCGGTAAATTTGACTCTGGTGCTTATGAAACCTCAGGTGGTCTCCATGGTGTTGGTGTTTCTGTTGTAAACGCACTTTCGACCCACTTGGTCGTGGAAGTTGCCCGTAACAAGAAACTTTACATTCAAGAGTTTGAAAAAGGCATTTGCAAGGGCGGCCTGAAAGATGGCGGCGATGTGCATAACCGTCGCGGCACGAAAGTTTCATTCAAACCGGATGAAGAAATCTTCGGCAAGGGCTGCAAATTTAACCCTGCAACACTTTTCAAAATGGCACGCTCCAAAGCCTACCTTTATGGCGGTGTGGAAATCAGATGGACATGTGATCCATCCCTTATCAAGGAAGGCACTGAAGTTACTGAAAAAGCGGTATTCCATTTCCCGGGCGGATTGAAAGATTATTTGGAAGCTTCGCTTACAAAAGCGCATAAAGTTACAACTGAACCCTTTGCGGGAAAGTCAGACAAATCAAGCGGCCATGGCTCTCTTGAATGGGCCGTGACCTGGCATGGCGATGATGGGTTTGTCAGTTCATATTGTAATACCATTCCAACTGGTGATGGTGGTACGCACGAGGCTGGTTTTCGTATCGCCCTCACCCGTGGTTTAAAATCTTACGCTGAGATTATCGGCAATAAAAAAGGTGCAATGATTACGACAGACGACGTCATGACATCAGCCGCTGCCATGCTTTCTGTTTTTATTCGTGAGCCTGAATTTGTCGGCCAGACCAAAGACAAGCTTGCGACCGTTGAAGCGCAGAAGATCGTGGAAAATGCAATTCGCGATCCTTTTGATCATTGGCTTGCTGGTTCTCCTCAACAGGCAAACAAGCTTCTTGAATGGGTCATAGACCGTGCTGAAGAGCGTATGAGGCGCCGTAAGGAAAAAGAGATTAACCGCAAATCTGCAACGCGCAAATTACGCCTACCAGGAAAACTTGCTGACTGTTCCGCCAATGCGAAAGGTGGTACGGAACTCTTTATTGTGGAGGGTGATTCTGCCGGTGGTTCAGCCAAACAGGCACGCAACCGTGTTAATCAGGCTATCCTGCCCTTGCGAGGTAAAATTCTGAACGTTGCAAACGCTGGCCGCGATAAACTGGCCGCCAATCAGCAGCTAGCAGACCTTATTCAGGCGCTGGGTGTTGGGACACGATCCAAATACCGTGATGATGATTTGCGCTATGACCGCATCATCATCATGACAGATGCGGATGTGGACGGAGCGCATATTGCCTCCCTTCTCATCACATTTTTCTTTCAGGAAATGCCTGACCTAATCCGCGAAGGTAAACTATATCTCGCCATTCCACCGCTTTACAAAATCACCCAAGGCGGGAAAACCCTTTATGCACGTGACGATGCACACCGCGAAGAACTGATGCAGACAGAGTTTATCGGAAACAAAAAAGTCGAAATTGGACGCTTTAAAGGCTTGGGCGAGATGATGCCAGCGCAGTTGAAAGAAACTACGATGGATCCAGCAAAACGCACCATGCTGCGTGTGGAAATTCCTGAGGTGGATGAAAACCTGACTTCAGCAACGGTTGACCAGCTAATGGGTAACAAACCAGAAGCAAGGTTCAAATTTATTCAGGAAAATGCAGAATTTGCCGAAGGTGAAATGCTGGATGTGTAAACAGAAAATTAGTGCTTACTTAAGCTAAAAACCTTGTCTTTGTTGACTTTTAGAATACTTTATCATAGGCAAAGTGCTTAATGCTAAAAAAAATAGCATTCGAGGGCAATTACAGCGGTATAAGATAAACCGAATATTTAATCGAAAGATATCTCCAAAACATGAGTTTTGACACACTGGGTCTAAGTGACAAAGTATTGGAAGCTGTAAAAGCATCCGGTTATACCGAACCTACACCAATTCAGGCAGAAGCCATTCCACACGTTATGCAGCGACGAGATGTTCTCGGTATAGCACAAACAGGAACAGGTAAAACCGCTTCGTTTACATTACCAATGTTATCGTTGCTAGAAAAAGGCCGTGCACGCGCACGTATGCCACGTACGCTGATCCTTGAGCCTACTCGCGAACTTGCGGCACAGGTAGAGGAAAACCTCAATCGCTATAGTGAAAATCAGAAATTGAATGTGGCGCTTTTAATTGGTGGTACTTCCTTTGAAGATCAGTTTAAAAAACTTGATCGCGGAGTTGATATTCTAATCGCAACTCCTGGTCGTCTGCTTGATTGTTTTGAGCGTGGTAAAATCCTTATGACTGGTGTTGAAGTCATGGTGATTGATGAAGCTGATCGTATGCTGGATATGGGGTTCATACCCGATATTGAACGCATCTGCAAAATGGTTCCCTTCACGCGCCAAACCTTATTTTTCTCGGCAACAATGCCACCCGAAATTGAAGGCCTGGCAAACAAGTTTTTGCAAAACCCGGTTATGGTAAGTGTTGCGAAAGCTTCCTCCACATCTGATACGATTACGCAACATGCTGTTGCATCTGATTATGAAGATTATGAAAAGCGCGCCAAACTTAGAGAACTTATCGAAGGCTCTCAAGAACTGAAAAATGGCATCATATTTTGTAACCGAAAAAAAGATGTTGCGACTGTTTTCAGAAGTCTTGACCGTCATGGATATTCTGTCGGTGCGCTGCATGGTGACATGGATCAGACCAGCCGTACTGCAACGTTGAATACTTTCAAAGACAATAAGATTACCCTGCTCGTTGCCAGTGATGTGGCTGCGCGCGGTTTGGATATTCCTGATGTAAGTCATGTCTTCAATTACGATGTGCCTGTGAATGCGGAGGATTACGTCCATCGTATTGGCCGAACCGGCCGCGCTGGGCGCACAGGTGTAGCATATATGATTGTGGTACCCACCGAACAAAAAGGCTTTGATGCGATTGAAAGCTTGATTGATCAAAAGATTAATTGGCTCAATGACGAAGCTGTTGAATGGGATGCAAAAGCAGGCCGCCGTGGACGCGGTAAATCTGCTAAAGGGGGCAAAGCCAAACCAGCACCCAAGGCCAAAGACCAAAAACCCAATGACGCGCCTGATTCAACTGATACAAATATCAAACACAGCGAAGCTCCCAAGCAGAATAATAAACGTGGTGGTAAAAAACCATATCATGAACAAGTTGATCTTGAGTATTCAGACGCAAAACATGCCTTTGGTGGCGATGAACATATTCCAGCATTTTTGCGGTAACTTAAAATATCAAGTTCTTCGCCATACAGCTAATTCATAGCCATCAAAATCTTTAAATTGAAATCGTTCGCCACCAGGAAACTGGAAAATTTCTTTTGTAATACTTCCTCCTGCTTGTATGACTTTTGCTAAAACTGATTGTAGATCATCGTGATAAAGCACAATAAGTGGCCCACCATTATTAACAGGTGTATCAGAGGCAAAACCACCCTTCATACGTCCGTCACTAAACTCACAGTAATCTGAACCATAATCAACAAAGCACCAACCAAAGACTGAACCATAGAATTTTTTGGAACGCTCAATGTTTGCTACATTGAACTCAATATAATCAATCAGATTGTTTTCGTGTGAGTTTTGAATAGGCATTTTTGTATTTTATTCCTGATTTATATTTATCTGTATATTGACAAACAAAAAAGTACTGCTATCGCAGACATTATACAAACCCCAATGTACGATATATTTTATTTATGTATTTCAGTAACTTAAGTTATTTTACTTTAAAATCCGCTTAGTGCGGCATTAACACTCTATTTACCATAAACAGCTAATATCTCCCAAGCGTTACTGGGGGTAACACATGCAACAATTCTCCAACATTTCACGACTGATACTTTCATTCAGCATTCTATCAATAATTGCGCTGAGTGCGCACAAGCTCTTGCCTGGCACAGATACAATTACCAAAGGCTCGGTTACTTACCTGGCTCAAATGGAAAGTGACTTTGTAGTATGGATGCTAATATGCGCCATCTTGGTTTTGTTCATGCAGGCGGGTTTCTTATTGCTTGAAGCAGGTGTTGTTCGCTCCAAAAACTCTATTAATGTTGCGCAAAAAAATGCTTCTGACTTTGTCATTTGTGGTGTTATTTTCTTTCTATTCGGATTTCAACTCACTTTTGGTTTTGGCACCTCGCCTTTTTACGGCTTTGGCGGCATCGATCCAATGGAAGGCAATGCTAGTGCGCTGGTTGTTATGATTTACCAGTTTGGATTTTGCGCAACAGCTGCAACAATTGTATCTGGCGCCGTTGCTGAACGCATGAAGTTCGGTGTTTATCTATGTCTCGCTATTTTTATGGCTGCAGTCATTTATCCCCTTTTTGCTCATCTTGTATGGGGTAATGCCATTCTACCGGAAAATCCTGCATACCTTGCTGACAAAGGCTTTATTGACTTTGCGGGTTCTACAGTTGTTCATAGCACGGCTGCATGGGTTTCTTTGGCTGCTATTTTAGTCCTAGGTGCAAGAAAAGGTCGTTTTGATGAAAACGGCAAGCCAAAACCAATATCAGGTCATTCGTCTGTGCTTGCTTTCTTAGGCACAATTATTCTTCTGATTGGTTGGATAGGCTTTAATGCTGGTGCCATCAAACCCCAAGCCCCCGAACTACCGCAAATTATTGCAAATACCATTGTCGCTGCATCTTTTGGCGCTACTGCTGGCATGATAATCGGCTATGTAACCAATCATGGATTATTCAAACCCATGGCAACCATTGTAGGTTTATTAGGTGGTCTAGTAGCTGTAACGGCTGGAGTATCTGTTGTTTCAATCGCTGGTGCCGCCTTAATAGGCATGGCGGGCGGGTCAATCGCTATAATTGGTTCATACATATTGGCTAACGTATGTAAACTGGATGACCCCCTGGACGTTATCCCTGTGCATGGCATGGCGGGCGTTTCTGGCGCTTTATTGCTCGTTCCATTGGGTGACGTTTCCCAAATGATAAACAACTCCAGAATGGATCAATTACTTGTCCAGATAGAAGGTGTTAGCATCAACTTTTTTTGGAGCTTTGGACTTGGCTATATATTCTTGAAAACTGTAGACAAAATATGGAAAATCAGAGTTACAGAAGAGCAAGAAACTCAAGGCTTAAATTCTTCAGAACATGGTGTCTCATTCAGTACAGACCAACTGCGAATGGCAATTGAAAAGATACTTGAAGCGCCTGACGATATTTCAAGCGAGCGTCTATTAAAGAACTATCGTATTGATGTTGAGCAAGGCGATGAAACTCAAGAGATTGCAACTGCCTTTAATGCTATTTTGGACAAGCACACCAATACTATTATCAAACTTGATGAGGTATCAAAACAAGCTCAGGCTGCTAATGAAGCAAAATCTGAATTTCTGGCCAACATGAGCCACGAAATTCGCACACCAATGAACGGCGTAATCGGTATGACTGAGGTCTTGGAAAAGTCTCAACTGGATAATAGGCAGCGTTCATTTGTTGCAATTATAAAAGACAGCGCCTCTTCGTTATTGACGATCATTAATGATATATTGGACTTTTCAAAAATCGAAGCCGGCAAGTTAAAACTCTCCAAATCTACGTTTAATTTACACAAGACAATTGGTGAAATAACCCAAATGTTGGCTGCTAAAATTACTGAGAAAAATCTAGAAATAATCGTACGTATTCAACCAGATTTACCACAAAACTTCATGGGCGATATTACTCGTGTTCGCCAGATATTGGTAAACCTTATTGGTAACGCAATTAAATTTACTGAACGTGGTCATATATTAATTGATGTAAGGGGCGAACAAAAAGAGGGCGAAGATTGGAACCTTCACTTCTCGGTCAAAGACACTGGCATTGGCATTAAAGAGGATAAACTTCAAAAAGTATTTGAAAAGTTCAGTCAAGTTGATGGTTCAAGCATCCGTGAACATGATGGTACAGGTCTTGGTCTTGCAATAACTTCCAGACTGGTTGCTTTGATGGATGGTGAAATTGGGGTCTCAAGTGAGTTCGGCATAGGATCAGAGTTCTGGTTCAAGATAAACCTGGAAAACGATACAAATTTCAAAAAAGAACAACCAGAAACAACATGCCTGAAAAACAAACGTGTTCTTGTTGTTGATGACAATAAAATCAATCAGGAAATTTTAGAAGAACAATTGTTCTTGTGGGAAACAGAGGCTGCATCTTGTAATGATGGTTCAGAAGCCCTCGCCTTCTTAAATGCCTGCGATAAGAATAATATTCCTATCGATGCAATGATCTTAGATTATCACATGCCTAAGATGAACGGCCTTGAGCTACTTAGAAAAATTAGAAGCATCAAAAAATTTGCCAATACGCCAATCATGCTCTTAACATCTGTTGATTATGTCGAAGAAAATGAGCCTGTTTCTTATCTTGGTTTCCAGGCAATATTGCATAAACCTGCATTATCGCATGAAATATTCACCAAACTATCACATATCATTAAGACAGACCCAACTCAGGCAATGACGAATATAGAAATAGAGGATGCTCCAGCACTAGACATTGCACAGGTTACAGCAGCGCCTGGGGGAATTACGGACACGAAAGCAGAAGCCATTTTCAAAGCTGCTCTAAAAGATGATAGCTTAACTCAGAATGACGGATTGTATGTGAATAAAGCAACACCGACTAATACCAACTTCATGTCTAATAGCGAGATTGATGTACTTATTGCTGAAGACAATGAAGTCAATCAAGTTGTCTATGCCGAAGCTTTAAGAGACACAGGTTTGAAGTACCGCATTGTAAGTAATGGTGAGGATGCTGTTTCTCTGTTTGAAAAGATAAAACCTTCCGTTATTTGTATGGACGTTTCCATGCCTGTTATGGATGGCCTTACTGCTACTAACCTAATACGCAAATTGGAAGCACACAATAATTCCCCTCGCACGCCAATTATTGCAATCACAGCACATGCGCTTGATGGTGATAAAGAAAAATGTCTGGAAGCTGGAATGGATGATTATATTTCCAAGCCAATTTCAAATGATGCATTGGTATCAAAAATAATGAGCTGGCAAAGCAATGGCAGTATTGTAAGCACGGGCTAGCGCTAAAAACCCTAAGCTCTAGCTTTGCTTTGCAAGTTCTCGAGCTTGAACCATTTCTGGTGTCATTTCTGCTGGTGTTAACTCAACACTTTCACCGCAACCACATGCTGAACTTTGGTTCGGATTATTAAAAACAAAACCAGTTCTTAACTTTGTAACTTCAAAGTCTAATTGAGTGCCTAACAGAAACAAAACAGCTTGTGGGGCAACATAGACAGTTCCTTCTGGCACTTCGACCTTGTCCTCACCCGCGATTGCTTCTTCAACCAGATCAATTGTATATTCCATACCCGCGCAGCCGCCATTTTTAACGCCAATACGAATACCCTTGGCATCAGGCTTGTTAGACATAATATCAGCCACTCTTTCTCGAGCTGCTTTCGTCAATGTAATTACTTCAAAACCGGCCATATCAAATCCCTTTGTTAGATATAATATAGGGGTTTATCCAGCATATTCCAATGCACATTTATCAGTTTGATAAAAGATTAGCGTGACTAACTTTAATCGTTTTAATTTGGGTTTGTTTAAAATATTCGCGAGCTTGATTTTTACTGCCTTTTAAAATGTGATCATTAGGCGTCACTCTTACGTTTGCCTCTTGCATATTATTGTATGGCACACGACTGTTTAAAGTCGTTGGGATGGGACCAAAAACCAAATGGTTTGTTTGGTTCAACCCAACAATATTAGTTTCAAAGCCATAGCCAAATTGCTTGATAAACCAACTGTTGTACTTTTTAGATCGCTTAACATTTTTATTATAAGTCTCTTTGAAAATGTTCGAACCAGAGTTTTTTCTATATTTTTTAACGAAGTCCCAGTGTTCTGCCGGCTTTCTGGCTGGCAAGATTTTACAACGTTTAAGGCCTTTACTATCCAAAATAGTCAATGGAACATTTTCATCCAGGTTTGCAACCCCAGTTTCACCTTGAGATAAAATAACAACTTGTGCAATTTCGACATCCTTATGCATATGAAAGTTCCAAATCACAGGACTTCCTGAGTTAAGCACAAGGTACACAGGCTTTGCAGAAGCAGTAATCACAACATCTACAACAGGTTCGCCCTTCAAACGTTTTGGAGCCATAACGATAGCAGAAGCAGGTGTTCCTTTTTGCATTCGTTTTACAATGCTTTTTGCTCTTTTGTAGAAAACTTCCTGATTAAAGCTGTAAATTGTTGAATAAGCTGTTGAAGTATATGTTGAGCCATTCATAAATGAATGCTCACCAGTTGGCCGTTTAAAGTTACAGCCTTTATGGGGTTCTATCAGCGATAGTTTTTTGGGTTCTTGCGAATAATTCTTGGCATCATATCCAGATACAACTTGTTGCATCCAATATACTTTTTCTTTTTTTCCAGCAATAACACCATTTCTTACATCATAGCCACGTGTTCCCGCTTTAACGTATTTGGCAGGATCACCTTCTGGTATCGTATCTTCTGCTGAACATGCTGATAGTGCGCCTAAAAATGTTGTAATAAGTAATTTTAATTTAATATCCATCTTATCCCCCAAGAAACATTGAGGTTAATTAATATTACAAATGTATAAGATAACTTAATTGTTATAGATAAATTATAAATATGGTTTTTAAAGTATTAATACCAGCCCAATGCAACTTGTGCTTCTTCTGACATGCGTTCCGGTGTCCATGGTGGATCGTAGACCATATCAACCTCTACATCCATCACGCCCTGCACGCCTGCAATTGCGTTTTGCACCCAGCCAGGCATTTCACCTGCGACAGGACAACCAGGCGCTGTTACGGTCATGACGACTTTAACCAGACGATTGTCTTCAATATCGACTTTATAGATAAGCCCCAACTCATAAATATCCGTCGGGATTTCCGGGTCATAAACCGTCTTAAGCGCTGCAACGATTTGCGTTGTTAGTCGCTCAAGTTCTTCTGGCGGAATGGACGACGCATTCGCTGTTGTCATTTCAGCTTCGTTCGGTTCTGCTTGTGGTGTGGTGTCTGTTTGTTCAGTCATGATCTATCCAAAAAATGTACGCGCTTTTTC
>CALDZF010000143.1 GCA_937944165.1 uncultured Rhizobiaceae group bacterium | reverse complement strand
AGCCTCTGCTGTAAACTTCGTGTGCGGCTTAACCGAACCAGGCTTACAAAGAACCTGACCACGCTCAACCTGCTCGCGGTCAATACCACGGATAAGTGCGCCAATGTTATCGCCAGCCTCACCTGAATCAAGCAGCTTGCGAAACATTTCAACACCCGTACAAGTTGTCTTTTGAGTGTCTTTAACACCAACGATTTCAATCTCGTCACCAACGTTTACAATACCACGCTCAACACGACCCGTTACCACCGTACCACGGCCTGAGATTGAGAATACATCCTCAATCGGCAACAGGAATGGCTGATCAACCGGACGCTCTGGCTGTGGAATGTAAGTATCAACCTGAGCCATTAGCTCACGGATTGCTTTTTCACCAATGTCAGTGCCGTCTTTTTCAATCGCATCAAGCGCTGAACCCTTGATGATTGGAATATCATCGCCCGGGAACTCATAAGATGAAAGAAGTTCACGTACTTCCATGTCAACAAGTTCAAGAAGCTCTTCATCGTCAACCTGGTCAACCTTGTTCAAGAACACAACAATCGCTGGAACACCAACCTGACGTGCAAGCAAAATGTGCTCACGTGTCTGCGGCATTGGACCATCTGCTGCTGAACACACAAGAATAGCACCATCCATTTGAGCAGCACCGGTAATCATATTCTTCACATAGTCAGCGTGGCCTGGGCAATCAACGTGTGCATAGTGACGGTTTTCTGTCTCATACTCAACGTGAGCAGTAGAAATCGTAATACCACGGGCACGCTCTTCAGGTGCACCATCAATCTGGTCATACGCTTTAAACTCACCAAAATACTTGGTAATCGCTGCTGTCAATGTCGTCTTGCCATGGTCAACGTGACCAATCGTGCCGATGTTACAATGCGGCTTGTTACGTTCAAACTTTTCTTTTGCCATGTTCTTAAAATCCCAGATAACGAGTCAAAATAATATGAATAAGCGCCCTGATATACCTACCAGAACGCTTTTTCAAGTTAAATATGATGATGCAATCTTATTCTAAAACCTAGTTTATTGGTTTAGCTTTACAACGGATGCTCCGGTCGCATTATAAACAGTGCCAGTTTGAACTTGAGAAGTATTAAGCACAGGCTTTAAAACTGGTGCTGATAAAGATGAAATTGCTGTTGTTCTCGGTTGGATAGCATTTTTGGCTTTCAGCCTTTGCTCAGCACCCTTGCTCAATTTTAAACTGGGAAAAAGGAATTTCATTGTATTTTTAGCAGACCCTTTTGCCATGTTAGCCTCTGCGGCTTGTCTTTTTACGAGTACCGATAACACAGCGCCTGTGATGCCATTTAATGCACCGGAAGCACCATCAAGATAACTTGCTGGAGCAGAATGTACGATGGCACCAGAATTAGGATCGATAACACTAGCTGTTGCTTCAATTCTATTTGCATCACCAATCAACAAAGACTGTACAACATTTTTATAATGCACATTGGATACATCAACACGCAATTTGTAGGCAGTATTAGCATTTGGACGCATCGCATTATATTCAGCCAGATAGTTTGCATATGCATTCGTCATGTAACTATGAAAATCCTCGGTTGGCTTTAAGAGTTTATTCTTAGTATCAATGCTCGCAGGCAAGTTCACCTCAACTTCGGTGATTTGGAAATTTTGGTTTTTGAATTGAAACTTTTCAGTAGATTGGCACGCAGCAAGTACAAACGCCGTAATAATAATTAAAGAACTTTTTACTATATTTTTCATCTTACCCTCCTCTAAACAAATCAAGTGTCATTTAAAGAAAAATATACGATTCTTCAAGTAAAAAGGTAACTTTTTATTATAGAAGAACTTGGAGCGGGTAGCGGGAATCGAACCCGCATATTTAGCTTGGAAGCTAACAATACAATTTATTTAATTCAATGACTTACACAGTTTTTGGCTCGTTTTTAGCACAGAACATATATGGAACACTTGAATGTTTTACTATAAGACAGTATGTATCAATGTATGAAATCAAGTGCTGACAGAACTGGTGGTTGGAAAAACCATTTTGCTAGATTAACTCGCTGGAAGCAGCGAATTGAGAAAGCTTTTGAGAACCCCACCGATTACGATTTTCACGACGTAAATGATTTCGTGCTCACCTATTTTGTCTGGTGCCATTCCGGCAGGGAGTGGTTGATTAACTCGGGTGTTGTAAGGGCAAAATTTTTGGATATGCAATTAAGCAGATTTGTTGAATGGGAAGTGTGTAGAGATATTGCAAATCGACAAAGGCATTTCGAAATCAACCGGAAGCCACGAGATAAAGATTGGTCGATCGGCCGAGAGTATAATCCATTCAATCCAGAGCAACATAAACTCAACATTTATTCAGGTGATCGTATTTTTTATGCTCTCGACCTAATGGAAAGAAGTCATCGAATGTGGGAAGAAATTTCTTATTCATTCGATGAATTTTCCGGTTCATAGTCTCACATCAAGTAAGGCCCATTCTCAGCTCGTGTGCCTCTTTGGGGTTTGTTCTTTTAAATAGAACCCAATCAGATATTGTCATGTGATACTTTTGAACAAATTTCTCAGCGTATTTCTTTCGCTTAAATTTCCGCAGTGCTTTTCTATTCATACACTACTATTCAACCATAGATCGCATATTGTGCAACTTACACGTGAAGATAAGTACTTTTGGCATGTTTTTGGCTCAGAAGTGTAGGTGATAGGAGCTTAGATTGGCTGAAATAAGCCACTTTGAATAATTCAGGTTAAGAGAGCAGTAGCGTGTAATCTGTTGACGAATCAAGTTATTTAGACAATTAAATCAATAAGTTATGGAGCGGGTAGCGGGAATCGAACCCGCATATTTAGCTTGGAAGGCTACTGCTCTACCATTGAGCTATACCCGCATTTTCCAAGGCTTATATAACACATTATTTAAAATGTGTCTTTATGGCTCGACCTATGGTGGAGGAG
>CALDZF010000142.1 GCA_937944165.1 uncultured Rhizobiaceae group bacterium | reverse complement strand
CGCTTGGAATTTCGTTGCGGGTTCTCTGCAACAAACTTCAGGATTTGTTCACGCGAAACAGTCTTGGCGGCATTTCTTCTTGCAACCTTGGATAGTTTTTTCTTAGGCGGGATTTTTTTCGCCAATTATATCACTACTCTTTCTTGGCCGCTGGCTTTTTGGCTGACGTCTTCTTAGTCGCTGGCTTTTTCTTAGCTGCAGGTTTCTTTTTTGCAGCCGCTTTCTTCTTGCCAGTTGGTGTTTTACCAGTTTTGGCAACCTTTTCTGCAATCCATTGAACGGCCTGTTCGACAGTCACACCCTGCGGATCAGTGTCTTTTGGAATGGTTGCATTGACCTTGCCACATTTTATGTATGGGCCGTAGCGTCCATCGTTTACGGTAATTTTGCCGCTTTCGCCATCCGGGTGATCGCCAAGATCCTTAAGAGCAGCGGCTGCACCTCTGCGCCCACCTTTTGCAGCTTTTTCAGCCAGTAAGGTTACCGCATGGTTTATGCCGATCGTAAAGGCATCATCGACGGAATCCATATTGGCATAAAGGCCATCATGCAACACAAATGGGCCATAACGACCAATGCCTGATGTAATCATTTTGCCAGTTTCAGGGTGAGAACCTACATCGCGTGGCAGCGATAACAATTGTAGTGCTTTTTCGAAGTCAACTTCCAGCGGATCCCAGCCCTTTGGAATGCCTGCGCGTTTGACTTCTTTTGGTGTACCTTCACCGCGTTGGATGTAAGGGCCAAACCGTCCAGTGCGGAGGGATACTTCTTCGCTAGAATCAGGATCAATGCCCAGAACCTTAGGCCCTTCTGCAAGTGCCTGTGCCGCAGCTTCTTCATCACTTTGGCCAAGTTGTCTTGTATATTTACAATCTGGATAATTTGAACACCCGACAAAAGCACCAAACTTGCCAACTTTGAGGCTCAATTCACCTTCTTTACAAGTCGGACATTCACGAGGTGCCCCGCCATCTTCACGCGGTGGGAAGGCTAGGGGAGCAAGCTCTACGTTTAACGTGTCGAGCACTTCTGAAACGCGCAAATCCTTGGTTTCATCCACACTTGTCTTGAATTGTTTCCAGAAATCGCGAAGCACATCTTTCCATTGCAAATCACCAGCAGAAATCTGGTCGAGTTGTTCTTCTAGGTTCGCAGTGAAATCATATTCCACATAACGATTGAAAAAGCTTTGCAGGAAGCTGGTTACCACACGACCTTTTGAGTCTGGTGTAAAACGTCGCTTTTCAAGGATTACATATTGACGGTCTTGAAGCGTTGAAAGAACAGAAGCATATGTCGAAGGGCGTCCAATACCAAGCTCCTCCATCTTGCGAATAAGAGAGGCTTCTGAATATCGCGCTGGCGGATCTGTGAAATGTTGTTTTGCTTCAACCTTTTCGCGTGCAATCTCTTCGCCTTCATTAAGGGCTGGAAGACGTTTGTCGTCATCTTCTTCGCTTTCGGGCTTGGCTTCTTCATAGGCCGCGAGGAAACCGTCAAAAATAACGACCGAACCATTGGCGCGCAGTCTTGCTGGTTTTCCGCTTGTTGTCACAATATCAACGGCAGTGCGCTCAATATCGGCAGATGCCATTTGTGAGGCGATGGTACGCTTCCAGATCAGATCATAAAGCTTGAACATTTCATCGTTCAAATATTGCTTCATATCTTTTGGAGAGCGGGAAATTTCCGTCGGTCGAATGGCCTCGTGCGCTTCCTGCGCATTCTTGGCCTTGGAATTATAGACACGCGGTGCATCAGGTACGTGCTTTGCTGAGAAAGACTTTGCAATTTGGTCTCTGATTGGAGCAACCGCTTCAGGTGCAATTTGCACACCGTCCGTACGCATATAAGTAATAAGACCAACGGTCTCACCGCCACCAATGTCCACACCTTCATAAAGTTTCTGCGCAACTTGCATGGTTTGTTTCGCTGTAAAGTTCAAACGGCGCGAAGCATCCATCTGCATGGTAGAAGTGGTAAAAGGCGCATAAGGATTACGCTTTGTAGGTTTGGCATCAACCGATTGAACCTTGAGATTGCCCGCATCAAGAGCCGCCTTGATTTCCATCGCCATGGCTTCATTGGGGATATCCAGACGAGAAAGTTTTTGACCATCATATTCTGCAATACGCGCTTCAAAGGCTGTGCCAGCGCTATTTTTCAAACTTGCTAATATTGACCAATACTCAACGGGAATAAACGCTTCAATTTCCGCTTCGCGTTCGCACACTAAACGAAGTGCCACTGATTGCACACGGCCTGCGGAGCGCGCGCCTGGTAATTTGCGCCATAGAACTGGCGAAAGCGTAAAGCCCACAAGATAGTCAAGCGCGCGTCGTGCCAGATAGGCTTCAACCAGTGGCGCATCAATCTCACGCGGATTATCCATTGCTTCCAGAACAGATTTTTTTGTAATCGCGTTAAACACGACGCGCTCGACAGGTTTTTCTTTGATAACTTTTTTGTCTTGCAGCATTTGAAGAACATGCCAAGAAATAGCTTCACCCTCGCGGTCAGGGTCAGTTGCGAGAATTAGTTTGTCTGAATTACGCATGGCTTTGGTAATATCACTCATGCGCGGCTTGGAGCGGGCGTCTGTGGTCCATGACATGGCAAAATCTTCGTCCGGTAAGACTGAGCCATCCTTGGCTGGTAGATCTCTAACATGACCGTATGAAGCTAAAACAGTGAAATCCTTGCCAAGATATTTGTTGATTGTCTTGGCTTTCGCGGGAGATTCTACAATAACAAGACTATGTGTCATAAATGTACCATTCTTATTTCGAACCGAAATTGTATTACAAAGGTAATTGAATTGGCGATTGGAAGACCAATCGTCAAGTGCAAAATGCTTTTGAAGCAAAAGAAAAGCAAAAACACAATCATAAACTATCTGTTGACAGTAAATGCAACCTATAGTAGTAATTCCTTATATTGGGTGGCAATATTAGTCTGGCAGGGCTATTTTTTACTGTGTAAACAAATGAGTTATCAAACAGGTGCTGCGACACAAAAATCCATAAGCCACAATGTCTTGGAAAAATTAAGTACGAAACGTTCAGCAGAGCTTGAGTATTTGAGCGATATGCTTCCTCAATTACGCCAAATGGCGCTTGGTCTGGGCGAGCAGACTTTGGCACGGTTGCTGGAAATAGCTATGATGGAAGCGCAACTTCAATATGATATTACCAACATGCAACTTGATAAAGAAAAAGACTGATTAAGTTTTGGGGCAGTAAGAAAGTCAACACATTCAGCAATGAGCGTGTTGGCTTTTTTTACGGTCGATTTGAAATAATCTTTTCATTCGGTTTATCCAACTAAAGAAACCCGATTTCCAGTATGGCGCTCAAGTCTTCCAGCCAAATCCAACTCCATTAATGTTAATTGAACTTGCCCTGCGCTTGCACCTGTAAAACGGATTATATCGTCTATTTCTGTTGGTGAGGGGCCAAGCGATGATAATATTGCGTTTCGTATCGTATCGTCAGTATTTTCTATTTTAGTTCTTTTCGTTTCAAAAGGCAGTTCATCCTCATTTTCATATATGTCATAGACAAATTCGGACGCATTATCATGCAATGGGGCAAGTGCTTCTATTATATCATCTGTTGAGGTTACAAGCGTTGCGCCCTGTTTGATGAGGCCATTGGTGCCTTCGCTGCGTGGGTCAAGCGGTGACCCTGGAACAGCCAAGACAATCCGCCCCATTTCATTGGCAAGCCTTGCGGAAATAAGCGAGCCGGAACGTTTGGCAGCTTCAACAACTACAACGCCTTGCGCCAATCCTGTCACGATGCGGTTTCTGCGAGGGAAGTCCTTGGCGCGTGGTTGCCAGCCCATCGGCATTTCGCTCATAAGCACGCCGCCATTATCAACAATTGCCTTGGCAAGTTCGATATTTTCATCAGGGAAAATATGATCAACCCCACCTGCAAAAACCGCAATCGTGCCTGTCGTCAGCGATGCCCTGTGGGCGGCTGTATCAATGCCGCGAGCCAGCCCCGAGGCAATTGTATAGCCATGTTCGCCCAGTTGTGAAGCGAAGCGTTGCGTTAGTTTCATACCAGCGATGGAAGCATTTCTGGAACCAACGATTGCAACGCATTTTTGCATAAGCGTTTCGGAATTTCCTATTGTAGCAATAATGGGTGGGCTTTGATCTGAGTTTCTCAAAATAGGTGGATAATCAGGTTCACCAATTGCAATAAACCTTGCCCCAACGCTTTCGCATTTGACCAATTCACGTTCTGCGTCTTCTATTGGGCATATCTTAATGCGTGCAGCAGCGCCTCCGCGCTCTGCCAGTTCGGGTAAGGCTTCAAGCGCTGCTGCTGCCGTACCATAATGTGAGATAAGATCTCTAAACGTTGCAGGCCCCACATTTTGGCTTCTTATAAGTCGTAACCAATTTAACCGTTGTTCATCATCAAGATGAAAATATCGTTTTTTATCGATCGGTTGATTGGTCAAACTTTATCCCTTCTTGCCAATCTTGCCTTCTGTACCGTTGAGAAGTCGCCCTATATTTTCACGGTGCCGCCAGAAGGTTATGAGGGTCAAAAGTGCAAAAAGTTCAGCCCATTGGACATAGCCGAACATATATAACGCTATCGGCGTTGCAATGGTAGCGAGTAGCGCAGAAAGCGATGAATAACGCGTAATTGCGGCAGTTGCGAGCCATACGACGGCAAAAACCAAAACTGCCTTAATGGAGAAGCCAAGTAATATGCCGATGTAAGTCGCTACACCCTTGCCACCTTTAAACTTCAACCAAATTGGAAAGCAATGACCAAGGAATGCGCCAAAGCCTGCCATGACAGCTTGGTCAGGGCCTATTTGCCAAGCGATTAAAACTGCAAAGGTGCCTTTTAAAAGATCCCCAAGCAAGGTAGCGGCAGCGATTTTCTTATTGCCGGTGCGCAAAACATTAGTAGCACCTATGTTGCCAGAACCGATAGAGCGTACATCACCCATGCCTGCCATGCGTGTGAAGATAAGGCCAAAGGGTATCGAGCCAAGTAAATAGCCAAAAATAAGTGCGCCAATTAAATAGGGCGCTGCTAGTGACCAGCTAATAGGATCCGGCAATTTTGCCCCCGAAAGTTTAAATCAAGTATTATCAGAATATATAGTGCGTCCACTAACAATGGTTTGCAAGACTTTTCCGCTAAAACGCTCTCCTTCAAACGGAGTATTCTTTGAACGAGAGATAATATCTTCTTCGTGCACCACCCAAGGTGTATCTAAATCTGCAATAATCAAGTCTGCACTGCTGCCAGGTTTTAACGTGCCGCCAGGCAGGCCAAAGATTTCAGCAGGTTTGGTCGATAACGCATCAATCAGACGTGTGAGCGATACTTCCTCGTTGTGATAAAGCCGCATCGCTGCTGCAAAGAGTGTCTCAAGACCAATCGCACCTTCTGCAGCCTCAGCAAAAGGATGGCGCTTGTCGTCTACATCATGCGGGTCATGGCTTGAGACGATGATATCAATTGTGCCATCAGCCAGCGCGCGTACCATGGCTTGGCGATCATCTTCATCACGCAGCGGTGGCGTCAGGCGCAGATAAGTCCTGTATCGCCCGATATCATTTTCATTGAGCGTTAAGTGATTAATAGAAACACCGCAGGTAACCAAATTACCCTCACGCTTGTATTTGGCAATTGCTTCCGCAGAATCCGAAGTTGAAATCTTTGCAGCGTGATAATTGCCCTTGGTTAGGGCAGCGATGCGAAGATCACGCTCCAACGGAATAATCTCAGCCTCACGCGGAATTCCTGATAACCCAAGATGCGTTGCGTTTAAACCTTCATTCATAACGCCATTTGAAGATAAATCTGTGTCGATGGTTTCTTGTGCGATCACCATGCCAAAATCACGAGCATAGGTGAGGGCGCGTTTGAGTGTTTGATTGTTGTTTAGTGAGCGCTTGCCTTCGGTCAGCATCACCGCACCTGCTTCTTGCAACAAGCCAACCTCAGTCAGTTCCTTGCCTTCAAATCCCTTGGTAACAGAAACCGCAGGATAAACGCGAACTTGCGCATCATCACGCGAGGCACGACGTACAAAATCAACAAGCGCTACATCATCAATAACAGGGTTGGTTTCCGGCATCATGATGAAACTGGTAACACCGCCAGCCGCAGCTGCCTTGCTGGCAGAGGCGATGGTCTCACGGTGCTCGCCACCTGGCTCACCAACATAAACACGCGCATCTACTAGGCCAGGGAAAATATGTTTGCCAGTCGCATTGATGACTTCCGCATCTTTTGGCGCGGTCAGGTCTTCACGTACAGCATCAATTTTGCCATCAATGATCAGGATATCAAAAATACCATCCAGCTCTTGTGACGGGTCTACAACATAAGCGCCTTTGATGAGTGTTTTTTGCCTAATCATGATGCGCCTCCACCGTTCACAGAATCGTTCTTGGTGTTCGCCATCAGAATTTCGATAATCGCCATGCGGATCGCAACGCCCATCTCGACTTGTGTTTCGATCACGCTTTGTGGGCCATCAGCAATTTCAGAGGCAATCTCAACGCCACGGTTCATTGGGCCAGGGTGCATGACAAGCGCATCGGGTTTGGCATATGAAAGCTTTTCCGCATCAAGGCCAAAATATTTGAAATACTCACGCACCGAAGGAATAAGTGCACCCGCCATGCGTTCACGTTGCACGCGAAGCATCATGACGATGTCAGCACCTTTAAGGCCATCTTTCATGTTGCGGAAAACCTCTACACCCAGCTTTTCAATGCCAGAAGGCAAAAGCGTGGAGGGCGCAACAACCCGAACCCGCGC
>CALDZF010000141.1 GCA_937944165.1 uncultured Rhizobiaceae group bacterium | reverse complement strand
CAAACCTATAATGCAGGCTTTACGCAAAAAGACCGTTCAAACTTCTTGCAGGAACTTGAGCGCCTGATACAACAAGGTAAACGCAATTCCTGAACGAACTGGACCTCTCCCATGAGTGACAAGAATGACGAACTAACCATTTTAGACGCAACCAACGACTACGACACATTAGGCGGCCGCATAGTCCGCGCCCGCGAAGCCCTCAATCTGGACGAGAATGAAGCTTCACGGCGTGTGGGCGTGACATTGGAAACTTATCAAAATTGGGAAATGGATCGTGACGAACCCCGCGCAAATAAACTTTCCATGCTGGCCATGTGCCTAAGCGTTAGCCCGACATGGCTTCTTTACGGACGTGGTAAATCCCCTATCTCGGAAAGTGTCAGTGAAGAAGTCACCAACATCCGTGAGCAACTTACTCGTGTGAATAACCTTCAGGCACAAACGGCTCAGGCAATAGAAATGTTAAACCAATCAGTCGCACGATTGATTAAACGCGAACAAGAATAAGGTTAGACGAACATGCAAATTACAAATGAAAACATCTCACACGGCGGTCGTCAACTGGTCGCAACTCATGACAGTGATGCCTGCAATTGTGAAATGAAATTCTCTGTTTTCTTGCCACCACAAGCTGAAACAAAACCTTGCCCGGTTTTATATTATCTTTCTGGCCTGACCTGCTCTCATGCCAACGTCACGGAAAAAGGTGAGTTTAGAGCAGCAGCCGCAGAACATGGCATTATCATCGTATGCCCTGATACATCACCCCGTGGCGAGAACGTGGCAGATGAAGATGTTTATTTCTTTGGAACAGGCGCAGGCTTTTATGTCGATAGTACGCAAGAACCATATGCAACCAACTACAATATGTATTCATACGTGACGCAAGAATTGCCAGCACTGATTGCAAAAGAATTTAATGCAGACATGTCCAGTCAATCGATTACAGGACATTCCATGGGCGGACATGGTGCCATGATCTGCGCTTTGAAAAACCCTGACATGTATAAATCTGTTTCAGCCTTTGCGCCCATTTGTGCACCATCAGGCACAGACTGGGGCAGCAATGCCTTTACTAAATATTTGGGATCAGACAAAAAAACATGGCGTGCTTATGACACGGTCGCGCTGATTGAAGACGGTAATAAAGTACCAGAAATTCTTGTCGACCAAGGCGCCAGCGATGAGTTTCTTGAAACAGGCATTCGCATTTCATTATTGGAAACAGCCTGCGAAGACAAAGGCATCGATCTAACCTTGCGCATGCATGAAGGTTATGATCATTCCTATTACTTTATCTCAAGCTTTATGGCAGATCATATTGCATGGCATGCGAAACGACTTGGGTAATTTGATTGGAACAATCTAGCAATCCACAATTGGGAAGTGGGCGAGCCTGGTTAATTTGGCTTCTGGCAGCCATGTCTTTTGGCTATGCATTCTTTCATCGGGTTGCGCCCAGCGTTATGGTTTCAGACCTCATGGCAGAGTTTGCTATTAGCGGCGCTGTACTTGGCACATTATCAGCACTTTATTTCTATCCTTACGTCTTAATGCAAGTACCACTGGGTGCATTGATAGACCGTTTGGGTGCACGCTTATTATTGTCTGCTGCTTTATTAATTGGCGGAGTTGGCTCTGTCTTATTTGCCTTGGCCCAATCAGTAGAGATTGCATATCTGGGACGTATCTTAATCGGCATCGGTTCAGCGGTAGGCTTTTTAAGTTCGCTGGCACTGGCAGGCAAATGGTTTGCCCCTGAACGCTTTGCATTCATGGCGGGGCTAGTCATGTTCTTCGGCATGATAAGCGGGATGCTGGCACAGGGCCCATTAGCTCTCTTTGTTGAAAGTTTCGGCTGGCGTGCTGCCATGTGGAGCCTTGGAGCATTTAGCTTATTACTGGCAATTTTAGTGTTTATCTTTGTCAAAAACGCACCAGAAGAAAAACGAGAAATCACAAAACCGCCAAAAGAAACCTGGCGTGCCATGTGGGAAGGCTTGGGACGTGCAGCTTCAACATTAGAAGTTTGGAAAGTAGCCCTTGTTGCCTCCACCATGTCAGCGCCCATGCTAACCTTGGGTGGTCTATGGGGAACGCCTTATTTTATTTCAGCCTATGGTTTGGAAAAAACACATGCAGCGTTTTGGATGTCAGCTTTATTACTTGGGTGGGCATTTGGCGCGCCTTTTGCCGGATGGCTTTCAGACAGGATAAAACAACGTAAAAAACTTTTAATGCTAGGTTCGTTTATCCTTACTTGTTGTATGGGAATAATGGTTTTTCTGCCGTTGCCGCCATTATGGCTAAGCATCATATTAATCATACTGATTGGCATGTCAGGCGCATTCATGACCATTACCTTTGCATTGGTTAGAGAAGTAACCCCAAATGACATCAGCAGTTCAGTTACTGGTATTGTAAACTCAATGACTGTTGCCTCTGGTGCAATTTTACAACCCGCAGTCGGTTTTGCGCTAGATCAGATTTGGGATGGTTCACTTAACGAAGGCGTTAGATTTTATAGCGTTGATAGTTACCACACAGGATTTATGCTGATTTTTGCCACATGTCTGATCGGTTTCATCGTTTCAACCCAATTAAAAGACAGTCCGTTTACAAAAACATAATCATAAATTGCTCTGTCTACAAATTTGCAAAATTGTTTCATTGACGTAAACGGAAGAGTTTAATACATCTTTTACTCAAGTTTATCACTGAGTTTTCAGACTTGAATATAATCTTAAATCAGTGAAAACTAAATATATCTTGGAGGAGAGACAATATGACCGCGAAAAAAGCAGTAAAAACAGAAGATAAAATCTGGCTAAAGTCATATCCTCCAGAAATTTCCCACGAGATTCCACAACTTACTCATAGTTCAGTCGCAAATCTCTTGGAAACGGCCTGTAAGCAATATGCCTCTAACATAGCTTTTACCTGTATGGGAAAATCAATTACCTATGCTCAAGTAGAAGAAAAATCAAAGATTATTGGCGGATGGCTACAATCAAAGGGTCTTGAAAAAGGCGACCGTGTTGCAATCATGATGCCAAACATTTTGCAATATACTGTTATATTGCCAGCTATTTTACGCGCCGGATATGTTGTTGTTAATGTGAACCCACTTTACACACCAAGAGAACTTGAACACCAATTAAAAGACAGTGGCGCTAAAGCAATTTTCGTGGTTGAAAACTTCGCTACTACATTTGAACAAGTCAGAGACAAGGTTGGTGTTGAGCATGTTGTCGTTACCAGTATGGGCGAAATGTTGGGCGGCCTAAAGGGCATGATTGTCAACCTGGTTGTTCGCAAAGTCAAGAAAATGGTGCCAAACTGGAACCTACCAGGCCACCATACCTTTAAATCTGTTTTAGCAAGCAATCATCCTTTAACGCCAACGGATGCAAATCATGATGATGTTGCCTTTCTACAATATACAGGCGGTACAACTGGTGTTTCTAAAGGTGCTACACTAACCAATGCCAATGTGCTTTCCAATGCGGCACAAAACGACGAATGGCTTAAAGTTGTAAAAGTACCAGATAATCCAACTTATATCTGCGCATTACCACTTTATCATATTTTCGCTTTAACCGTGAACATGATCATGGGCATGCGTTTAGGAGCGCATAATATTTTAATTCCAAATCCGCGTGATATTCCAGGTTTTGTAAAAGAACTTGGCAAATACGATTATCATATCTTCCCGGGTCTCAATACACTTTTTAATGCTTTGCTAAATAACGAAGATTTTAGAAAGTTGGATTTTAAATCTCTTAAACTTACCCTTGGTGGCGGTATGGCAGTGCAACAGCCAGTTGCTGAACGCTGGAAAGAACTCACCGATTGTAATATCTCAGAAGGCTACGGTCTTTCTGAAACCTCCCCTGTTGCAACAGCTAATCGTTTTGATGCAAAGAAGTTCTCTGGCACAATTGGCCTTCCACTACCCTCAACAGACATTTCTATTCGCGATGATAGCGGAAAGCCTGTTCCATTGGGAGAAGTTGGTGAAATTTGCATCCGCGGCCCACAGGTCATGGCTGGATATTGGCAACGCCCTGAAGCAACTGCAGACGTTATGACTGAGGATGGTTTCTTCAAATCAGGCGATATGGGCTTTATGAATGAAGACGGGCAAACCAAAATTGTTGACCGTAAAAAAGATATGATCCTTGTATCAGGCTTTAATGTTTATCCAAACGAAGTTGAAGAATTTGCCGTTGGTCACGAACACATTTTGGAAGCCGCCGCAGTTGGCGTACCAGATGATCATTCTGGTGAAATCGTAAAACTTTTCGTTGTTAAAACAAACCCTGATATGAGTGAGGATGATGTTAAAGACTGGTGCAAAAAAGGCCTTACAAACTACAAGCGCCCTGTTCATGTTGAATTCCGTGACGAATTACCAAAAACCAATGTTGGTAAAATCCTAAGACGCGAATTGCGTGACGAATAATATAGCCAATAGTATTATAAATAACAAAATAGCGGCTTAGGAAACTAGGCCACTATTTTATTTTGGAAGGAATTGGTACTTCTGCCAGTCAGTTGGCGTTACTTGGAGGAGATACGTTATAAGAAAACAATTCGTTTTCACGAACCGGCAGAAGTTATTATTTTAATAGAATAATTATCCGTTGCCGTCTGCTGTTAAAAATTTTCTGTAGCGATGCAAAAATTGCACCACTAAATTCTAGGTTTAAAAAAAGCCTAAGTAAAAAACTTAGGCTTTGCATTCACTATTATAGGAAATGATAGTTTAGTTCATCGCCATTGAAATAGCAGTTTTACTATCTTCAAGCTGAGCAAGTTTTGTTTCAGCTTTTACTTTTTTGTCGCCTTCGCTATTAGCAACAGCTTCACGTGCGGCACTAATATCTGCATCAAGCTCTTCCATATTGACGTCTTCCAACATGGTTGCCTGTTCTGCAAGCAGTGTGAACCCTGTAGGTGATACATCAGCAAAACCACCACGCACAAAAATACGCTTTGCTTCACCATCACTCATTTTAACATCAACAATACCTGGTTTAACGGTTGTCATAAAAGGTGAGTGATTGGCCAGAACAGTAAAATAACCTTCAGCGCCAGGCACCACAACCTCAGATGCTTCACCACCAAGCACAAGTGCTTCTGGGGATACGAGTTCAAATGAAAATGCTTCAGACATTTTTTTATTCCCTGTCGGGGTTAAACCCCTCCTCACTTCTTGGAATTGCTTCCAATTCAGCGCTTATAAAAAGACTATTCCCTGCAAAAATAATTTCGCAGGAAAACTATTCATAATTAAGCAGCTTCAGCAGCCATTTTTTGTGCTTTCTCGATTGCTTCATCCATAGAACCAACCATGTAGAAGGCAGCTTCTGGTAGGTGATCATATTCACCAGCCACAAGGCCTTTAAAGCCTGCAATTGTATCTTCAAGTGCAACCAGTTTACCCGGTGAACCTGTAAATACTTCAGCAACGAAGAACGGCTGTGACAAGAAACGCTCAATCTTACGGGCGCGTGCCACTGTCAGCTTATCTTCTTCAGACAACTCGTCCATGCCAAGAATGGCAATAATATCCTGAAGCGCTTTATAACGCTGCAAGCTTTCCTGCACGTCACGAGCTACCTGATAATGCTCTTCACCAACAATCTGAGGATCCATCATGCGTGATGTTGAATCTAGCGGATCCACCGCCGGATAAATGCCTTTTTCAGCAATTGAACGGTTCAATGTAGTTGTCGCATCCAAGTGCGCAAATGATGTAGCAGGCGCTGGGTCAGTCAAGTCATCCGCAGGCACGTAAATCGCTTGAACAGATGTAATAGAACCTTTTGTTGTGGTTGTAATGCGCTCCTGCATCTGACCCATGTCGGTTGCAAGTGTAGGCTGATAACCCACCGCAGAAGGGATACGACCAAGAAGCGCGGACACCTCTGAACCAGCTTGTGTAAAGCGGAAGATATTATCCACGAAGAACAACACGTCCTGACCTTTGTCGCGGAAATCTTCCGCAATTGTCAGACCAGAAAGAGCAACACGAGCACGCGCACCAGGAGGCTCGTTCATCTGACCGTAAACAAGTGCAGCTTTAGAACCTTCAGTTTTTCCACCATTTTCAGCAGGGTTTACGTTCACGCCTGATTCAATCATTTCGTAGTAAAGATCATTACCTTCACGCGTACGCTCACCAACACCCGCAAATACTGAGTACCCACCGTGTGCTTTCGCGATGTTGTTAATCAGTTCCATAATAAGAACTGTTTTACCAACACCCGCACCACCGAAGAGGCCAATTTTACCACCCTTTGCATAAGGAGCCAGAAGATCAACAACCTTGATGCCTGTTACAAGAATTTCAGCTTCTGTAGATTGGTCAATGTAATCTGGCGCAGGTGCATGGATTGCGCGCTTTGATTTAGCTTTGATTGGACCAACTTCATCCACTGGCTCACCAATCACATTGATAATACGGCCAAGCATTTCTTCACCAACAGGAACCATAATAGGCTCGCCTGTATCAGACACTGGCTGACCACGCACAAGACCTTCTGATGAATCCATCGCGATAGTCCGTACTGTGTTTTCACCAAGGTGCTGAGCAACTTCAAGAACCAGACGGTTGCCGTTATTATCAGTTTCAAGTGCGTTCAGAATTGGAGGCAAACTGCCCTCGAACTGAACATCCACAACCGCGCCAATAACCTGTGCGATTTTACCAGCACCAGATTTAGATGCTGTTGTTTTTCTTGCAGGTGCTTTTGTTGCTGCTGCCTTGGCACTTGTTTTAGTTGCGGCTTTTTTTGCCGGTGCCTTTTTTGCTGCTGTAGCTGCTGCTTTTGCCATCGTTTACTCTCCAGCTTTAAAGCGCTTCCGCGCCTGAAATAATTTCAATAAGTTCTTTTGTAATTTGTGCCTGACGCTGACGGTTGAAGCTCAACGTCAATTTGTCGATCATCTCGCCAGCATTGCGTGTCGCATTATCCATCGCAGACATACGCGCACCTTGCTCTGAAGCGCCATTTTCAAGAATGGCACGGAAAATCTGAATAGAGATATTGCGTGGCAATAAATCTTCCAGAATTTCTTCTTCACCCGGCTCATATTCGTAATTAATATCATCTGTTGCTGCATCAGCATCTTCAACAACTGGTGCCTGTGCGGGAATAAGCTGTTGTGCTGTTGGAATTTGACTGATGACTGACTGGAACTCTGAATAAAACAAAGTACACACATCATATTCACCATCATCGAACATCGACAAAATTTGCTCTGAAACCTGAGAAGCCTGAGCAAATCCGATATTCTTGATTTCGCGGAATGTAACTAAATCAAGAAGTATATCACCAAACTCCATCTTCATGGCATCAAAACCTTTTTTGCCTACGCAAAGGATTTTGACAGTTTTACCTTCAGCCATAAGTTCGCGAGCCTTGTCACGAGCAAGACGCGCTATCGAAGAGTTAAAACCACCGCATAGACCACGCTCAGCTGTTGCAACCACCAAAAGATGTGTTTGATCGCTTCCAGTGCCAGCCATAAGTTTAGGAGCACCATCGCTACCTTCCATACCTGCAGAGATATTAGCCATTACTTTGGCCATACGCTCTGAATATGGTCGGGCAGCTTCCGCAGCCATTTGCGCTTTACGCAATTTGGCTGCAGCCACCATTTGCATCGCCTTGGTGATTTTCTGAGTCGCTTTCACCGATGCGATACGATTTCTAAGTTCCTTGAGACTAGCCATATTTGCTTTCCGTCAAGCTTTCCGTTTCAAGTTCGATAATCTTAAGCAAAAGTCTTTGCAAAAGCTTCAATAGCAGCTTTCAACTGTGCTGTAAGATCATCATCAAGCGCTTTCTTCTCACCAATCGTATCAAGCAGTTCTTTATGATCTGCACGAAGGTTCGCAAGAAGACCTTGTTCGAAGGGACCAACCTGGCGAACATCAAGATCATCAAGATAACCATTAACACCAGCATAAATCACTGCAACTTGCTCTTCAGTTTTAAGTGGAGAGAATTGCGGTTGCTTAAGAAGCTCTGTCAAACGAGCACCACGATTAAGAAGGCGCTGTGTTGAAGCATCCAGATCAGAACCAAACTGAGCAAACGCAGCCATTTCACGGTACTGAGCCAATTCACCTTTAATAGAACCAGCAACCTGCTTCATCGCTTTAACCTGAGCCGCAGAACCCACACGAGAAACGGATAGACCAACGTTAACCGCGGGACGTATACCCTGGAAGAACAAGTCTGTTTCAAGGAAGATCTGGCCATCTGTAATCGAAATCACATTAGTAGGAATAAACGCTGACACGTCGTTACCCTGTGTTTCAATCACTGGAAGCGCTGTGAGGGAGCCAAGACCATTGTCTTCGTTCAACTTGGCTGAGCGCTCAAGTAGACGAGAGTGTAGATAGAATACGTCACCTGGATAGGCCTCACGACCCGGAGGACGACGAAGTAGAAGTGACATTTGACGATAAGAAACAGCTTGTTTTGAAAGGTCATCATAACCAATCAGAGCATGCATACTGTTATCGCGGAAATATTCACCCATGGCAGTCGCAGCAAACGGTGCCAGGAACTGCATAGGAGCCGGATCAGATGCGGTTGCTGCCACAACAATGGAATATTCCATCGCGCCACGCTCTTCCAGAATTTTCACAAACTGCGCAACCGTTGAGCGTTTTTGACCAACCGCTACATAAACACAGTAAAGCTTGTCATCTTCCTTGCCTGCATCATGTGCTGGCTTCTGGTTAAGGAATGTATCCAGGATGATAGCTGTTTTACCTGTTTGGCGGTCACCAATAACAAGTTCACGCTGACCACGGCCAACAGGAATAAGCGCATCAATCGCTTTTAGGCCTGTAGACATTGGCTCATGCACAGATTTACGAGGAATAATACCAGGTGCCTTAACGTCCACACGAGCGCGTTGCTTCGCCTTGATTGGGCCTTTGCCATCAATCGGGTTACCCAGCGCATCAACAACACGACCCAACATTTCCTTGCCTACCGGCACATCAACGATTGAACCGGTACGTTTTACGGTGTCGCCTTCTTTAATGCCACGGTCATCACCGAAAAGCACGACACCTACGTTGTCAGCTTCAAGGTTTAGAGCCATGCCTGCAATACCGCCCGGGAACTCAACAAGCTCACCAGCCTGTACGTTATCCAAACCATAAACACGGGCAATACCGTCACCGACGGAAAGCACTTGGCCTACTTCAGAAACTTCAGCTTCTTTGCCGAAATTTTTAATTTGATCTTTTAAAATTGCGGAAACTTCCGCTGCACGAATATCCATATTAGCCGACCTCTTTGAGCGCAAGCTTTAGTGACGAAAGACGGGTTTTCAGAGATGTATCAATCTGCTTCGACCCAACTTTCACGATCATTCCGCCGAGTATCGACGGATCTATTGTTGCATTAATTGCAACATTTTTGCCAACTACACCTTTCAGTGCAGCTTTCAATTCTTTTGTCTGGTCAGCGCTAAGTTTTTGCGCGACGGTAACATCAGCAGTGACTTCACCGCGATGCTCTGCTGCCAGTTTTTGAAATGCTGGAAGCATATCCTGCATTGCAAACAAGCGTCTGTTTCTGGCAACAACACGAATGAAGTTGCCAACCAGACCTGTAATCTTTGCTTTAGTCAAAATTGCATCAATTGCGTTTGACTGGTCATCTGCTGAAAAAACAGGAGAAACAACAAGGCGCTTCAATTCATCGCTACCGTTTAAGAGCGCATCGAAACGACCAAGATCTTTTTCCACAGCAGGGATTTTTTTCTCGGACAACGCCAAATCGAACAACGCTGACGCGTATCGAGACGTCACACCGGAAATCATCATTTCAGAATTAGCCACTGATATATCTTTTTCTGCCGTGTGCCAGATATTCTTAACTACGCTCCAAACAATTGGAAAATATAGTCGAGCCTATCAAAACACTTTAATAATTCAAATTTTAGAAAGTTCTGCCATAATCAATTTTATAGCAAATCCGAGTTTCCCCTAGCATAGGCTTTTTTGAGTCGCAACAAGAGTTTGTGAAATAGTTTGGAATCATATGTCGCATCATACGAATAGACTAGAAAACGAGGTTAAATAAGCCCCAAAATTAGTCCCACTAAAACTGCGCCTGTGCCAACTTCAAAAATTACACCAGCAAAATTATACAAAGTTGCGCCTCTATCAACAATAATTGAGATAAAACGACCTATACCAGTTAGCAACCATGCCCCTGCCAATATGATTGAAGCAAACTGTTTTGCTATAAAAGGGTCATTAAAAAACAAACACGCAAAACCCAAAGCCGTATAAAACCCCGCTAAAACACCCCTCACCTCACCTACCGCGTGTAATTTTTGTGCATTTGGTTTTAACTTTAGTATTTTTAAAGCAACAGCAGGCAAAAGAAGACTAATAAGCCCTAGTATCAACGTTAAACCAGCAACCAGAAAAATAACCCACTCAACAATGGCACCATGAGGCAAGGCAAAATTTAAATTAACAAGCTCCGCATTTAAAAATGCCACCCCACCCATAAAGAGTGCAAAAATTAATTTGCAAACGACACCTAAACCTCGCGCTCCATCAATTTGAACTTGAAGAACGATCCCTAAAGCTGCAATCCACCATGCAAGAGCCAACACTAAATTTAGCCCAGGTTGCAATGCCAAAGGTTCTTGTAAAAACAAACAAGCCGCTCCAAAAGCAATTAATATCCCTGCATAAGAAGAGCGCCCTTCCCCAATAGCATGAGGTTTTCCTTCAACAGCCTCCAGCCCAAAAGCTTCCAGCAGTTTTTTAGGCATGACTAAATAGAGCAAACCAATTATCAATGTCAGAAGAGGAACCAACATTGCAAACATCTGGTCAATCGTCTGAGGAAATGTAAAAACCATAAAACAAGCACCACGCTTTTCGAACCACACGTAATGCTGATAACAAATATAAGATGCAATGAATATATGAAATTCAAAAATTGAGCAGATGCGTGAACGAAATTAAAACACAAGAAGATATAAAAACAGGTCTTATCGAACTTCAAAAACTCGACCCGAACCTCATTCCTATTATCAAGCAAACCCCGAATGTAGCTTTACGAAGAGAACAAGAAGGCTTTCCAGGTCTGGTTAGAATTATTATTGGACAACACGTCTCAACAGCTTCTGCCTCAGCTATTCATGGCCGATTTACAGAAGCAATTAACCCGATAACACCCCAAAACTATCTTGATAGCGCATCAGGTACTCTCATTAAGATTGGCCTTACGCGCGCAAAACAAACAACAATAGCAAATCTGGCCAATGCGATATTATCCAAAACGCTGGATTTAAGCGCAATCAATAAACTTTCGGCACAAGATGCAATTGCACAACTAACAGCGCTAAAAGGCATTGGCCCTTGGACTGCAGAAGTTTATTTACTGTTTTGCGCAGGCCACGGCGACATTTTTGCTGCTGGTGATTTGGCAATTCGCGAAGCCGTTCGTCACGCATTTGATATGGATGAACGTCCAACAGAAGCTCAACTGAGACAAATTGCGCTTAAATGGTCGCCTCATAGGGGGATAGCCAGCAGGCTTTTTTGGTCATATTATGCAAACATTAAAGGACAAGACAAAGGGCAGCCTTTATAATACTATAAAAAAGAAACAAACATAAAAGGGAGAAACGCTTTCAATTCAAAACAGTATAAGCGTTACAGATTTATCATAATAAATTGCAAACCTGCAGTTGATTGCCTTGTTGATTCTAAATCGGGAGGGATTAATGACAATTGCAGTAAAGCCTGAAGCTCATCCAACACTTGTTTTAAATGCAGACTATCGCCCCCTTAGCTATTATCCACTGTCTTTATGGTCATGGCAGGATGCAATTAAAGCGGTTTTTCTAGATCGCGTTAACATTGTTGCAGAATATGACTTTAATATTTCAAGCCCTTCCTTTCAAATGCCATTGCCCAGCGTGGTTAGCCTTAAGAATTATGTAAAGCCTTCCTCAACACCTGCCTTTACGCGTTTTAATGTTTTCTTGCGAGATAGCTTTAAGTGTCAATATTGCGGTACAAGCCCAAGTCAGGGTGAACTCACATTCGACCATGTAATTCCACGCTCAAAAGGCGGTATTACAAGTTGGAAAAATGTATGCGCGGCCTGCTCGCCTTGTAACCTGCGCAAGGCAAACAAAATGCCGAAGGAAGCGCAAATGTTTCCACGTCAAACACCCTATATTCCCCACGTTGAACAACTGCATAAAAACGGAAGAAAATTTCCACCCAATTATTTACATGAAAGCTGGATGGACTTTCTTTATTGGGATGTGGAGCTGGAACCTTAAAGCCTAATCGAACATGCTATGTAAATCATATTATATAAATAATGACTTTATTGCCTGCTAAAAGTAACGAAAGAGACAATTGCCAAAAACAAGCTTGCAAGCGCATTCCACCCGGCAAAGGATAAGCCTAATATTCTTAAAGCAGCATCAATACAGGATGGGGGAACTGTTTCCTCTAGCTGCTTTAGAAAATCTGCCGTTGTAGTAGCAAGCCCACCTTCAACAGCGCCGCAATCACCAGGCCCCGCCCAAAAACCCCACTCAACACCTGAATGATTAACACCCAATACAAACGAATAAAGCATAATCAAACCGCTAATCGCCATCATGCCCCGCGTTAAACAGGCAGGGCCTTTGAAGATCAAAGACAAACAGGCAATAATCATGAGCGGGACGCCTATATACCAGGGTTCACGTTGCTCAAGACAAAGCTTGCAGGGTTGATAACCACCAATATGCTCAAACGCGAGAGCAGACAAAATCACCGCGCACATGCCCAATAGCACGAATAAGTAATATTTAAGATGCGAAGATGGAACAGGCAAATTTAGCATTTAAAAAATATACTTTACAGAAACAAACCCGCCAATAAGTAAAACCATAGCTAGAGTAAACATTAGCCCTAAACGCTTTTCAATAAATTCACGAATGGGATCGCCTATCCAATATAAAAGAGCTGAAACCAAAAAGAACCGAAGCCCACGGCCAATAACACTAACAACTGCAAAAGTAACCAAATTAAGCCCAGTAGCTCCAGAAAAAATTGTAAGGACTTTATAGGGAAATGGCGTGACGGCTGCAAATAAAACACCCCATCCACCCCAAGTATTATACCACTCGCTGACCTTATCAAAGGAGTCTTCCTTGCCATAAAATGCAAGCACTGGCTGCCCTAAGGTTTCATACAAAAAAGCACCTATAAAATACCCAAGGAATGCCCCTAAAACAGAAGCAATGGTGCAAATGGTGGCATAAAAAATCCACTTGTGACGCTTAGCAAGAACCATGGGAATTAACAAAACGTCAGGGGGGATTGGGAAAAACGAACTTTCAATAAAGGAAACACCCGCAAGGGCTGATGTGGCACGCTTGTGTCTGGCTAGTGAAAAGGCCCAGTCATAAAGTTTGCGAATCATTTTACCACCTGATTTGCTATTGATTTAAAGCTGTTTGCCGCTTTCTGACTAAAGAGTAAAGCCGAAGGCAAAAAAACTATGAATTTATATTGACGCTGGCTATTGTGTAGCTATATTCGCGCTACTACCAAATTGATTTTGCAAAGAACATTTTTCGCAAAAATTCCAAATCAAAAGTGCCCCTCTGGTGGAATTGGTAGACGCGCGGGATTCAAAATCCCGTTCCTTCGGGAGTGCCGGTTCGATTCCGGCGGGGGGCACCACTCACTTATCCAAT
>CALDZF010000140.1 GCA_937944165.1 uncultured Rhizobiaceae group bacterium | reverse complement strand
CACAAATCCAGCCAATTTACTCAAGATAACCGCTGCTCCCTTTAAGCGTTTTTCAGCCGTTTCCCAGTTTCTAGACAGGAATATCGTCTGATCTGGACGGATTTTGGCGAGGTTACCCTGCTCTCCCAAATACCCAACGAGTTTTGTGGCTGCTGGATAATCATTGTTGCGGAAACCTATAACCGCACCCTTTGGCCCTGCGTCCAGTTTGGAGACGTTGGCGGTGAAGCATAGACCCTTGATGTAGACAATCTTTAGCAGATATTCGACTTCTTGTGGCATCGCACCGAAGCGGTCAATCATTTCTGCACCAAAGGCGTCAATTTCTTCAGGTTCACGAATATCAGACAGACGACGATAAAGGCCAAGACGTAATTGCAGGTCTGGCACATAACTTTCTGGAATTAAAACAGCCGTACCAATTGAAATCTGCGGAGACCATTTCTCTTCCGCAGAATAATCATCGCCGTCTTTGAGTTCGGCAACCGCCTCTTCCAGCATTTGTTGATAAAGTTCATAGCCTACTTCACGGATTTGCCCTGATTGTTGATCACCAAGTAAATTGCCTGAACCGCGAATGTCCAAGTCATGACTTGCCAGTTCAAAACCTGCCCCTACTGTATCAAGCGTTTGCAATACTTTTAAGCGGCGCTCTGCGGTTGCAGTCAATGTTTTGTTTACAGGCAATGTGAAGATTGCATAGGCGCGTGTTTTTGAGCGCCCTACACGCCCACGAATTTGATATAGTTGTGCTAGGCCGAACATATCAGCGCGATGTACAATCAATGTGTTAGCCGTTGGAATATCCAAGCCGGATTCAACGATGGTCGTTGCCAGTAACACATCATATTGTCCGTCATAAAAGGCATTCATGATGTCGTCCAATTCACCAGGTGACATTTGCCCATGCGCAACTGCCACTTTGAGTTCAGGAACATGTTCCGCTAAAAACTGCCTGCGTTCATCCAAATCGCGCACGCGCGGACACACATAAAAACTCTGTCCGCCTCTATATCGCTCCCGCAACAAAGCTTCACGAACTGTGAGCGTGTCAAATGGTGTAATAAACGTTCGCACAGCCATACGATCAACAGGTGCTGTCGTAATCAAGGAGAGTTCACGAACACCTGTCAATGCCAGTTGCAGCGTTCGCGGTATAGGTGTTGCAGAAAGTGTCAGCACATGGATGTCTGATTTCAGTTCTTTCAAGCGCTCTTTGTGCTTAACACCAAAGCGTTGTTCTTCATCAATCACCAATAGGCCAAGACGATCAAACTCAATCGAGTTGCCTAATAGCGCATGAGTGCCAACAACAATATCAACAGTTCCATCTGCAAGGCCTTTTTTGGTCTCGGACAATTCTTTGCTACCCACCAAACGAGAAGCATGACGAATATTAACTGGCAAACCTTTAAAGCGTTCGGTAAATGTCTTGAAATGTTGGCGCGCAAGCAAGGTCGTTGGTACAACGATGGCCGCTTGTTTGCCCCCCATTACTGCCACAAAGGCTGCACGTAGCGCTACTTCGGTCTTGCCAAAACCAACATCGCCACATACGAGCCTGTCCATCGGGGTGCCAGCAGACAAATCATCAAAGACAGATTCAATTGCCCGCATTTGATCATCAGTTTCATCATAAGGAAAACGTGCAGCAAACTCACCGTATAATCCTTCAGGAGCCACAAGCTTGGTTGCAGTTTTTAAGGCACGTTCTGCTGCAATTTTAATGAGTTGGTCTGCCATCTCCAGCAAACGTTTCTTTAGTTTTGCTTTGCGTGATTGCCAAGCGACACCGCCAAGCTTATCCAATTGAACTTCACTATCCGCATTGCCATAACGTGATAGGAGTTCAATATTCTCTACAGGCAAGAAGAGCTTATCATCGCCGGAATACCGTAGCTCTAAACAATCATGCGGCGCACCCGCTGCTTCAATTGTGCGCAAGCCAACAAACTTGGCGATACCATGATCGACGTGAACGACAATATCACCTTCTGCCAAAGAAGAAGCTTCCGCAATAAAATCCTTGTCTTTTTTGCGTTTTGATGTTCTGCGAACAAGCCTATCACCCAATACATCTTGTTCAGCAATTACAACAAACTCAGGTGTTTCAAACCCTTCTTCCAAAGATAACACAGCAATATGTGGCAGTTTGCTTTTAGAGCTTTTAAATGCCTCATATGTTTCTATGCCAACCAAATCCGCGCATCCATGCTCAACCAGTACCTGGCTAAAACGATCTTTTGATCCTTGCGACCAAGCAGCAATAAGAACTTTGCGATCAGATGCAATAACTTCATTGATATGTTGAGCAAGCGCATCAAAGACATTCTGTCCTGCGGTGCGTTCAACTGCGAAACTTCGCCCTGCCTTACCTTTTGCATCCAACACTTGCATTGTAGAAGTGGGTGGTTGATCAAAAAGTGAAAGCGCAACGCCACTTAAGACAATCAACCGTTGCTCTATCTCAAGTGCGGTTAAATATATAGCATCTGGAACAACAGGTTTGTAAGGCGTTCCGCCATCTATCTTGGTTTCTATTGCCTGTTGGCGGCTGTCATAATGATCTTTTATTTGCTCTTCACGAGACTTAACTGCCTCAAGCGCATCATGCGCATAAGTAAATTTAAAACCTTGCGTATAATCAAACAGTGTATCGAGTTTTTCATAAAACAGAGACAACCAATGCTCCATCCCCGCAAAACGTCTACCCTCGCTTATTGCCAGATAAAGAGCGTCGTCACGCGTGGCGGCACCAAAACTTTCTATATAATTTTTGCGAAAGCGCTTTATGGCTGCATCATCAAGACTAATTTCACTCATTGGTTGGAGAGAAAAATTTTTTAGTTGTCCCGTCGTCATTTGGGTTGAAGCATCAAAGCTACGAATGGATTCTAGTGTATCTCCGAAAAAATCCAACCGAACAGGTTCTTCTTCGCCAGGTACGAACAAATCAAGAATACCGCCGCGTATGGCGAACTCGCCACGTTCGCGGACTGTCGAAGTACGGTCAAAGCCCTCCCCCACAAGTCGCTCAACCAACTTATCCATATCAATTCGATTGCCTGGCGCCATGGAGAATTGTTGGCCAGCCAAAACACTTGCAGGCACCAATCGCTGTAACAAAGCATTAGCAGTTGTAAGCACTAACATGGGGTTGCCATCTATTGTTGTACTGGCAATTTTATTTAAGACTTCTATACGAGCGGCAATCACCTGTGTGCTGGGTGAAACGCGGTCATAAGGTAAACAATCCCAAGCAGGTAACGACACGACCTCAAGCCAAGGGGCAAAGAATGCCAAACTTTCTTCCAAGCTGACCAATTCTTGCGAATTGGCACAGATATGAACAATGCCCTTACCAGCTTTTTCATTGGCGCAAAGCTGAGATAAAATCAGCCCTTCCTGTCCTGAGGCAATATTCGCAATTGTCGCGTTTATGCCATCATCAAATACAGATTGGAGTTGCAATGGGGAAAGCATGTTTAAGAAAACAACCTATAAATTAAAATCATAGGAATTCATATGGTCACAAATCATCTCAAACATAGGTTTGGTATCTTCGTTAGGAAATGGTTGTTCCCCAGTAAACCAGATTATCAAATCACGATCATGCTCTGACATTAAAGTTTCAAACAGATCCAGATCCTTGTCTGAAAGTTCGTCCAGTTTTTCATTGGCAAAGCGGCCAATAACAATGTCCATTTCCTTAATACCACGGTGGTTTGCACGATATTTTAGACGCTTAAGACGAATTTGCTTTTCTTCAGATATTACTGTGTCATTCATGAGGATATTATTATTTCAATGATTCATTATATGATGAAATGTGTTATAGGGCGATAAAGCTTAAAAGTCAGCCTAAACTTCGGAATATTTAATGCGACCGGAACTTTTAAATCCACTTTTTGTACCTGTTTCCAATCTGGAAGGCATTGGCCCAAAACTGACCAAGACTTTGACGCGCCTTTTCCATGGCAATGAGAACGCAGAACCCGCTCGCATTGCTGATTTATTATTTCACGTCCCCCATTCAGTTATTGATAGAAGAAACCAACCTGGCATTGCCAATGCGCAAGAAGGCGTGGTTTCTACATTTAAAGTGATTGTCGATAGTCATAATGCGCCACCAAGGGGCAATCGTCGTATTCCATATCGCATCAATGTACATGATGAAACGGGTGAAATGGCGCTTGTGTTCTTTCGTGGGCAATCTGATTGGCTATCCAAATCCATGCCTGTAGGCGAAATACGCTATGTCAGTGGCAAGGTTGAATGGTTTAACGGCAAACCAAATATGGTGCATCCCGACCATATGGTGAGTGAAGAAGGCTTTGCTCAACTGCCATTGTTGGAGCCAGTTTATCCCGTAACGGCAGGACTTTCATCCAAGATCATGTCCAGGTCCATTCGTACCGCCGTTGATACGCTACCCACTATGCCAGAATGGGCAGATAAAAACCTGATTGCACGAGAACATTGGCCGCAATTTAATCAAGCAGTAACACGCATTCATAATCCGCGCGACAGTCTGGATCTTGAACCTAATACCCCTGCACGCAGGCGTTTGGCACATGATGAATTGCTCGCAGGTCAATTAGCACTAGCTTTATTGAGATTACGATTAAGAAAATCATCGGGCAAGGCACGTATTGGAACAGGCGCATTAACAGCCAAACTATTACCTCTTTTGCCGTTTGCGTTAACAGGCGCACAGGAACGCTCAGTTACAGAAATTGCAGATGATCTTGCAAAGCCTGAACGCATGTTACGCCTGCTACAAGGGGATGTTGGTTCAGGTAAAACCATTGTTGCACTCATGGCTGCACTAAGCGTTATAGAAGTAGGTAATCAGGCAAGTCTTATGGCACCAACTGAAATACTTGCACGTCAACATTTGGCAAGCTTGCAGCCGCTGTGTGAACAACTGGGCGTAACCGTTGAATTGCTTACGGGTAAGGATAAAGCCGCCAAGAAGCGTGAAACGCTGGAGCGTCTTAAGAATGGTGAGATTGATCTCGTCATTGGCACCCATGCGCTCTTTCAATCTAAGGTGGAGTTTAAAAGTCTTGGCCTTGCAATCATCGACGAGCAACATCGCTTTGGCGTGCATCAGCGTTTAACACTCGGAGACAAGGGCGATGCAACTGATGTATTGGTTATGACAGCTACCCCTATTCCGCGCACGCTGGTATTAACGGCTTATGGCGATATGGAAGTTTCCAAACTGGATGAAAAACCACCCGGTCGCCAGCCTATTCAAACCAATGCGTTAAGCTCTGATCGCATCGAAGAACTGATTGCTCGTATTTATACAGCCGTTCAGCATGGCAAAAAGATATATTGGATTTGCCCACTTGTAGAAGAAAGCGAAGAGGTGCAAGCAACAGCTGCCGAAGATCGCTTTAAGGATTTACAATCTCGCATGGGCGAAGAAAACATAGGCCTTGTTCATGGTCGTATGACAGTGGATGAAAAAAACCAAGCCATGACGGATTTCAAGGAAGGCAAGACACGTGTTCTGGTTGCCACGACCGTAATTGAAGTGGGTGTTGATGTACCAGATGCAACCATAATGGTCATCGAACACGCTGAACGCTTTGGCCTCGCACAGCTCCATCAGCTTCGTGGTCGTGTAGGCCGTGGTTCTGATGCCTCGCACTGTATGTTGCTCTACTACACGCCTTTATCTGAGACCGCAGAAGCACGCTTAAACATTATGCGCGAAACCGAAGATGGTTTCAGGATTGCAGAAGAAGATTTAAAACTGCGCGGCGAAGGCGAAGTGCTAGGCACGCGTCAATCAGGAACACCAGGCTTCAATCTTGCACAATTAGAGCATCACGCAGATATTCTTGAAATGGCACGCGATGGTGCAAAATTATTTGTGGAAACCAATCCTGACTTGGAAGGTGAACAAGGCGAAGCACTTAAAATTCTGCTCTATCTGTTTGGCCAGGATCAGGCGGTAAGGTTGTTAAGAGCTGGATGATTTTTCCTCAGAAGTTTCAAGCAACTTCTCCTTAGCAGTCTCAACATCAGGTGCGACCAGCCCCGCAGAAATAACGAGCTTAGCAGCCTGCTCTACGCTCATCTCTAGTATATGAATATCTTCTTTTGGTACAAATAATAAGAAACCAGATGTCGGATTAGGCGTTGTTGGCAAAAATACAGACACCGTTTCTTTGCCGTTTTCTTTCAAAACAACATCCACCTCACCGCGTGTATCGGTTGCTATAAAGACCAATGCCCAAAGACCTTTACGAGGATATTCAATTAATGCGACTTTTTCAAATGATGTTTCTTTTTCTGAAAACACTGTTTGAAAAATTTGCTTAAGGCCAGAATACAGATTTCTGACAAACGGCATACGACTGAGCAAATCTTCGCCATAGCTTACTATCGTTCTTCCAATAAAGCCTGCGGTTAAAAAACCAACCATTGTAATTACAAAAAAAGCAACGATCAGCCCAAAACCAGGGATGCTGAAAGGTAGATAATTGTCCGGGTTATAGATTTGTGGAATATATGGTTTTACCCAACCGTCCACCCAGCCAATAAATGTCCAAACCAAATATGCAGTAATCGCCAAGGGCGCGCATATAATAAACCCAGTTAAGAAATAATTTCTTAGACGCGCTAATCCGCCAATACGTTTTTTAATTTTTTGTTTTTCAGCCACAGAACACCTAAGTCAGCCTATCGATAATTATCCCTATACATGACTATTCCAAGTCATATTATCAAGCAATAACCGTATAATGTAACAAGATTATTCTACAGTAACTGATTTTGCCAAATTGCGCGGCTGATCAACGTCCGTCCCCATCAATACAGCTGTATGATAAGCAAGCAATTGTATTGGCATGGAGTAGACAAGCGGCGTTAATATCTCAGGCACTTGCGGCATAATAATCGTGTGATCTGCATTAATCGAAGCCGCATCCGCACCTTTTTGATCTGTAATCAGAATAATTCGACCACCACGTGCAGCGACCTCTTGCATGTTTGATACGGTTTTATCGAAGATATTGTCATAAGGTGCAATTACCACTACGGGCATGTCTTCATCAATTAAGGCAATTGGGCCGTGTTTAAGCTCTCCAGCAGCATAACCTTCAGCGTGAATGTAAGAAATTTCTTTGAGTTTTAAAGCGCCTTCCATAGCCAATGGATAGCTTGTATCACGCCCAAGATATAATACATGTTTGACGCGTTGCAGATCATGCGCAACTTTTTCAATCTCCGCTTCCATTTTTAATGCCTGATTGATAAATTTGGGCACTTCAGTCAAATCACGCACCAGTTGACGCTCTTCTTCGGCTGAAATTGTACCGCGCGCCTTACCTGCAGAAATACTTAAAGAAGCAAGTGTAGATAATTGACATGTAAAGGCTTTTGTTGAAGCAACACCTATTTCTGGCCCTGCTAATGTAGGGAATACTACATCAGACTCACGAGCAATCGTCGATTCTCTAACATTGACAACTGCACCAATATGTTGCCCTTGTGATTTACAATAACGAAGACAGGCCAGCGTATCTGCTGTTTCACCAGATTGCGAGATGAAAAGCGAAAGACCATTCTTTGCCATTGGCATTTCGCGGTATCTAAATTCAGATGCAATATCAATATCAACCGGCAAACGCCCATAGCGCTCAAACCAGTATTTACCAATTAAACCTGCAAGGAATGCAGTTCCACATGCAGAAATGGCGATACGGTCAAGTTTGGTAAAATCAAATGGAAGGTCTTCTTGAACACGCGCTTCACATTTACCAAAATCCAGATAATGCGAAAGCGTATGCGATATAACTTCCGGTTGCTCAAAAATTTCTTTTTGCATGAAGTGGCGGTGATTGCCCTTATCCACCATAAGGCTGGAACCAATCGAAAGCTGCATGGCGCGGTCAACGTGATTGCCATCCATATCCATGATTTCAAGTTCCGTTTTTGTAATCACACACCAGTCACCGTCTTCAAGGTAAGTAACTTTATTGGTAAAAGGCGCTAACGCAATTGCATCTGACCCGATATACATTGAGCCTTCGCCATGACCAATCGCCAATGGCGGACCATTTCTGGCACCTACAATTAAATCTGGCTCATCTTTAAACATGATAGCAAGTGCAAAAGCACCTTCAAGACGTTTGATAGCCTGGTGCGCTGCTTCACGTGGGCACATACCTGCCTTACGGTTTCTGGCAACCAAATGCGCTACAACTTCTGAATCTGTTTCTGAGGCAAAGGAATAGCCATCTGCTTCAAGTTCATCACGCAAATCACGGAAATTTTCAATAATACCATTATGCACAAGTGCTACATTTTCAGAAAAATGAGGATGTGCATTGGTTTCGTTCGGAACACCATGCGTTGCCCAGCGTGTATGACCAATACCAGTTGTGCCTGACAATGGTGAAGCGTCCAAAAGCTCAGCAAGATTTACAAGTTTGCCTTTAGCACGACGTCGGTCAAGACCTTGCACTTCATGGGTCGCAACACCAGCAGAATCATATCCTCGATATTCAAGGCGCTTTAGTGCATCAACCAGAAGTGGCGCAACCGGTTCATTTCCTACAATTCCAACGATTCCACACATATCTCGGACCCCATATTATCAATGTTATCTTGGTTCCTAACTGGTATGTACCCTTTAGGAAACAAACAAAAGATTTCAAAACATTTCGTATAGGTTACAATAAACTGGTTACTATCTACTCAGCACAGATGGTAACCAAACAGTAAATTTATTTTTCGGAACGCCCTGCTTTCAAAGCTGTATTACGCTCTCTTATCTCTTCACCCATTCCTGCTTTATTAACCTGTCGACCTCTACCAATACCAAGCGCATCAGAGGGTACGTCTTCGGTAATCACACTGCCGGAAGCAACATACGCCCCATCACCAATCATGACTGGCGCCACAAGAGCACTGTTAGAGCCAATGAACGCTCCCGCGCCTATGGTCGTTTTATGCTTGTTCATACCATCATAATTGCAGGTAATCGTACCAGCACCAATATTAGCTTTGGCGCCAACTTCTGCATCACCGACATAAGTCAGATGATTAATCTTGGCACCTTCATGGACAAGAGCATTTTTCACTTCAACGAAGTTGCCAACCTTTGTATTGCTTGCAAGGTCGGTTCCTGGTCGCAAGCGTGCAAATGGGCCAATATCTGCATTTTCACCTATGACAGCACCCTCAAAATGACTAAATGCCTTAATCTTGGCACCAGATTTCACAACGACTTTAGGGCCAAAGACTATATTGGCTTCAAGTTCAACATCGGGTTCAATAATCGTGTCAGCACTTAAAAATACAGTTTCAGGCGCTTGCATGGTAACACCAGAAGCCATCAGCTTTTGCCTTGCAGTATTTTGCCAAAGCATTTCAACCTCCGCCAAACCATTGCGCGTATTAACGCCAATCAGCTCTGCTTCTGGCGCTTCAAGTGCTTTTACGGATAGTCCCTTTGAATTTGCAATCTCGACAACATCCGTGAGGTAATACTCACCCTTGGCATTATTGTCGTCGACAGCATCAAGTAGAGCCAAAGCATTTTCACCACTTAATCCCATTATACCGCCATTACAAAAATCAATAGCACGTTCCTCTTGTGTCGCTTCTGCGTGCTCGCGAATGGCAACAAGCTTATCACCCTCTTCAAGCAAACGACCGTAACCTGTCGGGTCTTTTGCGTAAAAACCCACAACAACAATAGCAGCACCGTTGGAAAGCACTTCGCGCATGTTCGTTAGCGTTAGCGGAGTTAACAAAGGCGTATCACCAAAAAGAACAAGAATATCATCGCAGCCTTGTTCAATTGCTTCACGTGCCGCCAAAACCGCATGTGCCGTACCCAGACGCTCAGTTTGAATATGCGAGCTTGCATTCGGGTTTTCTTTTTCAACCACATCAATTACCATCTCGCCACCTTTACCGATGACAACAGCAATCTTGTCACTCTTTGCTTCACTACAAACACGCATAACATGCGATAACATTGGTATATTGGCAACTTCATGCAAAACCTTTGGCAAGCTAGATCGCATTCGCGTTCCTTCGCCAGCTGCCAATATGAGTGAAAGACAAGTCCGTGCCATGAAGTAAAATCCTGATTATCAGTTTAAATTTTGTTTTCTTGCGTTCAATTATCCAACTCTATAGGACTTGAACAGTCTATTTCGCATATCATAATCATCTAAATAATCTATTACGAGCTGCAATTGCCTTCACGCCAAATTACTATCATTGCATATATCATCTTATTTATTGCGCCAGCATTCTTCACAACCAATGTTATTTTCGGGCGGCAACTTCTAAGCGTTGAGCCTTTTACACTTGCTTTCATACGCTGGGGACTTACATCAGCTATCCTCTTGCTCTTTTGCAAAGGCGATTGGCCAGAAATGATGAAAGTGTATAAATTCAATAAATCGCTTTCATTCTTTTGCGGGTTTTTAGCATTCTGGATTTGTGGTGGCATGGTTTACTTTGCGCTTTACTATACAACTGCCACCAATGGTATTTTGATTTATACAACACCCCCAATACTAATTCTTGCCATAGAATCCATATGGCGTGGAAGAATTATCTCTTTTCGTGAAATAACAGGCATAGCGATTGCCTTGATTGGCGCGGCAATCATCATAGCAAACGGAAAGTTACAAAATCTTTTGGATCTACAATTTAATATTGGTGATTTAATTTTCGTTTTGGCGGCTATTAGTTGGGCAATTTATTCTGTACTTCTAAAGTCAGACAGGTTCTCAACGCTTAGTACCCTACCTCTTCTCACCATGCTAAGCATTTGCGGCACCATCACGCTTTTGCCTTTTGCAGCATATGAAGTCTTTTTTATTGGCGACTTACCTAATAAACAATCTGAATGGGCTTTGATTGCCGGCGTGGTTTTATTATCATCCATTGGTGCATTCTTAAGCTTCCAATATGGAATTAAAATTCTAGGCGCATCCATTGCGGGCATTTTTATGTATTTGCTTGCACCATGGGGATTATTGTTTGCCTGGATATTTTTAGACGAAACACTCGAAGTTTATCATATGATCGCAACGACATTCATTCTAAGCGGTATTATTGTGGCGACATTACCGATTAAAATATTTCACAGAAAAGCTTAGGTTTCAAACTCAACCTATTGTGCCAAGTATTGGGAATGTTGCCAGCAACCAGAAGGCAAAAGCTTGCATTCCGCCTGTCAGGAATAAAATGCCAGTCAGCACCAGTAACACGCCCATAAACTGTTCAACGCGACCCAAATGCTTTTTAAAGCGATTGAGGAAGTTCATAAACGGACCAACAAAAAGTGCCGAAAGCACAAAAGGTATTCCAAGCCCTGCAGAATAAACGCCAAGCAAAAACGCACCCTCGCCGACCGTCTCACGTGAACCAGCAAGCCCTAGGATAGGCGCCAGAATTGGGCCAATGCAAGGTGTCCAACCAAAGGCAAAACATAGCCCCATGACAAAAGTTCCGATAGGCCCTTTGCCTGAATTTTGAAACCTTGCTTCGCGTTGTAAAAATGCAAACTTGAAAACGCCAAGAAACTGCAAGCCCATGATAATGATAATGATGCCTGCAATCTTGGCTAATGTATCAGAATACTGAAGTAACAATTTGCCAATTGCGGTTGCAGAAGCGCCTAATGATATAAAGACAACAGAAAAGCCCAAGACAAACAGTAATGAATGGAAGACAACTTTCTTGCGCAAACGCTGGTTAGCTTCATTATCAATATTTTCTGTTAAATCAGAAACAGTCGCTCCTGCCATGTAGCAAAGATATGGTGGCACAAGTGGCAGCACGCAAGGCGATAAAAAAGATATCGCGCCCGCTAATAATGCATAGTAAATTGGAACGTCCATAAAATATTATCACAATCAAACAAATAAAAATCTTCTAACTCAACTAATCTAAAGCCCTATAACATGAAAGTCACAGTTGCGAGATATTTATATGTGTAAACATTAAGGTAAATTGTGAGCTATAAAGCAAAAAGCTCATACTGCCATAGCTCTCGTCGTTTTTTGTTAAACGCCTGCCGCCAACTAATTTTTAAAAGAAGATAATAACATTTCTCTTTGCGAATTGTTTGGTGAGCCGTCAGGGATTCGAACCCTGGACATCTTCATTAAAAGTGAAGCGCTCTACCAACTGAGCTAACGGCTCCCGTGCCAAACAAACAGCATGACTAGGAATGAAGCGATACTTAAGGGTAGCGCCCTGTCTGGTCAACCCAAATAAACGCAATTCGTTAAAAATTTGTGCGACTTTTTGCACTCAACGAAAATAGTTATTATTTAGGCTGTAGATGCCTTGAAAATGTTATGATGGCAGGGGCGGCAGGAATCGAACCCGCGACCTACGGATTTGGAATCCGTCGCTCTACCAATTGAGCTACACCCCTTTAACGTAATCAACGCCAAGATGCCCTTTACTAAGAGGCTTCGAGTTTTTTTTCAAGCAGAAAGTTTCGAGTTTTTATATTCAGATAAAGAAGCATTAAATTCTGCGCCAAATAAAATTAAAACGGATAAACAATAAAGATAAACGATCGCAATCATAACCCCGCCTAGCCCCGCATAAAGTGCCGTATAATTTGCAAATGTCTGCAAGTAAAAGGCAAACAGCTTTGAACCCATAAAAATACCAAGGATGGTTATGATGATACCCCATACCAAATCACGAAAACGCAGCTTTCCTGCAGGCAAAAAATAATGGAAACAAAATAGAATTAGTATCAAGATGCCTGCTGCAAGGCCATATTGAAACAGCCCTACTGTAAAACTAAATTGCTCCAAGCCTTCAAATTTGGATACAGCAAAAGACCATACAATCGGCGTACCCACCAGGATAAATGCAGCAACCATTAAACCAAGCGCACCAATGAAAACAAACAGTGCACCTTGCATGCGTCTCCAAAAGAAGTTTCTATTCTCTGCCAGCCTATAAGCGCGGTTTAGACCATCTCGCGCACTCTCAACGCCATTCGTTGCCAAAAGTAAGGCAACTGCAGTCGTAACCGAAAACAATTCCCCACTCGCCTGCCCCAGCACAATCTTTACCTGCTCTGCAATTGGTTTCGCACTACCCGCAGGCCAATGGCTAAACACAAGTTCCAAAACTTGCTCCAAAAGCTTGGGGTCTCCCCAAATATTGGCAAGTGTTGCAATTAGAAGCATAAATGGGAAAAGCGACAGCAATAAAGACAAAGCAATATTACCAGCATTGGCCAACCCACCATCATTTGTGAGGCGGTTGATGGCATTCCAGGAAATTAAGAGAAGTGTGAGCATCAATAATTAGCAACATAATTTATGAAAAATAAATTGGTTTCTTAAAATAGAATCTTACAAAGTTATATTACTAACTATTTAATTAGGTGTTCCATAAAATTCAAATTACCAAATAACCAACACGGCATTAAGTAAATGTAATGCAGGATAAATATTTATAATTAAAAAGTTTTATATATTTCAGAGAAAAATTTAAAACCTTTATGTTCATATACCACTATCAAAACTTTAAGGGGAAAGAAAATGAGTTTTAAAATATATGGCATTCTTGGGGTGCTTGCTGCAGGAGCATACGGCGTATCAGAAACTGATAAATCACTAAATTACATAGAAACAGATGCTAAGATTACAAAGTTAACTACAGAATGCACTGTTCAAAAGCGCAAAAGCAAACTTGTAAATAAAGAAACTGGTGATTTAGCTTATATGGATTGTAAGTTAGCCAAACTTGTCGCACCAATAAAAGGTTATTCGGTCAGTGATGTTAGATATCACCATAAAATAGAATATAAATATAAGTCGCCAGTAGACAATGAATGGCACAATGACAAAGGCTCAAAAACTGCCTACTCAGAGGGCAAATACAAAAAAGGACAATCCTTCAAAGTATTAGCCCACAAAACAGACGCTAATAAAACGCGTTGGAAATAATTTAACAAAAAAGGCGAACCAATGGTTCGCCTTTTTAAAATAGTTAATAATTCAAATTACTCAATAATAGTTGCAACGATACCGGCGCCGACTGTTCTGCCGCCTTCGCGGATCGCAAAGCGTAGACGCTCTTCCATCGCGATTGGCACGATAAGCTCAACTTCCATCTCAACATTATCGCCAGGCAT
>CALDZF010000139.1 GCA_937944165.1 uncultured Rhizobiaceae group bacterium | reverse complement strand
TTTTCAATCAAAATGCCTAAGAACCGCTCCATGGAACCACAGATTGCGCGGTGGATCATAACTGGTTGTTTCTTATTACTATCACTGTCGATGTAAAATGCGCCAAAGCGTTCTGGCAGATTAAAGTCAACTTGCGTTGTGCCACACTGCCAGGTTCTGCCGATGGCATCTTTTAAGGTATATTCGAATTTAGGGCCATAAAAAGCGCCCTCACCTTCGTTGATACCTGTTTTGATCTTTCCGCCTGATTGTTCCTCGATTGTTTTGAGCACATCAGTCATAATCTCTTCGGCATGATCCCAGCTTGCATCATCACCAACGCGCTTTTCTGGGCGAGTGGAGAGTAGAACCGACATTTCTTCAAAGCCAAAGTCTTTATAGACGGATAAAATCAAATCGTTGATACGCAGACATTCATCGCGCATTTGTTCTTCGGTACAAAACACATGCGCATCATCTTGCGTGAAGCCGCGAACGCGCATTAAGCCATGCAGCGCACCTGATGGTTCATAGCGGTGCACATTACCAAATTCTGCCAAACGTACAGGCATCTCACGATATGAGCGCAGACCGTGTTTAAAGATCTGAACGTGTCCAGGGCAGTTCATCGGTTTGATGGCGAAAACACGGTGATCGGCTTCTTCATCATCTTCATTGACGAAGGCATGAGCAGATTTTACTGCAAACATGTTCTCATTATACCAGCCCCAGTGACCTGAGGTCTCCCAAAGTGACTTATCTAGAATTTGTGGTGCGTTTACTTCTTCATAAGTGCCCTCAAGACGGCGGCGCATGTAATTCACGAGGCTTTGGAATACCTTCCAGCCTTTACCATGCCAGAAAACAACGCCTGGTCCTTCTTCTTGGAAATGGAATAAATCCATCTCGCGGCCAAGCTTGCGGTGATCGCGTTTTTCCGCTTCTTCGCGCATGAACATATATTGCTTAAGTTGCTTCTCATCAGCCCATGCTGTTCCGTAAATACGCGTTAGCATTGCATTGTTAGAGTCACCACGCCAATAAGCACCTGCGACACTCATCAATTTGAAAGCTGTACCAATATCTTTGGTTGAACGCATATGAGGCCCACGGCAAAGGTCTAGCCAGTCACCCTGCTTGTAGATTTTAAGCGTCTGATCGTCGGGAATGGCATCAATCAGCTCAACTTTATAATCTTCGCCCTTATCAGCGAAATATTTCTTCGCTTCATCGCGTGACCATTCTTCCTTGGTGAACTTGTCATTGCGCTCGATAATCTGACGCATTTTCTTTTCAATGACAGGAAGATCATCCGGTGTAAAAGGTTCATCCTTGGCAAAGTCGTAATAAAAACCGTTTTCAATAACCGGCCCGATTGTGACTTGCGTTCCTGGCCAGATTTCCTGCACAGCTTCTGCCAATACATGCGCACAATCATGGCGAATAAGTTCCAGTGCACGTTCATCGCTTCTTGCAACAAGTTCCAGCGCACCGTCGTTTTCAATCGGATCGGTTAAATCTCGCAACTCACCATCAAGGGCATAGGCAACGGATTTCTTGGCCAATGATTTTGCAATGGATTCAGCAACTTCAAGGCCGGTAACACCTGCTTCGAATTCACGTTTTGAGCCATCAGGGAATGAAAGAGAAATTTGTGCCATTTTGGGCGGTATCCTTTTTGTCCAGTCCCGCAAACGAGCGCGGGTGGTTGATCTTTAATTTATAAAATGTCTATGTGATTTGCATTTGTGAGGCAAGTAACCGCCAGAAAAATCACGGCGCAGGGTTAATCCAGTTTATCTTATACTGTCCAGATCCCTTGTTTTCTTCCAATACGGATTTAAGCCATGGCATAATTAATTTTAATTCCTGTTCAAGAGCGTAAGGTGGGTTAACGATTGCAAGCCCTGTTCCGTCGAATGTATTGACGCGTCCTTTTTGAGGACGGACTTCCAAGCTTATGTCCAAAATGGCTGGTATCTTGGTTTTATAAAGTTCTGTTCTAAACTCATCACATGCCTGACGGTTTTTAATCGGATACCACATCATATGCGTACCAGCAGAGAACCTTTCATTGGCTTCCTTCATGCCTTTAAGATGATTGAAAAACTCGTGAAAAACTTCAAACGGTGGATCAACCAGCGTGACCCCACGCTTTTCCTTTGGTGGCATATGCGATTTTACTCCCAACCAACCATCAAGGTGAGTAATGCGCGCCTGATAATCACCTTCAAAGTGTGATTGAAGCGTTTCAAAATCATCTGGATGTAATTCAAGTGCAGTCAGGCGATCCTGATTTCTCAGTAGCTTTCGGGTTATCAAAGGAGAACCTGGATACTGCCTGATGCCTTCTTCTTCGTTAAAAGAACGCACAACATCAAGATAAGGCTCTAATAAAGGTTTCACGTTTTTAGGTGCATTGACATAAGCTTCCAGCAAGCGGCCAATGCCGCCTTGCCATTCGCCAGTCTTTTGCGCTTCTTCAGAAGACAAATCATAAAGCCCAATGCCGGCATGGGTATCAAAGACGCGAAAGGCTTTTTCCTTGCGCTGCATGTACAAGATTACACGACTTAAAATAATATGTTTCGCCACGTCAGCAAAATTGCCTGCGTGATAGATATGTCGATAATTCATGAAGTTTGTGCCTTGGGTATTCTTTGCTTGAACCTGCTATACAGGCGAAAACCCAAATGCACCAGCTTTGCGATTACCAAAGGCACAATCCACATCATGGCGTTATCAATAAAAAAATCCAGCAGTAACCAATGCGCAAAGCCTGCGATGATTGCAAAATAGGACATACGCTGTAGCCATTTCCAGGATGAACCCATTTTTTGGACGGATTTTCTGTTTGAAGTTAGTGCTATTGGCAATAAAATCAGCACACATATCCAGCCAGTACCCAAAGGCCAGTCCAATGCCTCAAGCCAAATTAATTCCAGATCAAAGGTTTGTCTTACATATAAAACCGTATGAATAACTGCATAGGTAAAACCCGCAACACCAAAATAGCGCCTATTTTTCAAAAGCCAGAGCGAAATATATTTACCCCAGTCTGAATAGCGCAAAATAAGCGTTAAAGGCGTAATACATAATGTAAAGACTAATATTTGAACTGAAAGCTCGCCAGACAATTGCATGAGTTCAGGATAATGACGCGATGGATAAAATAATTCATGAACGTATTTCCATGCTGGAAGTGCAAGCAAAAACCAGATAACATATCTTGATTGAATTAATGATTTTAGGTGTACCATTATTTTGCCAGTCTGGCGCTTCCAACCTCAATCCCGTTCCAGTTTTTCAAAATTGGATTTGTTAGCGGCTTCATTTTTTGTACATCCACCTCATCAAGCTTAAGCAAATCACAAGCCAGCTGGGAAACAGCTACTTCTACAGCACGGAAAGAACCATCGCGTGATTTCATTGCGATGCCCAAGCCCAACTCTGGCAGAGACATGGTATATACACCCTCTGCGCCAACCTTTACAAAAGCCCTATTGTCCAGTGTTTGCATTAGCTGCGTACAAACCCGATTGTCACCCGCCACCATTTCCGGATGTTTAAGGCAGGCATCGCGCAAACGTATCATTGATTTTGATCGTAGCGGAGAAGCATCTTCCCCTACTCCAAACTTAGCATAGGCAACAGCGATATCCGTAAGTGGAATTTTAAAGGTTGGAATTGAGCAACCATCAATGCCGTAATTATCAGCACCGTGCTTGGCACTCGTCACCTCTTCCAATACGCCTGCAATTTCCTTTTGAACTGGATGATCAAAACCGATGTAGCCGTTCGTTTTAAGTCCTGTATGTTTTGCGAACGCCAGAAAACCTGAATGCTTGCCTGAGCAATTATTGTGAATGGGCTGCAAACCACCTTCACTGCGCATGGCAGTCATTTGATCTTCCGGGTATTTTGGTAGTTGAGCACCACACTCAAGGCAACTTCCATCTAGTCCTGCCTTATCAAGCATTTCACCCGCTGCTTCTACATGCATAGGTTGGCCATTGTGCGATGAACAGGCAAGCGCAAGATGCTTGTCTGCAAATCCAAATGCATCTGCTGCACCAGATTCTATTAGTGGTAAAGCTTGTAGGGATTTATTGGCAGAGCGAGGAAAAATATGAATGTCTGCATCACCATATGTAGCGATAATTTTACCAGAACTGTCTGCAACAATCACATCAACTTCATGCGTACTTTCAACGAAATTGCCTCTTGTGACTTCAACAACGGCTGCTGGATTATATTTCATTCTTTTTCTTTTCTAACGGCACTACAGGATCATGCCCACTTGTACCCCAAGGCCCGCATTTTACAACCCGTTTAAAAGTCAGCCAAGTGCCCTTAAACAATCCATAGCGTGCAATTGCTTCGTATCCATATTCTGAGCACGTGGGTAAATGCCTACAGCCATAGCCTATCATACTGGAAAAAATGAGTTGATAAAAACGGATAAGACTCGTTCCAATCACGCGGCCAGGTGTTTTTTGCCACTCGCCCTGCCAATTGCGATTTTGCGATTTTTTTGAGTCTTTTGAATCACTTGCCACTTGTTTGTGAGTTTTTGATTCATTTGGCATTTATTCTGCCGCCTGATGGTTTTCTGCTTTGGATTGTTCA
>CALDZF010000138.1 GCA_937944165.1 uncultured Rhizobiaceae group bacterium | reverse complement strand
GCTCTAAAAGGGCGTCTGTTGGTTAGTTTGCCATCGGCTAATTCACCTGCAATGGATGAAACCATGGAAACTTCAAGTAACTCATTTGGGGTAAGATCGGGTAAAATGCCTGGTAATCTGGCTGCAAGCATGGATTTTCCTGAGCCGGGTGGGCCTGCCAACAATAAATTATGCCCACCAGCGGCTGCAATTTCCAAAGCGCGCTTAGCAGTTTCCTGACCCTTAATATCACTCATATCGGGCAGGTTGTCAGCCATTTGACTAATGGCTGGCAAGGGGCGCGATAAAACTTGGGTGCCGCGAAAATGGTTTGCCAATGCAATAAGACTTAGAGGTGATAATATATCCATATCCCGATCTGCCCAAGCAGCTTCACCGCCACATGAAGCAGGACATATTAAGCCTTTATCGCGAGCGTTTGCACCTATAGCTGCTGGCAATGCGCCTGTAATATTAGCCAATGAGCCATCTAGCGAAAGCTCGCCAATTACAACATAATTGTTGAGCGCATCGGAAGGTATTGCACCAAGGGCTGCCATTAAACCCAATGCAATGGGTAAATCATAGTGGCTTCCTTCTTTGGGCAAGTCCGCTGGCGCCAAGTTAACGGTTATGCGCTTGTGAGGAAGTGACAGACCTGAGGCATGAAGCGCTGAATGTACGCGTTCGCGACTTTCTGCAACAGCCTTGTCCGGAAGGCCTACGATGGAAAAATGCGTTTTACCCGGTGCAATCATTACTTGAACATCAACAGGTCTTGCTTCTATTCCTTGAAAAGAAACTGTATTTACTTTTGAAACCATAACTATATCCTCGGTTGATAAAGTATATGGCTGTGACTAAATGTCAAGAACAAAATAAGAACATTTGACATCTTGATAAAATTTGCAATCATCAGGAAGTGATATGCAGTTGATGCAAGCTTTGTTATAGTTATATTGAAACATAAATTTTTTTTTAGGCATGACCGTGCAATTTACTGAATATATCACAAGTAGCTTTTTAAACTCTAAAAACCTGAGTAGTTTGCCCCTACGTGTGCAAGTTTCGCTAAAAGAGCGTGAAAGAGCTAATGAAGTGGTTGTGCGCATTATTCAGCTTGCAATTGTTTTGATGTTCTCAGTGCTTTATTCACTTGCAGCAAAAACCAATCAAGCAGCTGATTTTCATCCAGTGCCATATGTTTTGGCAGGTTATATGTTATTGTCGATTATTGGTCTGTTTTGGTCGATGCGCCAAGAATTACCAAGTTGGTCGGTTTATTGTTCCATTTTGTTTGATTTTTTATTGCTCTATTTATTAATGATAAGCTTTCATTTTCAATATGAGCAGCCTGCGTCCTTTATTTTGAAAGCACCAACGCTCCTTTACGTGTTTATATTTATCTCTTTAAGAGCTTTGCGGCTTGAATGGAAATATGTTGCGGCTGCAGGGATAGCTGGCGCTGTGGGGTGGGCACTTGTGGTTTTTTATGTAACAAGTTTTGAGCCAGAGAATGCTATGATCACGCGTGACTATGTGCAATATCTTACGTCAAATTCTATTTTAATAGGCGCTGAAGTTGATAAGATAATCTCTATTCTTGCGGTTACTGGAATTTTAACTCTGGTCGTGAACGGCTCAAGCAATTTGCTTATTACCGCTGTGACTGAACAAGCTGCGGCAAAGGATTTTTCCAGATTTTTTGACAAGCGGATTGCTCAAGATATTCGCTCAAGTAAAAATGTGCTTGAAGCTGGTCATGGGGAACGCCGTCAAACGGCTGTCATCAATATTGATATCAGAGGTTTTTCAGTAATGGCGGCAAATAAAGAACCATCTGAGGTAATGCAAATACTATCAGCTTATCAAAGACGTGTTGTACCTTTATTGCAGGAGCATGGGGCAATCATAGATAAGTTTATGGGCGATGGCATTATGGCAACTATTGGTATTGATGATGACACACTACCATTTTCACGCAAATCGATTGAAGCTGCAGAAGCGGTGCTGACGGATAGCAAGAATTGGCAACAAGAAGAACCTTTGCTTGCTGACGCTGGTATTGTAAATATTGGTATTGGTATTGCCTGTGGTACGGTTGCGTTTGGTGCAGTAGGGCAAGGCGATCGGCTGGAAATGACCGTAATCGGGTCACCTGTAAATACATCTGCCAAATTAGAAAAGCACAATAAGGTATTAAACTCTGATTGTATTATTTCACGTAATACTTGGGATAATGCGATTAATGAAGGCTATGTACCCAAACTTGAAAGTGAATTTATCGATACAGAAATTGATGGTATCAAAGGCACTAAAAGTATTGTGGTTTTAAAGGCTTAAACACTTTTATTCAAATACGATTTGTGGCCTATTGCTGTTTTCTGCTTCCAATCGTCCAAGAACTTCATCTGCTATTTGTTTGTAAATTATTGCGTGAGCGCTATCAGGGCTTGAAACTGTTATCGGTGTGCCGCCATCAGAATTAGTTCTAATGTCCATGTGTAGCGGAATTTCTCCCAGGAAAGGAATGCCTAATCTATCCGCTTCGGAGCGTGCACCGCCATGGCCGAAAATGTCTGATTGTTCACCACATTTGGGGCAAATAAAAGTACTCATGTTTTCGATGATGCCCAGAATAGGAACCTCAACCTTACGAAACATGTTTAAGCCTTTGCGCGCGTCAATTAAGGCAATGTCTTGAGGGGTAGAAACAATCACAGCACCAGCAAGAGGTACTTGTTGTGACATGGTCAATTGTGCGTCCCCGGTTCCTGGTGGCATGTCAACGATTAAAAGATCCAACTCACCCCAAGCTACTTCACGTAGCATTTGGGTAAGTGCAGAAATTACCATAGGCCCACGCCAGATCATTGGCGTTTCTTCTTCAACCAAAAAGCCCATAGACATAACTTTTAGACCATAACCTTCAAGTGGAGACAAGATTTTACCCTGTGCAGTTGGTTTATCTGTAATGCCTAACATTCGAGGCATGGAAGGGCCGTAGATATCGGCATCCAAAAGGCCGACTTTTAATCCTTTTGAAGCAAGGGCAAGAGCCAGATTGACTGAAGTTGTAGATTTACCAACGCCGCCTTTACCTGAAGCTACGGCAATAATATTTTTAATGCCTGGCACACCTGCTTTACCTCCACTATTGGCGGCAGCCCCAGCTTGGGCTTGCATGGGAGGAGGGACGTTGCCTGCTTGCGCACTGTTTGGTGCAGGTCTTACAGGTGCGGAGCTTGGTTTTCTTTCAGCAGTTAAAACAGCTGTGACTTTGGCAATGCCATCTAATTGGGAAACAGCTTTTTCGGCAGCTTCTCTTAAAGGTTCAAGTTCTTGTGCACGTTCTGCAGGTACATTGATTGAAAATATTACCTTGCCATCGTTTACGAGAACGTTTTCGACCAATCCAAGTGAGACAATATCACCTTTCAGGTCTGGGCCTTTTACCTTTGATAACTGATCCAGGACTTCTTTATCTGTAACTTCTGGCATTAAGGATATCCGCTTTAGAATTTATACCTTATGACATAAGTCGTCTAAAGCGGTTTGCCAAGCATCAGGCGTTAGAAAAGTTTAAAACCTTTTTTAGTGGGCTCTTTATCAGGGTGTGGACCTGGATCATCAGGGCGACGCTTTAAAGGAAACTTTACTGAATTATCATCACTGTTTTTATCTTGTATATCTGTTGCAAGATTATGTGGAGCATCTTCGTTTTTGCTATCAGAACTTTCTTCCTCAAGCTCTTTTACGGCTTCTTGTGCTTCTTTCAGTTTATTATCATTTTGCGGTTGCGGTACATCATCATTAGTCTCGCTAGAACTGTTAGCGTCCTCATTAGAAGAAGCCTTATCACTGCTGGTGTTGGAAACTGCTGCCCCTGCTGCTGCAGAAGCGCTTATCACAACGCCCTCAGGCATGATGTTATCTTTTGTTGATGTATCTTCATCATCGCCAATGACTTCTGCATCTTCAACTACCATTGCCTCTTCAGAAGTTTCGGTATCTGAGGTTTCTTCATCCATAGCTTCTATGGGTGTTGCCTCTGCCTTTAATTCTTCCAGCGTAATAATTGGTGTAGTATTCCCGCCTAATTGTTGAACGGGTGTTTTCCATTTAAATGCATCAATCTCGCCAGTTATAGGGGATACAGGCATCCATTCTTGCGAAACATGATTGCCTGCAACCCAAGCAGGATCAGCAGGTGCACGCACGGCACGCGATAACCAATCGCGCATGCGTCCCTTGTCGCCATGTTGACCTTCTTCAATATCGGCCATTAGCAAATAAGCACGTTCTGTTGGGTTTGAAGTTAAAACAGGTTCAAGTGCTTCTCTTGCCAATTCCCATTCGCTTGCATCAATTGCTGCTATTGCAATTGCAATGCTGCTCTCATGATGAGTTGGTTTTAATTTAAGTAGTTTTTGAGCTCTTGCCAAACGCTCTTTTATGGAGTCACCAGAACGCACTGTTGCGTAAGCTTCTGCCAATTCCGGATGGGGTTCAATTTTCCAGGCTGCTTCTATAACTTTTGAAGCACCTTTGGGATCATTTAAGCGTGTAGCAACTCTTGCATAAGTTGTTGCTGCTGGTACCAGATCTTTTGCGAGTTTATGTGCTTCCTTTGAAAGTTTGAGCGCGTACTCTGGTTCTTCGGCTTCTTTGGAGAGTGCTTTTCCAACCAATAAAACAGCGCGTTGGCGTTTGGCCGCAATTTTATCTATGAGTCCAGCTGCACGGTTTGAATCCAATGTTTTTAATGCGCTATCCCAATCCCCGTCACTTGCTGCGTATCGCAATTTTGCATTGCCTGCCCAAGGAAGGGATGCATCTGTTTTAGCAGCTTCCTCTGCATAGTGGCGAGCTGCTTCAGGTTCTTTTTGACGCTCTGCCTCTAAGAACAAGCCGCGTAATGCAACCATTTTAGTGGAATCATCTGCAAGCATTGCCTTGAAGTTTTCGCGCGCTTCGTCGCGTTTACCTTCAAGTATGGCTGTTTGCGTACCCAATAGAGCAACGAGCGGGTCAGAACCTAAAAGTTTTTTACTTTCCTTGGTTAGTTTTCGCGCAGTGCTGGCGTCGCCAGAACTTGCAGCGATTAAACCTTGTGAAAGAGCCTTGTATCCTTTTTCACGTTTGCGATTATCAAGGAATTTGGAAAATAGCGATGGCGCACCAATAATGCTGCGTAATATTCCCCAAGCCAATATGATAAAAAAGATAAAGCCTACAAGTAGGGCTATGCCAAGGGTCAGTGGAATACCAACTTCATCTCCAGGACGTCCCATTTGTGTAGCAAGCCATTCCCATTTAAGGAAAATGACACCAGGATTATCCGCAAGCCAGGCAAATAAAAGCGCTAAGCCAAGAACAAGCAGTAGAAATACTAAGAAACGAAACATACGAGCGTGTCCTTTTTTCCGGTTAACCGGCTTCAGCAGTGAGTTTTTGATTAAGTGCATTTTGAAGCCCAAAAGCTTCCAAGCGGGCATTTAGCTTATCAAGCCAAGAAGTGCCGCTTTCTTTTGTGTCAGCAGGAAGTTTTTCCCACTCGGTTTTTGCATCAGAAAGCTTATCATCTTCAATATTGGCTTTTACGCGAGAAAGAACTGAAAGAGGGTCATCCCCTTGTCTTGGACCGCTTGCTCTGAATGAAACCATGTTTTGTGCATTAGCCCAGAAACGATCTGCAATGCTACCTTCTTTTGGTGGTGCATTTGGGTTCCTGATTGTGCTGGTGAATTCATCCAGCGCACTGACCAAGTCCTTGCGGGTTGGAATGCCAACTGCGTTTAACGCTTCAAGGCGATTTGTTTCAGGTGTCTCGCCAATAAGTGCTTTTACAGATGAAATTGGCAGGCTCAATGCATCATCATTTTCAAGGGCGGTCGCAAGAGCGTTTACAGCAACTGAGCGTGCTACTTTCTCGCTGGCTTTTACAGATGCTACTGTATCTTGAAGACTGGTAGATTGTTCGCTTAAGCCTGTAAGACCTTGTGAATTTGCTTTTGTGGTTTCCTTTAAAGAAGAGACAGACTGCGAAATATCGCTGACTTGCGCCTCAAGTGTTCCTATGGAATTTGAAACCTTATCCAGTACGGGGTTCTTGGAAACTGAACTTGCAACTGTATCCAGTTTAACTTCAATAGCGTCCAGTCTTTTATCAAGTGAAGCAATAGCTGTTGCCAGCGCTACAGGTGAAGTTGCATTGCCTTCAGATGCAGCTGCGGTAATTTCTGCAATGGATGTGTTTAAAGTTGAAATATCTTTTTCCAGTGTGACAAGTTTTGAACTTGTTTCATCGCCTGAAACTGTACTGGCTATTTCTGCAATGCCTGTTTCTAGGACTGAAATCTTTTGATTAACAGGTGTCAGATCAACTGTTGCTTGTCTGATTGCTTCAATTTGTACTCTTAGGTCAGCTACTTCTTTTTCATTAACGGATGATGGTTGAGAGCTGCCATAGAAATTACCAATGATTGGTAATTCTCTGGCGCCTTCCCAAAGGCCAATTGCGCCAAACCCTATAAGAGCAGCCACACCGCCCATGAATGCAGAGCTTAATTTACTCATAAAGGATCCTGTAGGTTGTGCTGGTGTTGGGGGTGTAGGTGCTTTTGCTTTTTTTTCAGGTTCAGCTTTTGCATTTGCAGGTTTTGTTTTAGTTTTCATATTATCTTTGGATGTTGGTTCAGGACGACCAAAAGATTTATCTTTTGATGGCGCTGATTGTGTCGCCTCGGTTTCTGCAGAAGAGGTTTTTGTTTCTGCTTCCGCCTTTACTTCTTTTGCATCCAGATCGATTGTTGCAGGTTTTTGTTTCTGCTTTGCGTTGCGTCTAGCGCGCGTTTGTTTAGCTCTTGAGGCCATATGATTTTCCTGTTTGAACCATTATTTGTGGCAATATAAGATTTTAATTCTATTTATGCGAGTCTGCTACGCATTACGCAAGGTAAATTTTTTATTTTTATAGGTTTAGTTGGTTAATTTATTTGCTTTAACATATCCGCTTCATTGGGTGTTCTTGATATTGCAATAGATTTCCAGTCAAAATGTTCCAATGGTTTTATTGCTTGTTTAGATATCCCTATCAAAGTTATTTGTTTCAATGAAGATGTAACATGGAATTTTTCTAAAAGATTTTTTAAATGACCGCTGCTAAGGGCCGAGTATGTAAAAATATAATGTCCGGCAGCTTCTGTAATTGCGCTTGTGAAACCTTCCTTCGAAGGCGTGATCGTAATTGCCTGATATATGTCTACTGTTTCAACATTTATACCAAAAGGTTCAAGTCTACCTGCCATGTCGAAACTTTTATCTGGCGTTGAAGGATATAAGAAGGTTTTTCCATTGTATGCTTCGTCGTCCATGAGCTTGGTAAGTTCCGCGCCGCCGCCATTTGCTGTAATGGTGTTAGTAAATCCAAGTTCCATGGCTGCTTTTTTGGTTTTTTCACCGACACAAAAAGCTGGAATATTCATGTCTTGATATTGCCAATTGCGGGTTTGAAGTATTGCTACTGCATTTTTGCTGGTAAAAATAATGCCATCATATTGCTTTTCAGGAATGGTTTTTCCTGTATCGCTGATTTTGAACATGGGCATTACAATGGGTTGATGTCCTGATTTTAATATGAACTCAGCTGTTTGATTTGCGGCTGGTTCGGCTCTTGTAATCAGTACCTTTGCCAAGGGTTATGCCCAATCTGCAAAGAATTGGTCGCCAGCACGTGATTTTAATAGTCTACCCATTTCAAGTCCAATTTCTCTTGCGTCACCAATTGTTCCTTTTAAGCGGTCTTCATAAGATTGTGTTCCGTCTGGTTTTAAAATAATGCCGTGCAGGGATAGTGCTTCACCTTCTATAATTGCGTGTGCGCCAATGGGTGTCCGGCAAGAACCATCCAATTCTTCAAGGAAGGCACGTTCAGCAATTAAAGCTTTTTCTGTATCGTTGTGATTTAAAGGTTTAAGCAACTCTAAAACTTGAGTGTTTTGAAGATTGGCTTCAATTGTAATTGCTCCTTGTCCAGGTGCAGGTGGAAATTCATCTATTGGTAATTGCGAAGTAATTACGTCACTCATGCCTAGCCTGTTGAGACCGGCACAGGCAAGTAACGTGGCATCGGCTACGCCTTTTTTTAATTTTTCAATGCGTGTTCCGACATTGCCGCGATACATGATCATCTCCAAATCAGGGCGTTTGCGCCACATTAGTGCACGGCGCCTTAGGGAAGCAGACCCAATTACTGCACCTTGTGGCAAATCTTCAAATTTAGTGACCTTATTGGAAATAAATGCATCAGCCACATTTTCTCGTTGCGGATAACAAACTAGCGCAAGGCCCTCTGGTAGCGCGGTTGGCATGTCTTTGGCTGAGTGTACTGCCATATCAATTTCGCCATTGGAAAGTTTTTGTTCAATTTCCATGGTGAATAATCCTTTGCCGCCTATTTCAGACAAGGCAATGTTTTCCTTTTGTGATCTGTCGCCAGCGGTAGAAATAACCTCTATTTCAACTTCCAATCCTGCATGGGTAGCCTGAAGTTGCGATTTGATGTATTCCGCTTGGTAGAGTGCAAGTTTGCTGCCGCGTGTGCCAATGCGGATAATCTTGTTTGACATATTAATCTTACTAACTATTAGGTGGTGCTTATCGTGCACCATTTAATATGATTAGCTTTGTGTGGCAATGTAAATGCGAATTTTAGGTATAGAAACAAGCTGTGATGAGACAGCAGCCAGTGTTGTTACGCGCGATGAGGGCGGAAAACCTCAATTGCTTTCCAATGTTGTTTTAAGCCAGATTGATGAACATTCGCAATTCGGAGGTGTCGTGCCTGAAATTGCTGCGCGTGCGCATCTCTCTGCCATGGATTATATCATTAAGCAGGCTTTGGCGCAGGCGGATACGGATTTATCGCAAATTGATGGAATTGGCGTTACGTCTGGACCAGGCCTTGTTGGCGGATTAATGGTCGGGTTAATGACTACCAAGGCACTTTCTGCCAGTCGAAATATCCCCTATCTTGGCATTAATCATTTAGAAGGCCATGCGCTTACGGCACGACTAACCGATGATGTCGCTTATCCTTATTTATTGCTTCTGGTTTCGGGTGGACATAGCCAGATTATCCGTGTTGATGGATTGGGAAATTATTTGCGCCTTGCAACTACTATTGATGATGCGGTTGGTGAAGCTTTTGATAAAACTGCAAAGCTTTTGGGCTTGGGATTTCCTGGTGGGCCAAATGTTGAAAAAGCAGCGTGGACAGGGGATCAAAACCGTTTCAAATTCCCCATGCCGCTTCGTGGGCAAGATACGCTTAATATGTCTTTTTCAGGTTTAAAAACTGCAATCCGTACACAAGCGCAAAAGCTTGTTCCGTTACAAGAACAAGATATAGCCGATCTATGCGCCTCTATGCAAAAAACTGTAGCAGAGATTTTGGCTAATCGCTGTGAGCGAGCCATGGCGCAATTTTGTGATATTGATACGTTGGTGGTTGCTGGCGGTGTTGCATCCAATAGTGAGATCAGACAGAGGTTAGAAAGCTTGTGTATGCAGAATTCTTACAAGTTAATCGCGCCACCCTTAAAACTTTGTACGGATAATGCAGCGATGATTGCATGGGCAGCCCTTGAACGGTTTGAACAAGGTGAAAGATCAGATATGGATTTAGCACCACGCTCTCGCTGGCCCTTGGATAACGCCACCCAGAGTGTTATGGGCTCTGGCCGTAAGGGAGTAAAAGTATGACAAAAACCTGCGTAATTGGGTCTGGTGCCTGGGGATCAGCTTTGGCTTGTGTGGCAGCGCGTGCGGGTCATGAAGTTGTTATATGGGGACGATCGCCAGAAACGATTAATGAAATTAATGCATCGCATACAAATTCCAAATATCTGGATAATCTGAAGATTGAGAAATCCATTACAGCCACAACTGACCTTGATCAAGCAATTACTGGAAGCGATATTGTTTTGCTTTCCATTCCAACACAAACGCTTTCTTCCAGACTAGATGAAATTTCCAAATATATTGGTGATGCAATACTGGTTACCTGTTGCAAGGGCATTGATCGCGAAACCGGTAAACTGCCTGCTGAACTTGTAATGCAAGCATTTGCGCAAAATTCCGTTGGTGTATTATCAGGCCCAAGTTTTGCAACGGATGTTGTGGCTAATCTGCCAACAGCTGTAACGGTTGCCAGTCAAAAAGTAAGTGTTGCTGATAGTCTTGCAGGCCAACTTTCAACGGATATATTTAGATGTTATGCGGCAACTGACATAAAAGGCGTTGAACTGGGCGGCGCGCTTAAAAATGTTCTGGCGCTGGCAGTTGGTGCGGCGCGCGGCATGGGGTTGGGCGCCAGTGCAGAAGCTGCCCTTATGGCACGCGGTTTTGCAGAACTTCAACGCCTGGCACTGGCACTAGGTGCAAAACCTGAAACATTATCTGGGTTATCAGGATTTGGAGATTTAGTTTTAACTTGTTCAAGCCCGCAATCGCGTAATTTTTCTTATGGTGTGGCTATGGGTAGTGGTGAAAGCCTTGAACGGTTGAAGCTTGCAGAAGGGGCGCATACGGCTGGCGTTGCCCTAAAAATTGCGGATGAACATGGAATTGATGTTCCAATTATTACAGCAATCGTTAATGTACTAGATAAGAAAACAACGGCGCGTGAAGCTGTGCATTCACTTTTAACACGCCCGCTAAAACGCGAAACTTGACGGAGAACCCAAATGCAATATTGGCTGTTTAAATCTGAACCTTTCAAATGGTCTTGGGAGCAACAAAAGGCCAAGGGTGATGCGGGCGAGGAATGGGACGGTATCCGCAATTATCAGGCACGTAATTTTATGCGTACCATGGAATTGGGCGATCTTGCTTTTTTCTATCACTCCAATGAAGGCCTTGAGGTTGTTGGTATTGCAGAAGTTAGTGCATTAAGTGCACCTGACTCGACTACAGATGATGAGCGCTGGGACTGTGTGCACATCAAGGCCGT
>CALDZF010000137.1 GCA_937944165.1 uncultured Rhizobiaceae group bacterium | reverse complement strand
TGCAGATGAGCGCCGCAGATGGATATTCGTTGTTGAACGCCAAGGCAGAGAATTTGTTATGGATCGCAATGGTGGCTTCTTTCGCCAATACACCCGCTAGGATATGTTGTGAGCGATCTTTTTGCACCAGATAAAGAAGCTGACGAAGCATTCTCACCACTGGCAGAACGATTGCGCCCAAAAACCTTGTCTGAAGTTGTAGGCCAAGATCATCTGACAGGAGAAAACGGAACCATCAGCCGTATGATTGGTTCTGGCAGTCTGGGCAGTATGATTTTCTGGGGGCCACCTGGTACAGGAAAAACCACAGTCGCTCGGCTGCTGGCTGGTGAGGGTAATCTTGAATTTGAACAAATCTCTGCAATATTTTCTGGTGTTGCCGATTTAAAGAAAGTTTTCGAAACAGCAAAAGTGCGTCGAATGAATGGTCGCAAGACATTGTTGTTTGTTGATGAAATCCATCGCTTCAACCGTGCACAATTAGACAGTTTTTTACCTGTCATGGAAGATGGTACAGTTGTGCTGGTTGGCGCCACAACGGAAAACCCGTCTTTTGAGTTAAACGCAGCGCTTTTATCGCGCTCAACAGTCTTGACTTTCAACGCGCACGATGGCGATAGCCTTGTGCAACTTCTATCTCGAGCAGAAGAACTTGAGGGTAAGGACTTACCACTGGATGATGAGGCACGAGCCTCGCTTCTACGTATGGCGGATGGGGATGGTCGTGCAATCATATCACTTGCAGAAGAAATTTGGCGTGTGGTTAAGGAAGATGAAATACTGGATGCAGAAACATTGCAGGAAGTTCTGCAACGTCGCGCGCCCATCTATGACAAGGGGCAGGACGGGCATTACAATCTCATAAGCGCACTTCATAAATCTGTGCGCGGTTCAGATCCTGATGCTGCACTTTATTATCTTGGACGTATGATGGAAGCAGGTGAAGATCGTCGTTTTATTGGGCGCAGGTTGGTTGTGATGGCAAGTGAAGATATTGGTAACGCTGACCCGCAAGCGCTAGTTGTCACTATGGCAGCAACGCAGGCTTTTGATTTCCTGGGTGAAGCTGAAGGTGACAGAGCTTTGGCGCAAGCTACAGTTTATTTAGCCTCCGCACCTAAATCAAACGCCGTCCATATTGCACATAAAAAGGCACGATATGTTGCAAAAGAAGCAGGCTCTTTGCTGCCACCAAAACATATACTTAATGCGCCAACCAAATTGATGAAAGAACAGGGTTATAACGATGGTTATCTTTATGACCACGATCAGCCAGATGCATTTTCTGGTCAGGATTATTTTCCAACAGAATTAGGTCGGCAAAAGTTTTATGAACCAGTAGAACGTGGCTTTGAGCGTGATATCATCAAACGGCTAGATTATTGGGATAAGCTAAGGCGCGAGCGGGGGCCGAAATGACCAATCTATTGTTAGTAGCCGCAGGTGGCGCAATCGGTGCAGCCCTTCGTCATTTGTCTGGCGTTGCAGCTTTGCGGATTATGGGTGCAGGGTTCCCATGGGGTACGCTTTTTGTGAATGTACTGGGTTCATTCATAATGGGGCTGTTTATTGCATGGATGGTGAAGAAAACAGGTGTCTCGACCGATATTCGTTTGTTTGTTGCTACGGGCGTTCTAGGCGGGTTTACTACATTTTCAGCCTTTTCACTTGATGTTGCCAATATGGTAGAGCGCGGTGCAATGACAAGTGCTTTTGCCTATATTGCGGCAAGTGTCATAATTTCTTTGGTAGCAGTGTTTATCGGGCTTTGGTTTGGGCGATCTTTCCTATAAGACAGTGCCAAGAAATAAATAAAGAAAATCATTATGGCCGGAATTGAATCCAAAACTGTTGATACAGATGAAGCAGGTATGCGGCTTGACCGTTGGTTTAAGCTGCATTTTTCTGGCCTAGCTTTCGGTCAATTGCAAAAACTGTTGCGCTCAGGGCAAATCAGGATTGATGGTAAACGCGCAAAGTCTGATACTCGCGTTGCGGCGGGTCAGTCCGTGCGTTTGCCGCCGCAGGTCACTTCGCTTAACAGCAAACCCATCAATGGTCCTTTAACGCGTAATACGATCCGTGATCGTAATGATTTGGATGTTTTGCAATCCATGCTATTGCATGAAGACAAGAAAGTATTGGTATTCAACAAACCTGCCGGGCTTGCTGTGCAGGGTGGTTCTGGCGTTAACCGCCATGTGGATATGATGTTGGAATCCATGCGCAGTCAAAAAGGCGAAAAGCCACGGTTGGTGCACAGGCTTGACCGTGAAACCTCTGGTGTTCTGGTGGTTGCACGAACACGTGGTGCCGCTCAAGAGCTCACCAAAGCCTTTCGTCACCGCACAACCGAAAAGTTTTACTGGGCAATTTGCCGTGGTGTACCTCGCAAACGTGAAGCGCAAATTTCGACTTATCTATTGCGCGAGCAAACACCTGAAGGCGATAAAATGCGGATTGCAAGACATGGTGAGCGTGGCGCTGATCATGCAGTTACCAAATATCGTGTGGTGGATAATGCAGGACCCAATATTTCCTGGCTTGAACTAAAACCAATAACAGGCCGCACACACCAATTGCGCGTCCACACCCAACATATTGAACATCCTATCTTGGGTGATCCAAAATATTTTGATATTGAAAATTGGGAGTTTCCGGGTGGCATTCAAAAGCGTTTGCACCTGCATGCAAGGCGCATTCGTATCCCGCATCCATCAGGCGGAGGGATGTTGGATGTAAAAGCACCTTTGCCACCGCATATGGTGCAGACTTTTAATCTACTTGGCCTAAATGAATCAGATGCTGAAGATGAAGAGTTTACCATCTGATTTGACTCAATAATTTTGGAATAAAAACATGCGTGACATATTAGAAGATGCAGAAGGTGCAGCACAAAGAGGTGATATCGGTTCTGGCAAAGCGAACCGTGAACGCGACTTGCAAAAATTTCCCAAGAAGTTTTATGCGCAAGCCTCTATAGAAGAAGCGGATAATGGCTATTCAATTGCACTTGATGGAAAGCCGGTTAAGACACCAGGCAAGCAGGTTTTAATGTTGCCAGGAAAACTATCTGCACAAATGATTGCTGACGAGTGGAATGAAGCTGAAGAAGTAATTAACCCACTTAAAATGCCAGCGACACGTTTGGCTAATACGGCTATTGATGGCATTGCAAACGAAATGCAGGCGGTTATGGAAGATATTACGCGCTATTCTTCATCTGATCTTCTTTGTTATCGCGCAGCAAACCCACAAGGTCTGGTTGAAAAACAACAAGCGCATTGGGATCCAATTCTGGATTGGGTGCAATCTGAATACGGTGCTACATTTGAAATCGGCGAGGGTATTGCCTTTGTTACACAACCTAAAGAAACAATCGCAATTTTCGGGTCTGCTTTAAAAAAACATGCTGACCCGTTTAAACTTGCCTCTATCCATACCTTTACCTCTATCTCTGGTTCTGCACTCATTGCACTTGCGCTTGCTGAAGAGCATTTGGATCAAGATGCAGCATGGAATGCAGCGCATGTTGATGAAGATTGGAATATTTCCCAATGGGGAGAAGACTTTGAGGCACAAGAACGTCGTAATCAACGCTGGATAGATTTTTCAAAGGCAGATAAGCTTTTAAAAGCGATATGTTCTGACATCGGTTAATTAAGGCTTCTAAATGTCCAAAAGTCATGCAAACAATCAAATTGCCAGGGCAATGATGATTATGGTTGCTGCAATGTTATTTGCTCCGGTTATGGATGCGATTGCGAAATCATTGGCAACTCAGTCAAACGTTAGCCCTGCAACGGTCACTTTTGGAAGGTTTGTCGTGCAGACCTTGTTTTTGGGGCTATTTGTTGCGCTTGCATGGTATAAAGGCGCGATGCGGTATGTTTTCTCCTGGATGAACATTTTACGCGGTATGTTGATGGGGCTAGCTGCCATGCTATTTTTCACAGCTATAAAATATATGCCCCTTGCAGATGCTATTGCAGTTTTCTTTGTTGAGCCGTTAATTGTTATGCTTATGTCATCAATCTTTCTGGGCGAAAAGGTGGGGTGGCGACGTGTTACTGCTGCAATAATTGGCTTTGGCGGCGCTATTGTCGTTATTCGGCCAAGCTATGAACTCTTTGGAGCAATATCGCTTTTACCGCTTTGTACAGCTTTTCTGTTTTCTATTTATCTTATTTTGACAAGAATTGCAGGCAGTAAGCAAGAACCATTGGTAATGCAGTTTTATGCAGGCATCGGCGGCTCAATGATTTGTGGCGCTATACTTATAGTTGGTACATCGCTAGGGTCTGTTGATTTTGGACTTTCGTTGCCGACAACTAATCAGGCTTGGGCGCTATTGCTGGGTATTGGTATGTTTGCAGTTGCTTCACACTTGCTGATTGTAATTGCATTTAGCATGGCGCCCGCATCGGTTCTTGCACCTTTTCAATATGTCGAAATTGTTAGTGCAACCATATTGGGTTATCTGATTTTCAACGAATTTCCTGAAAATATTCAGTGGTTAGGCATTTCAATCATTGTTGGCTCAGGCATTTACATCTTCTTAAGAGAACAGAAACTGGAAAGGCTAAATGCTCCTGAAGTTAATAATGCAGAAATTTTAACCGCTCCTTAACCATACTCATTCGTTAATTGTCAAAATTGTTGGTGTATGTATCACCTAATTGGGGATTATTACTGAAAGAGATTTAGGATGGATTTTACGCATCATTTACAAGACCAGTCACGTATAACAGATGAAGATGTATTACGTTTTCGCCGTGAAGTATTTGAAGATATGATTGTGTCACGTGCAGAAGCAGAGGGCGTTTTTGCTTTAAACAATAGCATTGAAGACACATCAAAAACTTGGAATGATTTTTTTGTAGAGGTTATGGTCGATTACTGTGTTAATCAGGCAAAGCCGCACGGTTATGTAACTGACAATAATGCGGACTGGCTTATTAAGCAGATTACAAAAGACGGCCATCTTGATACAAACTCAGAACTTGAATTAATTATCAAAATTATTGAAAAATCGCATGAAGTACCGACTTCCCTTGCGGCCTTTGCGCTTAGTGAGGTGGCTAATGCGGTTATGCAAGGTAATGGTAAACTGATTTGTGATAATGAATTAAAGCCTGGCGTTATTGGCGCGCCAGAAGCAAAGCTTCTTAGGCGAATTATTTACGGTGTTGGCGCTGACGGAAGGGTTGGAATATCCAAGGAAGAAGTTGAAGTGCTTTTTGAACTCAACGATATGAGTGTAGAAGCTGAAAATCATCCTGAATGGACTGATGTATTTATAAAGGCTGTGGCTTGTTATCTAATGTCTGTTGAAGGTTATAAAGTAATTGATCGCAAGGTGGCTATGAAACGCGAAGAATGGCTTGAATCTGATACAAGCGATGTAAGCGGGATGTTAGCCAAGACATTAGGGTCATTGGGTAGTATGCTTAAAGGCGGTCTTTTCGGCGGTGCTATGCGCTCAGGTTCAGATACGATGGACGATGCTTGGGCAGAACGAAACGCTGCGATGGAAGCTGAAGCAAAACAAACTCACGTAATTGATGAAAAAGAAAGTAAGTGGCTTGTGGAGCGTATCGGCCGCGATGGTGTCTTGCATGAAAACGAAAAAGCGTTGATTTCTTATCTGAAAAAAGAAAGCCCAAGCCTGCATGCGTCTCTTCAACCCTTGCTTGATAAAGTTGCGTGAAGCGATTCTATTGACTCAA
>CALDZF010000136.1 GCA_937944165.1 uncultured Rhizobiaceae group bacterium | reverse complement strand
TTTCATATTGACCGAAAGTCTTGGTATATTTTTTTTGTTAATTTCTTAGAGTTTACAAGGTTTGGCAATTTTGCAAGAGTTGTTTTGTATTTTGGAGGGTTTTATTTATGTCTTTGATTTCGATTGTTGTTAATGGGAATTCTGTTAGTGGCGATGTTGAGGATCGCACTTTGTTGGTTGAGTTTATCCGTGAGCATTTGCGTTTGACTGGTACGCATGTTGGTTGTGATACTTCGCAGTGTGGTGCTTGTGTTGTTCATGTTGATGGCAAGGCTGTTAAGTCCTGTACGACATTGGCGGTTCAAGCCAATGGGTCTGAGGTTACCACGATTGAAGGTTTGGCAAATGGTGAGCTTCATCCCATGCAGCAGGCGTTTAAGGATAATCACGGCTTGCAATGCGGTTTTTGCACGCCAGGCATGATTATGGCTGCAACGGATATGGTGAAGCGTCTTGGTAAAGACCTGGACGAGAAGACCATTCGCGCAGAGCTTGAAGGCAATATCTGCCGCTGTACGGGTTATCATAACATTGTAAAATCAATTCAGGACGGCGCATCAAAGATGTAAGCTGGTTTGATGTCTGGCTTTTTGATGGTTGTTAATTTGGGAGAAAAAATCTTTGCAAGAATTTTTTAATGTGCAGTGAAAACGGTGATTTTGAGAACTGGAGCGCAGTGTAGCTTAAGCTACATGAGCACCAGCAGCGCAAAAAACGCTGTTTGCAACCAGCAGTAAGAAATTATCGCATAGATTTGAGGAGGAGAAGATTATGAGTGAAGGTATCGGCGCACGAGTTTTGCGCAAGGAAGACAAGAGATTTATTACTGGTAACGGTAAATATACGGATGATGTGACGAACCATGGCCAGTGTTATGCAGGTTTTGTTCGCTCTCCACATGCTCATGCCAGGGTTAAGTCGATTGATAAATCCGGCGCTGAGGCGATGGCAGGTGTTGAAGGGGTTTTTGACGGCCATCAATTAACAGGCGATGGTATTGGTAATATCATTTGTGGCTGGGCGGTTACATCCAAGGATGGGTCTGCGATGAACATGGGTGCATGGTCGGCTTTGGCAACTGATACGGTGCGCTATGTTGGCGATGCGGTTGCGGTTGTAATTGCCGATAGCCCTGCCAATGCTAGAACGGCTGCAGAAGCTGTTGTTGTTGATTATGAAGTGCTTGATGTTGTTGTTAATGCAGGAGAAGCGATTAAAGAAGGTTCGCCACAACTGCACCTGGAAGCTGCCAATAACCTTATCTTTGATTGGGAGATTGGAGATGAGGCTGCAACGGATTCGGCTCTTGCAGATGCAGCTTACGTTTGTGAAATGGATATTACCAATAATCGTCTTGCACCAAACCCGATGGAGCCTCGTTCAGCCGTTGCTACCTTTGATGCATCAGAAGATCATTATACGCTTTATACCACCAGCCAGAACCCGCATGTAGCGCGGCTTGTTTTATCTGCGTTTTATCAGGTGGCACCAGAACACAAACTTCGTGTGATTGCCCCTGATGTGGGGGGTGGGTTTGGTGCCAAGATTTATATCTACCCGGAAGAGATTGTTTGTCTTTGGGCAAGCATGAAGACCAAACGTTCTGTTAAATGGACAGCAGATCGCACTGAGGCCTTCTTAACAGATGCGCATGGTCGTGATCATATCACGACGGCCAAAATGGGCTTTGATAAAGCCAACAATATTGTTGGCTTCAAGGTTGATACGATTGCCAATCTTGGTGCTTATATGTCGTTGTTCTCATCGGCGACACCGACTTATCTTTATGCAACGCTTTTGTCAGGCCAGTATAATATTGCAAACATTCATGCAAATGTACGTGCAGTATATACCAATACAACGCCAGTGGACGCTTATCGTGGTGCGGGTCGTCCGGAAGCGAGTTACCTGCTTGAGCGTACATTGGAAACGGCAGCCCGTGAATTGGGCGTTAGTCCAGCTGATCTGCGTCGTCAAAACTTTGTCAAAGAGTTCCCGCATCAAACACCTGTAATTATGGCTTATGACAGTGGTGACTTTGCAACCAATCAGGATGCAGCGATGAAGGCTGCGGATTATGCAGGTTTTGAAGCCAGAAGATCAGAAGCTGCCTCTCGCGGTAAATTGCGAGGCATTGGCATGTCCTCATATATTGAGGCTTGTGGCATTGCGCCATCGGCGGCAGTTGGTTCATTGGGTGCAGGCGTTGGGCTTTGGGAATCTGCTGAAGTTCGTGTAAACCCGGTTGGTACGGTTGAAGTTTTAACCGGTTCTCACAGCCATGGTCAGGGTCATGAGACAACCTTTGCCCAATTGATCAGCGATCGCTTTGGCCTTCCTGGTGAGAATGTTCAAATTGTTCATGGTGATACGGACAAGGTTCAATTTGGCATGGGAACTTATGGTTCCCGCTCTGGTGCGGTTGGCATGTCTGCCATCGTGAAGGCGCTTGATAAAGTAGAGGCTAAAGCCAAGAAGATTGCAGCACATATGTTAGAGGCTGATGAAGGTGACATCGTCATAGAAAATGGTGAGGTTAAAGTTGCTGGCACTGACAAGACGCTTGGTTGGCATGAGGTATGCTTGGGCGCTTATACCGCGCATAATCTGCCGGAAGGTATGGAGCCTGGTTTAAAGGAAGGCGCGTTTTACGACCCCGCCAACTTCACCTTCCCGGCAGGGTGTTACATTTGTGAAGTTGAAGTTGACCCTGATACAGGCAAGACCGAGATTGTGCAATTTGTGGCATCAGATGACTTTGGTACAATCATCAACCCGATGATTGTGGAAGGTCAGGTGCATGGTGGTGTCGCGCAAGGCATTGGGCAAGCGTTGCTTGAAGAAGCCGTTTACGATGATAGCGGCCAGCTTCTGACAGGTTCTTATATGGATTACTGTATGCCGCGTGCAGATGATGTGCCTAGCTATACAGTCAGTCATGAGACAACCATATGCCCAGGCAATCCACTTGGCATTAAAGGCTGTGGTGAAGCTGGTGCGATTGGTTCACCGCCAGCGGTGATCAATGCGATTACAGATGCAATTGGCAATAATGATCTGTCCATGCCTGCAACGCCTGCCAAAGTATGGGCCGCAGTTCAGGCATCACAAACTAAACAAGCGGCAGAATGAAGATAAAGATGAAGTTATCTGTTGGCTTACATAAATTAAACAGGAACTTCGCGCGAACGATAGTGAGCTGGAGCAAAGTCTCCGTGCCCGCGCAAGGGTTGATGTGTTCAGCATCAAAACACCCGTGAGCGAAAACAAGTAAAGGAACTTTACGAATGTATGAAACAAATTACCACAGAGCCTCCAGTGTTGAAGATGCAGTCTCCAAAATGAGCGGTGCGGATGATGCAAAGTTTGTGTCTGGCGGGCAAACGCTTATTCCAACCATGAAGCAGCGTTTGGCAGCCCCTTCTGATTTGATTGATCTTCGCCATGTCGATAGCATGAAGGGGATAACGATTGATGGTAATCAAATCACCATTGGCGCAGCAACCACGCATGCACAGGTTAATGCTTCAAGCGAACTACGCGCTATATGTCCATCAATTTGTGATCTTGCAGGCCACATTGGTGACCCGCATGTACGCCATATGGGTACGATTGGTGGTTCAATTGCAAACAATGATCCAGCAGCAGATTATCCTGCCGCGATGATGGCATTGAACGCGCAGATTGTAACCAACAAGCGCACGATTGATACCGATGACTTCTTCACAGGCATGTTTGAAACCGCTCTTGATGAAGATGAGATTATAACGGCCGTAACATTCCCAGCCCCTGAAAAAGCTGCTTATGCCAAGTTCCCCAATCCTGCATCACGTTATGCCATGGCGGGTGTTTTTGTGGCAAAACTGAAAAACGGCATGGCGAGAGTAGGGGTCACAGGTGCAGGTAGCGACGGGGTCTTCCGTCACGAAGCAATGGAAGAAGCGCTCAAAAGCGACTGGAGCGCGCAAGCGATTGCAGGCTGCAATGTAAACGCCAACGACCTCCTGTCAGACCTTCACGGAGACAATAACTACCGAGCAAACCTGGTAAAAGTAATGGCAAAAAGAGCAGTAGAAGAAGCGAG
>CALDZF010000135.1 GCA_937944165.1 uncultured Rhizobiaceae group bacterium | reverse complement strand
GTTGCGGAAGGTTCTATTGAACGTATCAAGAAATCTGATCCGCCGCTTCTCATGCGTAAAGATAATGTGAAACTTATTTCTGTTGGTAATATTGAGGGTGATCTGGATAAAGCAGGCGTGTGTGACTGGATTTGTGAAGCGATTGTTGAGCGGTTGGATATCAAGCGCCAACTTTATGCAAACCTGCTTCCGCACTTAAAGCCGACGACGCTGGTTTCTTCCAATACCTCGACAATTCCAATCAAGCTTTTGGTTGAAGAAAGCCCGCAGGATTTCAAGGAACGTTTTTGTATTACGCACTTTTTTAATCCGGTGCGCTACATGCGCTTGCTGGAACTCGTTCGTGGTGAAGAAACACGCGATGATGTGATTGAAGCGCTGCACGAGTTTAATGACAAAATGCTGGGCAAGGGTGTGGTAAATTGTGCGGATACACCGGGCTTTCTTGGAAATCGCGTTGGCGTCTTCGCGCTTCAGGCGGCGGTGCATGAGGCGGTTGCGCTAGAACTTAAGGTTGAAGAAGCAGATAGTATCTTTGGCCGTCCGATGGGTATCCCCAAAACAGGTGCCTTCGGTCTTTATGATTTGATTGGTCTGGATCTTATGGGTGACGTGGTTCGCTCGCTTAATTCCATTCTTGATCAAGGTGATCCTTTCATAGAAGTGGGGGGCGAAAATAAGGTTGTGAACGATCAAGTTGCGCGTGGTTTTAAAGGCGACAAGGGCGATGGTGGTTTTTACCGTGAGGTGGATAAGCAACGTGAAGCTTGGGATTTGCAATCTGAAAGCTGGCGTCCACGCGTACGTGAATTGCCTGATCTTGCCAAACGTGGCGAGAAGGGGGGCATCAACGTTCTTATCGAAGGTGATGATAAGTTATCGACTTTTGCATGGCGCGTGTTGGCGCGTATTCTTACCTATTCTGCGAACCTGGTTCCTGATGTGACCAAGTCACCACAAGACATCGATGATGCAATGAAGCTTGGTTACAATTGGGTGCAGGGGCCTTTTGAGATGATCGATACGATTGGCTGTGGCAAGTTTGTTGAGCGCTTGGAAAAAGAAGGTTGGCATGTTCCGGACTTCCTTCGGGATAATGCGGGCAAGCCGTTTTATGAGGCAGATGGCACTCTGCTCAAGGTGCGTCACTGGGGTGGGGAAATGCATCCTGTAAATCTGCCAACCGGTGTTGTGCGCTTTCACATGACACGCCGTACCATGAAACCTGTACTGGAAAATGCGGGTGCTAGTCTGTTTCATCTGGAAGATGGTTTGCGTTTGGTTGAGTTTCATACAAAGGCGAATGCGTTGGACGCTGATTGCATGGCGATTGTTAAGGCTGCTGCAGAAAACCCTGGGCCTGGTATTATTGTTCATAACGATGCGCAGCATTTTTCTGCGGGTGTAAATCTTGAGCGGTTTTTGGAAATGATTGAGGCCAAAGATTGGGATGGGATTGATGCTTTCCTGCATGGTTTTCAATTGGCTGTTGAGGCGCTTTTATATTGTGATGCACCTGTGGTTGGCGCGCCGTCTGGTCTTGCGATTGGCGGCGGCTACGAAGTGCTTGCCCATTGTGACAAGGTCGTTGCACATACAAATTCTGTATTGGGTCTGGTTGAAGCAAGCGTTGGTGTTGTGCCTGGTGGTGGCGGTGTTAAGGAAACTTACCTGCGCTGGTACAAGGCAACAGGGGATTGGGCAAAGGCTGCACGCAAAACTTTTGACCAAATCGGCTATGCGCAAACTGCAACTTCGCCAGATGAAGCAATCCCAATGCAATATTTTGTTGAAGGCCGTGACCAGCAAGTGATGAATCGCGACCGCCTGATTGAAGCCTCACGTCAGGCTTTGGCGAGTATGGGCAATGGCTATAAGCCGCGCGAAAAGCCTGAGTTTATGCTTGCAGGTGGTGAAGCGCACGACGCCATGGTTGCTTTCCTTGAAGATGGCATGGAAAAAGGTTGGTTCTTCCCGCACGATGTTGTGGTTGCAACGGCTATTGCCAAGATCATGACCGGTGGTTCTGGTAGTGAAAAATTGCCACAAACCGAGCAGGACATGTATGCTAGAGAGCGTGCAAGTTTTATTGAACTTGCAAAGACACCTGAAACGCTCGAGCGCATTACGCAGCTTCTTCGTAATGGCAATGCAATAAGGAATTAAACGAGTTTTGCCTCCTCCTTGTGGGGAGAAGGAAATATCATATATAATTGTTGTCATCCCAAAGTGACTATGCTCAACTTTAGGTAACTATAACCTTGGAGAACCTCCCATGAAGCTTTGGTATTCACCACCGTCCCCATTTGTTCGTAAAGTGCTAATGCTTGCCCATGAAACAGGGCTGATTGATAAGATTGAACTGGTGGATGTGACCAATACAGCACTTACACCTGATGTTGATTTGGCGAAGCTTAACCCGCTGGGTAAAATCCCTACACTGGTGCTGGATGATGGCCATACGCTATTTGATAGTCGCGTGATTAGCGAGTACCTTGACGGAGTTCACGACGGTGAAAAACTGCTGCCAGCTGATGGTATGGGTCGATACAATGTCCTTGTTTGTCAGGCGATGGGCGATGGTATTATGGAAACCGCTGTTGCCATTCGCTATGAGCAAGCGCTTCGCCCTGCAGAACATCAATGGGATGTCTGGATGGATGCCCAACAAAAGAAAATTGTACAGGCACTGGATGTACTAGAGACTTGGCGAGCAGGGCGATTGCAGGATATGCACTTAGGTTCAATTTCAGTTGCCTCTGCACTAAGTTACCTAGATTTCCGCCAGCCGGATTTCAACTGGCGCGAAGGAAGACCAGTGTTGACGCAGATGCTGGCGACGTTTTCTGAGCGTGAGAGTATGAAGAAGACTAAGCCAGAGTAGAAATTATATAAACTTAAGGATGATGAGAAGTATTAATCCTCCCCATACGCATGAATTAATGAAAGAGCGTAGTATCCCGGAATCTTCTTCAACAGTCACGCCGATTTTCTTTAAAACTATATTTCCAGGGAACAGGAATATCTTTAATAAGAGTTTTAAGATAGTCATAGCTTCTGCCTTTATAATTTTGATTTTTAATTTAAAGTTGCCCAGTTAGGTGGCGTTTTAAATGGATCTTCATTTACAGAGAGCCATAGACTTGATGCGATGTTCTCTGCGTTATGAATTGCTTTTTGTGCATATTCGGGATTGAAAACTTCATTGGCAGTTAATCGAAAAAGAGAGAGCCAACGAACAAAGTCTTCTGTTGTAATACTTTTAAGCTTTTGATGTTTTGGCACAGGTCTGCCTTGATATTCCCTGGTCTTTAATAACACAGACCTCCAAAAAGCTTTCATTGTCTCCAAATGCTCATCCCATGTGCCCGTAATTTCTTTTTCAAAAATTACGCCTAATCTTTCGTCACTGTGCACGCGCCCATAAAACTTATCAACCAACTGATTGATTTGAGTTTCCAGGCCTTGAGTTAAAGTCGTGTTTTCTGGAGGGGACATGTCTTTATTCGTATCTATTATTAAAACATTCATATAATATGTATCTTTTAATAATATGAGAATGTAGTAAAGTCAACATTTCAAATGAATGTTTTAGGAGGTCTTTATGCGTCTTAGTCAAGCAAGTGATTTTGCATTGAGAATACTCATGTTATTGGCCAAACAAAAAGAACCCATGACTATTGAATCTATGTCTGAAAAATTAAGATTGGTAAAATCTCACGTCATGAAAATTTGTGCCAAACTCGGACAAGCTGGTATCGTAAAGTCTCAGCGTGGTAGAGTGGGTGGTGTAACGCTTTTGATAAAGCCTTCTGAGCTTTCTGTTGGTCAAGTTGTGCGGATTATTGAACCCGATTTTGCCATTGTAGAGTGTATGCAAAACAAAAGTTCAGCATGTAGCTTTCTGCCAAGTTGTAAGCTTAAGAAAACCATGCACAACGCGTCCGAAGCGTTTTTGAAAACGCTAGACGCTGAAACATTAGATAACCTTATTTAGTCGCTTTTATAGCATCCATAAAATGCCCAGCCACCCAGCGATGAAAGTGATGCGTGGATTCATCCATAACAGGTGAGAAATGGCCACCATCAAAGCCATCTGCCTTACGGCCTTCTTGCATGGCTTCTACCACTCCCACGTCTTCTCCAAAGACTTCTTTCCAGAAAGATGAGTTAGTTTCGCGCATGGCTTTCCAATCGTTGGAGCGCATTTCATCGGATGCGTAGTATATTTCTATGTGCTCCAATGTCTGGCTTGAACTTTTGGGTTCCAGCACGATGCCAAAGGTGTGGTCTTTATGAACGCCCAACATTACGTTTGGATAAAAGGTGATGTATTCTGCTTCCTTGTCCCAACGCTGCGATAAGCCTTCGAAGGATGAGAAGTTGCGGCCGTTTTCATCAACTGCCATGGTGAAGGCGCGTGTTAATTGGCCTGAGAAAGGCCCGTCGCTTAAAATGTTTGCGTGATCTTCGAGCTTGGATACTTCGTTCAGACCAGGATGAATGAAGGGCAGGTGATAGGCTTCTGAGTAGTTTTCGACTGCCAGTTTCCAGTTGGTTTCGACTTGTAACTTGAAAGAGGATTCTGCACCACCGTGATAAATTGGCTTGTCGAATTCCTTCCAGCGCTCAAGCACATCCTTAAAGTAGACTTCAAAAGGTTCGGCGTCGCCAGAGATGTTTACGAAAACAACATCTAAGTGCGTATGGCTTCTGACTTCAATCAATCCTAATTCAGATTTGTCAATTGTTGGGTGCTCATGAATGCCTGGCCCACCAACATGCGGAGTTTGTTTCAATGCACCTTCGGTAGAATAGCACCACGCGTGATAAGGACAACGCAATAGGCCGGTGGTTTTGCCAGCTTCCTGTACAAGTTTAACACCACGGTGGCGACAAGCATTGTGAAAGACGCGAATTTCTCCATCACGACCATGCGAAATAATGAAAGGGTCACCAAGAAACTCAACAGGTTTTACGTCGCCTGGTTCGGGTACGTCTTTGCCAAAGCCAATGCCCACCCAATTGGGGGAGAAGATTTTGCACTTTTCTTCTTGAATCGCATCTGGAGAGGTGTAAAACCAATTCGGCATGCCTGTTGCCTTCTCGATAGGAAGGGCAGCATTTGCGATTTGGGTTTTCAGGTTCATATCCATGATGGAATCTCCGACATCAAGCAATGCGTTCATGATGACAGAATGACAGAAGGGCAGTATGGTTTTAATGTCTGTGTGCGACCTGTGTGTCGCTTAAGTCAAGGTTGCTTTTTTCCGATTAACATATCGCGTTTTCGTCCAAAGCCTTTTGTCTTTTCCACTTCAAAGCCTGCAGCTTGAAGCCCGCGTTTAACAAAGCCCGCTGCGGTATAAGTTGCGAAAGTACCATTGGGTGCTGTGTGATTGCCGACTTCCAACATGAGTGCTTCGTTCCAGAGTTCTGGGTTTTTGGCGGGGGAAAACCCATCCAAATACCAAGCATTTGCTTTGAAAGCTAAATGAGGCAATAGTTCATTTGCATCGCCTAAGTGAACTGTGAGTTTGATGTTGTCTGAAAATGTAGCCTCAATTGTTTTATCAGTTTGCCAAACCTCGCAAAGTCGCGCTGCTAATGTTTGCAATTCTGGCCAGTGGGAAACAGCCTTTGCCATTTCTTCTTGCGTGATTGGATATTGCTCAAATGAGATGAAGTACAGTTCATACTTGCTTAAATTCAATGCTTGCCATTGGCGTACAGTTTCAAGGAAGTTCAGGCCTGTGCCAAAGCCTAGTTCTGCGATCGTGCAGGATTTCATTGTCGGCCAGCGTTGATCCAGCTTATTACCTTTGATAAAAACATGATCTGTTTCTGCGCGTCCGTCCACTACAGAATAGTAAGGATCATCGAATTGAGTGGATACGGGGAAGTCACCGTCGCGCCATTCTAAATTACTCACAAATTCCCCCTTGTTTTGAATCGTTTAGCACGACAAGTTCAAATTATGATTCATAAAGCACATTCTAACAAAATATACGACACAGCAGTTATTGGCGGAGGCGTTTTGGGGCTTTGGGCGGCACGTCATGCGATTAAACGAGGCGAGAAAGTTTTGCTTTTGGAGAAGCGCAAAATTGGTGCTGGTGCTTCAGGTGGTTTTCTGGGCGCGCTGATGCCGCATATGCCCGACAATTGGAATGCCAAGAAACAGTTTCAGTTTGAAGGGCTGAATACGCTTGAAAGGGTGATTGCTGAACTTGAAGAAGAGACAGGTGTTTCTTGCGGTTATCGCAGGTGCGGGCGCATTATACCGATACCTAATGAAAAGCTACTTGGGCAGATTGATCGTCGTATCCAAGGTGCGGAGGTGAATTGGCAGGGTAAATATGCTTTGTCTGTGTGTAGTGATTTTTCAGCTGAGTGGATTAATCCGGATATCGCAAAGTTTGGCATACAACACGATACGCTCTCGGCTCGGGTCAATCCAAGGCAATACCTTGTGGCGTTAGATGCTTACGTTCGACCACGTTGTGATTTGATGGAGGGTGCCGAAGTCGTAGCGGTGACCCT
>CALDZF010000134.1 GCA_937944165.1 uncultured Rhizobiaceae group bacterium | reverse complement strand
GTTAAAACCGGCACTTACAAACCATTCAACCGTCTGTAAATACACGAAAAATCGTGCGCAAGGCGGTTTTCACCACATTGCACACGCTTTTCTTCGGTGAGATGTATCTAAACCGTTGTTTTCCAAAGCGCAAGGGGGTGTTGGGAGAATCTTTTTACAAGAAGTCAAAAGGCGCCTTTGGAGGCAAAAACCGCAATCATCGCTATGAGCACAAATATATTGTCCATTACTATCTAAGATATTGCGTAATTGTGATTGATGGCCTTTCCCACTATGGTTACTCAAGGCATAAAAGTATAAATAATTTTAGTCGCTGTCACGGTAAATGGTATTTCTTCAAAAGGGAAAGAGTAAACCGTCACCGTATTTGCCAATCAGACACTTATATTTGTTAATACTTTTGCGATATTGTTTTTTTAAGTGAATTCAATACAGTGAATTGAGAATTAATGTTTATAAGTCAAAGAACAAATCACTTCATGATTTTATCTGTTTTAATAATTGCATTGTTTCTTAATATCAATGCTGCAATGGCAAAGTCTAACGACGAAATAGTTTTGAATGGAATATGGGGAGCATTTGCTACCAAACAGGAAACGTTTGACAAAGCATGCAAACAAGCAACCACTGCGTTTTTATTTCATAAAGGGAAAATAATCATGCAGGGCGCAGGCGAGGAAGCAAAAATACTTGCTGAGAAATATAATATCGTAACGAATAAGAATACGCCAACAATTCAAATTAATAACGCATCAATAAATCATAAATCTTTTATGGAATTTACCGTCATTGATGAGGATAGGTTCGTTATTGGCAAAGTTTATGATCATTATGCTAATAGCAGTGACTATAAATTGACATTCTCAGATAAACTTTTCCTTGTAAGATGCTAAAAAATTTTCCTTTTCCTTTTCCTTTAACTGCTATTTCAATTCTAATTTCGTGCATAATTATCCCGCCCTTAGAATGGCCATACCTTGTATATTACAATATTCTGGATAACGCAAAACATGAGCAAATTCAAATTGAAACTACCTCCGCTAAGGTTCTATCCTCAAAATATTCTATAACAGCAAGGAAGAATAAGCGCTTGTTCATTGAATATGATGAAAAGTTGATTTTCACTCGACTCAAACATTTTAAAGATAATGCCAAATTAAATCTGCAGTGTAAAAATGACGTCTGTTTTCATAGTGAGGTCGATGCAAAGATTTATATGCTCGTATTAATTTTTATGTGGACTGGCTTGGGTTGGCTTGCATATAATCGTTATTGAAATGAAAGCTCTATGGGTATCTGATTAAATTCCTCCCGAATACATCCAATGGAAATGTAAGCAAAATTACAGCGACGCTTTACGGTGCGCTTGACCGTGACGGTTTACTCTTTCCCTAATTTAAGCTTTTAATTTTACATGACTTGCGTCGTTTGCATTTTAGTTTCAGATTTTGCGCATCATGTTTATTAAATTAACAATCAACATGAGGCCTTTACGGTGACGATTTACTATTTCACTAATTAAATTCCCTTCTCCCACAAAACGTTCTGTGTGGGAAAAGGGGGCAACGAAGCTGACGGATTAGGGGTAATGTCGAGGCAGATGTAAATGTTGCTGATATTTTACCCCTCACTCGACGCCTATCGCTTTGCGCAGGTAGCCCACCAAGGCTCGCGCCGCGTGTCGCTCCCCATTCTACGAACCCCACAAGGGGAGAGAGAAAGAAAAAACTTTTCCCCGCTTCAATAACCTAAAGCATAATTTATCTCATCAGCAAGATGCACAACCATGGAACACGTGACCATTGTTTTATGTCTTGTTGAAAGTGGAGCGGCGGTGGTCATGGTTTTTGGCGAACAAATCAAGAGGATTTGCTTCGCTGATATCAATCGGAAATCTCGTATGAGATTAGATTGGACAGTGAGCGGCTTACGGATGAGAAATCATCTAAGAGGCTTTGTTGAGACAGTGTGCCTGAGTAGCTCAACATTGACATCAAATCTCCGCGTGAGGGCTGAACGCCCAGCACATAGGGCTTTTTAGGTTATTCAGTCCTCACAGTTGTGCTTTAGCGAAGCAATGCCTTGGCATTGTTCGCAAATAAAATGTTTTTCGAAAGCGTCTCCACGCTTTCGACCCTCTCTCGACGGCACTTCGTTTGTCTGCCGAGCAGTGGTTCACGCACTTGCGTTTTGGCTTCTCAACAGCGCTTTGCTTGTTTGCCAGCCAGCGGCTAATCGCCAAAGCCTTGTACTGCCACGGAGGGAAGGAATTTTTATGTACCACCGTTCGAATTTCGGACGAGTGAATGCAGAGTTGTGTCTGCCTCCCCACAAGGAGGAGGCTAATCTTTCCTTCTCCCACAATCAGAAAGGAACAAGATCCAGTCTTATTCAAATCCACCAATAACACTTGCGACTTGTCCGTTGCTCTGCTATTGCCTTTTTCCAAACGTGGAATGGGTTTTCCGCGCATGGCTTTTTGAGCTTTTGCCATAAGAACCCGAACCTCTTCGAAATTATCAATTTCTCCAGTGTGGTCTGGGTTTCAGACCGTAATCAGCATTGGAAACAACATGAAACAGGTTTGAACAAATGCAAGTTACAGAAACCCTTAATGAAGGCTTGAAGCGCGAGATCAAGATTGTCGTCAAAAAAGAAGACATGACATCGCAACTGGATGCAAAGCTTGATACGCTCAAAGGCCAGGTAAAGCTAAATGGCTTTCGTCAGGGTAAAGTGCCAAAATCGCACCTGCAACAAATGTATGGTAAGCAGGCGATGGCCGAAATTGTAAACGATTACGTTTCAAAACGCACTGGCGAAATTATTAAAGAGCGCGAAGAACGTGCCGCACAACAGCCGGAAATCAACATGACTGAAGACGAAAAAGAAGCAGACGAGATTCTCGCTGGTAAAAAAGATTTCGAATTCACCATGGTTTATGAAGTTATTCCTGAAATTAATGTGCCTGAACTTGAAAAACTAAAGTTCACACGCCCGGTCGCAGAAGTTTCTGAAAAGGAAATTGATGAGCAGATCGAAAAAATCGGCGATAACATGAAGCCTTATGAAGAGAAAAAAGGCAAAGCTGCAGATGGCGACCGTGTTATCATGAATTACCTTGGTAAAATTGACGGTGAGCCTTTTGAGGGCGGCGCTGACAATGATGCGCAATTGGTGATTGGTTCAGGCCAGTTCATTCCAGGCTTTGAAGACCAACTCAAAGGCAAAAAAGCTGGCGACGAAACTGTTGTTAAAGTGAAGTTCCCGGATGAATATGGTGCCAAGCATTTGGCGGGCAAAGATGCCGAGTTTGATGTAACAGTGAACAAGGTTGAAAAGCCTGGCAAGCTGGAAATCAACGATGAATTTGCAACCAAGCTTGGCATGGAAAACGTTGAGAAACTAAAAGAAGCGGTTCGTGGCCAAATTGAAGGTCAATATACTTCATTCTCACGCGCCAAAATCAAACGTGAGATTTTGGATACTTTGGACAAGAAAACCAAAATGGAACTGCCTCAGAAAATGGTTGAACAAGAGTTCGACAATATCTGGAACCAGATGACCCAAGAACTTGAGCGTGCCGGCAAGACTTTCAAAGACGAAGATACAACCGAAGCAAAAGCCAAGAAAGAATATCAAACTCTGGCGGAGCGCCGCGTGCGCCTTGGTCTTGTATTAGCAGAAATTGGCGAGAAGTCAGATGTTCAGGTAACAGACGATGAATTGCAAGCAGCAGTCTATCAACAACTTCAGCAATATCCGGGTCAAGAAGAGCAGGTGCTTAAATACTTCCAGGAAAACCCGGACGCAGTAGCAGGCCTGCGCGCACCACTTTACGAAGATAAGGTTATCGACTTCATCCTGGAAAAGGCAGAAGTAAAAGATAAAACAGTCAGCAAAGAAGAGTTGATGAAAGAAGACGAAGCTTAAGTTTAGAAATTAAGTCAGATTGAAATTCGAAAACCCTGTATGTGAGTGTGTGGGGTTTTTTATGAACTACGAGTTCTAATTATTTGTAGGATTTATCTTTGATAAGACATAATTCCTGCATCAACCAATTTTTCCACTATCGAAAAAAGTTCCTGGAATGGTGCATTAATTTTCTCGGCAATCGTCAATAAATCATGATTGCCATCGCTATAAGAAATCATGTTCATCATGGTTCTGACAAGTTGACCGGATTCTTTTGTGCTAAGTGTAGGATATAATCCACGCTTACCAAGCTGTGGTTCGCCTAAAACCAGGATTTTTGGCTTAATGTTGGATTCCAATATTTCTATGGATTGCCTAACAGCGTTAAAGCCACCAGCCAATCCTGCTGGAGTTACTAGATCCAAATTGTCCAAGGAAGTATGATATTCTGGATATATACCATACTTCGTGCGCATAATGGAGGCTATTGGTAAATCAATTCCCGGCGAACAATATTGTCGCTCATCGCTACCACGCTCAAGCCAGGAATATGTTTTATACGTTTCGTCAATATTAAAAAGTACGTGTTTTACGATGCGGTCTGATATTGTATTGCCTGACCTTGATGGTAGATATGAATATGAACGTTCATCACCTATGCAAGTTAAATTAAATCCAGCAAATATATGTTGTTTCATATGTTCTAGGTTTAAACTACAGTATGTTATTGAGCCTATAGTCTCTGGAATAAATACGATCCTATATGTGTAATAGTTGTCTTTTAGCGAATTTAACCAACAACTAATTGCGGTGGCTACTACTGGACCTGAAAGTTCATTATTAGCCATGGACGGATGGCAAATATAGCTTGATATAAAAACTTCTTTATCAACGGTTCCTGGAATAACAACTTCTGCATAATTGAGTACGCCATCTTTTAAATCTGCATCAATGAAAACATGATACTTGCCTTGTTTAAGGCTTTGCCTTTGCTTTTCAGAAATACAAAAGCCCCATCGCTTTGAATAGTATGAAGTAATATATGGAATAGCGTCTGGTTGATCAGGCAGGGAATATAGATGCTTCTCTAATTCTTCGAGTTCAACTATTTCATCAACTGCAACTGAATAGCCTACTAGATGCAGATTATGGTTTTTAAAATCTATTATTCGATTGCCAGCTTCATCTTCAATGTACGCTTCCCTAACATACCATTCTTCCGGAATGGTCCAATCAAAAACTTTTGTGCCCGTAGGAACTGAATGTATCTCCATCTGTGCAATACGTTCTTTTAGATACGCCAGTGTTTCCCTAACACCAGGGCCAGTTAAACTACGGTTAATTGGAAATAAGTCTTTTGCCATAGAATGACAAAAATTACCTATTTCAAGCAAAGAGGGTTCTGAGTTTAAAAATGGATTATTCAATGTCATAGAGAAGTCCTTTGGCGTTACCATTTTTTATGATTGACTCCGTTTCATCATACAGTGTTTTTGTGCTTATTGTGCGTAGGCCAGTTCCTGTTTTTGGTCTGTCACCTGAGTAAAAGCCTTTGTTCCATAATAGTTCGCCCATTGGATTAACTTTTGTTAGAACACCTTTTTCAACGTTTCTTACGAACAGTCCAAAAGTTTCATGCTGAGTGTTGTTATTTTCATCAGTATAAAGAGCAGAGAATTTTTTGTGGTACCGGTAGTCTACTTTACAAGCTTCTTCTACATAATGGTAAAAGGTCATACTATTTTGATCAGGCAAATCCAAAACTGCAATTTTACCATTTAACTCATGTATTTTGGCAAAGGGCGAATCCTCGCCGTATCCACTAAAGTTTTTGGTACCATTAAATAATTCTGCATTTTTACCAATGGCTGCAAATGAATAAATAGGGTGTCCTGTACGTGTAGCCTTTGGGTGGTGACGTGCAAGTTCCGTTAAAGCACCCATCTCACTTTTTGTAGTTTTTATATTAAATGCTACACCTTGCGTAAACTGGAAGTTAAATAAAGGAAGAACTAACGTTCCATTAGTACCCACGGCTTGTAAAAAACTTTGGAGTATCGCCTCAACGGAGGGTTTCGCACCCATCTTTTTTATACGGCGTAAAGTGTTTGATGTGTTGCTATGTAATAAAATGGTATCACCTTCATTAATTCCTGAAGCCCTCCAATTCTCTGATAAGGTATTTTCAATATTCAAAGTTTGATCTCTTTGGTTGCAAGTTTTTAATTTGGAATTATTTAGGGTTGGTTGCGCTACATAAACACTTACAAAAATAATTCAGCCTGATGAAATAAAATAAAATAAATAAAAAACGAAAATTCAAACTGCCACAATCTCTCTTTCCACCCGCATGCTTAACAATTCAACTCCGTCTGACTTCACAACAATATTTTCCTCATGCACCATCATTTTGCCGGGGGCGAATTCGTAGCCGGGTTCCAGAGTTAGCACCATGCCTTCTTGCAGGATTGTTTGGTCGAATGCGGCATGCGATGGGTGTTCGGTGAGTTGCATTCCCAGGCCGTGACCTAATCGGCCAACGGAGCCTGCATCATCGCCCAAGCCCATGGCTTTGTTCATGGTTTGGAAAAGTTGCGCGCAGGTTGTTCCAGGTTTGCAGATTTCAAGCGCTGCCTCGGTAGCATCCCAGATGATGCGGTGTGCTTCGGCTACTTTATCGGATGGTTTGCCAATGGCGTAATTGCGGTCGAAGTCGCAGAAATAACCGTCCCAGATACAACCTGTATCAAGAATAAGCACATCTCCAGATTGTAGCTTGCGTTCACCGGGAGGCGAAATAATGTCGCCATAGCCACCTTGGCCAGAACCGCCAACCAGATAGGAAACATCGTCCACGCCTTCGTTGAGCAATTCATGTTTCATCGCTTGAAAAACTTCACGATCTGTCATGCCGATAGAGACAAACTCCGGGACGCGCAAAAAGGCACGAGAGGCGGCTTGAGCAGCATATCTGATTTTGTCGACCTCGTTTTCTGATTTCACAACCCGAAGTGCACGGATAAGCTTGTTACAATCTTGAATGGGATTATCGGGCAGGGCAGCAATCAAGCGCTCATAGTCAGCCATAGGCATACGAAGATGCGATTCTGCACCTTTCATCACGCCGATTTTTCCTGATTTTCCTGCAACTTCGCGAAGGGTATCAGCCAAAAGCGTAACGCCATCATCTTGCGGGTTAGGGGCATCCCAAGTGCGGATATCTTCAATCCAGGTATTAGACATGCACTGGCGACCAATTTCCGGAATAACAGCAATCGGCTTGCCAGAAGCTGGAATAACTATAAACCAGGGACGCGTCGGGCTTTGCCAGAATTGAGAAAGGAAGCCGGAGAAATACCGAACTTCTGGCTCAGTCGTCAGCAGAATGACAGATAGGCCTTCAACCGCCATTTGGCTTTGTGCCTTTGCAAGACGAGCTTCAAACTCTGAAATGGGAAATCCGCGAGAAGGCGTAATCATGCGATTTCTCCAGACATGATTTTTTCATAGATTTCAGGATCAGTCGCGCCTTCGCAACCAAAGACCAGGACACGTGAACTTGCGTCCAGCCCTGTTGCTTTGCGCATGGCATCGTCTTTCATAATGCCCGCAAGTGCAATAATGCCAGGCATACCACATTCGCCGGCTTCAATTTTTGCTCCTGCATCTCCTGATGCTAGCAAGCGCATGCCTGTAGGGACTGCGGTATCAGCTATGGTAACGAAATGACTGGCTCGTTGCTTCAAGATTTCCCAAGCAAGCGGGGAGGCTTCACCACAAGAAAGCCCAGCCATAATGGTTTCTTCGCTAATATGAACCGTCTCTGCATTGCCTGATCTTGCACTGGCAATGATACAAGGCGCAAAGCCAGCCTCTACAATGATTACTTTTGGCATGTGAATGCCAAGGTCTTGCCAAAGAGCAGCAGTAATAGCGGCAGCTAAACCGCCAACACCAGCTTGCAGGATAACGTGGGTTGGTGGTTCGGCCTGTGCTTTAATCTCACGCACCATCATAGTATAGCCCGCCATGACATAACGCGGCACATCCATATAGCCTTCCCATGTGGTGTCGGAGATGATTTCATATCCATGCTTAGCGCTATCTTCTGCACATTGACGAACCGAAAGATCATAGTCGCCATCAACACGAATAATCTTGGCACCATAAGCTGCCATTGCATTTGCACGACCCTGGCTTACTTCTGCATGAATATAGATCACGCATTTGCAGCCAGCCTGTTGCGCACCCCATGCAACAGAACGACCATGATTACCATCTGTCGCAGTGGCCACCGTCACCTGAGAGGCATCGCGACCTGCCATGAGTTTTTCAACGGCATAGGCGCCACCCAGTGCCTTGAAGCTACCAAGGCCAAAACGACTGGCTTCGTCTTTGTAGTAAAGTTTACTAACACCAATTGCTTTTGCGAGTGGTGACAAATCACGCAGTGAAGTCGGAGTGTAACCATTCCACTTGGCAATCGCTTCTTGCGCATCGCTTACCATACTGGTTGGAAATAGTTCTTCCAGTTCTGTTGGGTAGGGAGATGTTGGTTGGTCAAGGGAATGTGCATCGTCGATTTTGCACATCTCCAGAAAAGATTGAATTGCTTGCATGATAACTCCATTATTTTAAATAAGGTTATGTCATGAATCAAAACCGTGAAAGACAAATTGCGTCATGCTGGTTGAAAAAACTGTTCAAACCGCGCAAAGAAAGAACGAAAGTCACAAAAGGAACTGATGATGCATTCAATTCAGGTTGGAAATCGAAAGATAAGCCCTAATGAAGAGCCTTTTATCATTGCAGAAATGTCAGGCAATCATAACGGTTCTAAAGAGCGTGCGATAGAAATCATCAAACGTGCAGCTGAAACTGGCGTCGATTGCTTGAAATTTCAAACTTACACGGCTGATACAATTACGCTAGCATCCAATAAACCTGATTTCGTTATCAACGATGATAAAAACCTATGGAACGGCCGCCAACTTCACGGACTTTATGAAGAAGCGCATACGCCTTGGGAGTGGCATGAGGAATTGTTTAAAACCGCGAATGATCTGGGTATGATTGCTTTTTCGTCGCCTTTTGATCAAACTGCTGTTGATTTTTTAGAGACCCTCAACGTGCCGATGTATAAGGTTGCTTCGTTTGAAATCACGCATCTGCCACTTATTAAACGAATTGGCCAAACAGGTAAGCCAGTGATTATTTCTACTGGTATGGCAAGCGTTGAAGAAATTGAAATAGCAATCCGTACAGCCAAACAAGGTGGTACGGATGATATCATCCTCCTCAAGTGCACCAGCCAATACCCGGCAAATGCATCAGATGCTAATCTTGAAACCATTGCAGATATGGCTGAGCGTTTTGGCGTGCAAGTCGGACTTTCAGATCATACACTTGGTATAGGCGTTGGAATTGCTGCGATTGGATATGGTGCAACCGTTATTGAAAAGCATTTTACAATTGATCGTTCGCAAGGGGGAGTGGATAGCGAATTTTCTATGGAACCTGATGAAATGAAAGCGCTTAAAGAAGAAACTTCACGCGCTTGGCATGCCAGGGGCAAGACTCATTATGAGGGTACTGCCAGCGAACAAAAGTCCAAACAGTTTCGTCAGTCTATTTACCCATCGCAAGATATTGCAATGGGAGAAGCTTTCAGCGCAGAAAATTTAAAAATCTGTAGACCTGGTCTAAGCTTAGCGCCGTCTTTTTGGGAAGAACTCATAGGAAAGCCCGCAAAACGTGCATTTGAAATGGGGGAGCGACTAAACGAGAGTGATTTATAGATGATTTAGTTACGCTTTTTTAGCTTTCAGTCTTTACCCCTTTAATTTCCCTGCGCCATAGCCTATTTTAACGGTCAATAAAGATTCGCGGCAGCTTGAAGGGGCCATCACTCTATGAAAGATCCAATTGAAACATATATGAACCTAATTCCCATGGTTGTTGAGCAAACTGCTAGGGGAGAGCGTTCATATGATATTTTTTCAAGATTGTTAAAAGAACGTGTGATTTTTCTAACAGGTCCTGTTGAAGATGGTATGGCGATGCTGGTCACAGCGCAGCTTTTGTTTCTTGAAGCAGAAAATCCAAAAAAAGAAATCAATCTTTATATTAACTCACCTGGCGGCGTTGTAACGGCTGGAATGGCGATTTACGACACAATGCAATTCATTCGCCCGCCAGTTTCCACACTCTGCATGGGGCAAGCAGCGTCCATGGGGTCATTGCTGCTTTGTGCAGGTAATAAAGATATGCGCTTTGCCTTGCCAAATGCTCGCATCATGGTTCACCAGCCCTCTGGCGGATTTCAGGGGCAGGCATCAGATATTGAACGTCATGCGCAAGATATTATCAAAATGAAGCGTCGTTTAAATGAGGTTTATGTCAAACATACTGGTCAAGACTATGAGACTATTGAAAAGACGCTTGATCGTGACCACTTCATGACTGCGGAAGAGACAAAAGAATTTGGCATTATCGATAAAGTAATTGAGCAACGTGAAGTTCCAGACGAAAAGTAAAGCACATATTAGTCTGGTTTAAGGGTGTTGTTATTCGTTAATCCTCTGTGAATGTTTTATGGGTTAGAATAAGTTGAGGCTGATTTGCACTTGCGAATCTGCCTCATGAATGTTTGAGTTACGGTACCAAATAACAATAAAGCGTGATTATGCTTTGATGCGTTTGGCACATAAATTGAATAGTATTGGGTGAATAGTGTCCTTATGATACAAAATATAGACAAAATACCAAAGGCCAAGGATAGTTTATGAGCAAGATTTCAAATACAGGCGGCGGTACATCAGGAAGCGGCGGCGGTGATTCAAAGAACACTCTTTACTGCTCTTTTTGTGGTAAAAGCCAGCACGAGGTGCGTAAACTAATCGCAGGGCCTACAGTTTTTATCTGTGATGAATGTGTTGAGCTTTGTATGGATATTATCCGTGAAGAAAATAAATCTTCAATGGTAAAATCAGGTGAGGGCATCCCAACACCGTTAGAAATCATGGAAGTATTGGATGACTATGTAATTGGTCAGCCACATGCAAAACGCGTTCTCTCTGTAGCAGTGCACAATCACTACAAACGTTTGAACCACGCTACAAAAGATCAAGATGTTGAGCTTGCAAAATCCAACATTATGCTAATTGGCCCGACAGGTTGTGGTAAAACCCTACTTGCACAAACTTTGGCACGTATCCTCGATGTTCCGTTTACAATGGCTGATGCAACCACGCTGACAGAAGCTGGTTATGTTGGTGAAGATGTTGAAAACATTATTCTGAAACTATTACAGGCATCAGATTACAATGTTGAGCGTGCGCAACGCGGCATAGTCTATATTGATGAGGTTGATAAAATCTCTCGTAAATCAGACAACCCTTCCATAACACGCGATGTTTCTGGCGAGGGTGTGCAACAGGCACTTTTAAAAATTATGGAAGGTACTGTTGCTTCTGTACCACCACAAGGGGGACGTAAACATCCCCAACAAGAGTTTTTGCAAGTTGATACTACTAATATGTTGTTTGTATGTGGTGGTGCTTTTGCTGGTCTTGAAAAGATTATCTCAGAACGCGGTCAAAAAACATCAATTGGTTTTGCTGCTCATGTTGAAAATCCGGATGAGCGTAAGACTGGTGAACTTCTTCGTGGTGTAGAGCCTGAAGATTTACAACGATTTGGTCTAATACCTGAATTCATTGGTCGCGTACCTGTGCTTGCAACTTTGGAAGACCTTGATGAAGATGCGTTGGTACAAATTCTGACAGAACCTAAAAATGCGCTGATTAAACAATATCAACGCCTGTTTGAACTGGAAGAAGTTAAACTATCTTTCCATGAAGATGCGTTAAAAGCAGTTTCACGTCGTGCAATTGGCAGAAAAACGGGTGCGCGTGGTTTGCGCTCAATTCTGGAAGGTATTTTGCTTGATACAATGTTTGACTTGCCAGCGCTTGAAGGCGTTGAGGAAGTTGTGATTTCAGAAGAAGTAGTCGATGGCGATGCGCGTCCTCTCTACATATATTCTGAAAAAAAGGAAGAAAAAGAAGCTAGTGCCTAGGCCAAGGATCTATTAATTTGGTTAAAATGGCTGGGACAAATTTTTGCGGATAATAGGCGTGAGGCGCAGTAAACCTTTTGGTTTGCAGGGCGAAACATGCATTAGCTCGTGAAAACCTACCCAATCTGAAAGACGCTTATTTTGAGGGCGAACTACCGCGTTAAAACTTTTGACTGGGGTATAAAACCCACTCTACAAGCTTTACCTCTTATTTATTACCATAACAAACGCCATTTCAATCAAATTAATAGGTACTGAGCCTAGTTTGTTTTTTTCAATAAACAATCAAATCTCCTTAATAAAAATTATGGCGGTTTTTTTATATATATAACATGCATGAATGTCGCGGCTGGAAAGGCTAAATAGTAGCTTTAGCCCCTTGAATGACATGGGGTTGTACCCCAAATTTACAGTAGATTAAGCCTTGGAACATATACTGCTTCTATGTGGATTAACTATGGCAGCAATCATTTTTGTATAATTAGCAAATTCAGTATTAGTTCAGGTTCATTAGGTTTAAATATAGATTCGAAATAGCAAATTTATTTGCAGAAAAAGGATTAAACATGAGCAACGATAAAACAGATGAAATAGAATTTGGTAGCGGCGATGTGCTGCCACTATTGCCATTGCGTGACATTGTTGTCTTCCCGCACATGATAGTTCCATTGTTTGTGGGGCGTGAAAAGTCAATTGCGGCGCTAGAAGAAGTTATGAATACAGACCGTCAGGTGCTGCTATTTACACAAAAGAATGCAAGTGATGATAACCCGTCACCTGAATCACTCTATGAAATTGGTACAGTTGCATCTGTCTTACAGCTTTTGAAATTACCAGACGGAACTGTAAAAGTGTTAGTGGAAGGCGTGTCTCGCGCAAGAGTGCGCAAATTCACACCGCGTGAAGAATACTTTGAAGCTATTGCTGACATCATAGACGATGTTGATGATGATCCGGTAGAAATTGAAGCTTTGGCGCGTTCAGTCGTTTCTGATTTTGAAAATTATGTGAAATTAAACAAAAAAGTTTCACCTGAAGTCGTTAGTTCGGTGTCGCAAATCGATGAGTATTCAAAACTGGCTGATACGATTGCATCTCATTTGGCGGTAAAAATCTCTGAAAAACAGGATATTCTTGCGATATTCAGTGTACGAGAACGCCTAGAGCATGTCATAGGCATGATGGAGAGTGAAATCTCTGTGCTTCAAGTAGAAAAGCGCATTCGTGGTCGTGTAAAACGCCAAATGGAAAAAACTCAACGCGAATATTATTTGAATGAACAAATGAAAGCCATTCAAAAAGAATTAGGTGAGGGGGAAGACGGTAAAGACGAGTTGCAAGAGCTTGAAGACCGTATCAACAAGACCAAATTCTCAAAAGAAGCCAAGGAAAAAGCAGAAGCTGAATTTAAAAAGCTTAGGCAGATGAGCCCAATGTCTGCGGAAGCTACGGTTGTGCGTAATTATCTTGACTGGTTGCTTAATATCCCTTGGGGTAAACGCTCGCCAATCAAAACGGATTTGCACAAGGCTGAAGAAATCCTTGATAAGGATCATTATGGTCTGGATAAAGTCAAAGAACGAATCATAGAGTATCTAGCCGTTCAAACGCGCACAAAGAAACTGAAAGGCCCTATTCTTTGTCTCGTTGGCCCTCCAGGCGTTGGTAAAACCTCTTTGGGTAAGTCACTCGCTAAATCCACAGGTAGAGAATACATCCGCATGGCCTTGGGCGGGGTTCGTGACGAATCTGAGATACGCGGTCACCGACGCACCTATATAGGCTCCATGCCTGGTAAAATCATTCAATCCATGAAAAAGGCTAAGAAAGCAAATCCTCTATTCTTGCTCGACGAGATCGATAAAATGGGAATGGATTTCCGTGGCGATCCATCCTCAGCTTTGCTGGAGGTTTTGGATCCAGAACAAAACAATTCATTTTCAGACCACTATCTGGAAGTAGATTATGATTTATCAAATGTAATGTTTGTTACAACGGCCAATACGCTTAATATTCCAGGGCCTTTGATGGATCGCATGGAAATTATTAGAATTGCTGGTTACACCGAAGATGAAAAGCTGGAAATTGCCAAGCGTCACCTATTGCCAAAGTCTATCAAGGATCATGCGCTTCAAGCAAAAGAATTTTCAATTAGTGATGAGGCCATCAGAGCGATAATCCAGACTTACACTCGTGAAGCTGGGGTTCGTAATCTTGAGCGTGAACTTTCAAAGCTTGCCAGAAAAGCAGTTACAGAGATTATGAAAGGCTTAAAAAAGAGCGTAAAAATTACACCTAAAAATATTGATGATTATCTTGGAGTTCCAAAGTTCCGTCATGGTGAAGCGGAAAAAGATGATCAGGTTGGTGTTGTAACTGGTTTAGCTTGGACTGAAGTCGGTGGTGAATTACTTACGATTGAGGGTGTTTCAATGCCTGGACGAGGCAAGATGACTGTTACAGGTAACCTTAAAGATGTAATGAAAGAATCTATTTCGGCTGCTGCATCTTATGTGAGATCACGTGCCGTTGATTTTGGTATTAAACCGCCAACTTTTGACCAGGTTGATATTCACGTTCACGTGCCAGAAGGAGCTACTCCAAAAGATGGACCGTCTGCTGGTGTTGGCATGACAACTGCGATTGTTTCTGTCATGACTGGTATACCAATCAAAGCCAATGTTGCCATGACAGGTGAGATTACACTTCGAGGCCGCGTACTTCCAATTGGTGGGTTGAAAGAAAAGCTTCTAGCTGCACTGCGGGGGGGCATCACCAAAGTTCTCATTCCTGAAGAAAATGCAAAAGACTTGGCTGATATTCCTGACAATGTAAAAAATGAAATGGAAATTATTCCTGTATCAAGAATTGACGAAGTTCTAGAACATGCACTTGCATCCAAGCCTGTACCAATTGAATGGACATTGGAAGATGCTGAACGTGCAAGACGGGAAATGATGGCACCACATTCTGTTGATAGTGCTAACGTCGCGCATTAAAAACGGACGCAAATAAAATATATAAAGGCTCGAATCTCTTCGGGCCTTTATACTTTTAAAGCGGAATTTTCTCTTTAAATTAAATTTTTAGGTGTTTCACCTATTAAAATACGTGGAAACCGCAGTTTTTAGCCATTTTAAGCCGATTTTAGTTGTCTCATAGCAATAAAAATCAGATTATATGCCTATAGTAAATGAGTCGTTTTATACTAATCATGGAAGGGATAACATCATGAACAAGAACGAGCTTATCGCGGCGGTAGCGAATAAATGTAGCATGAATAAAGAACAAGCTGGTGAGGCAGTTGAGGCGGTACTTGGCAGTGTGCAAGAAACGCTATGTTCAGGCGAAGAAGTACGTTTGCTAGGGTTTGGCAATTTTGCTGTAGCAGATCGTAAAGCAACAACTGCCCGCAATCCACGTACAGGCGAAACAGTACAAGTAGCAGCTTCTAAAGCACCAAAATTCAAAGCTGGTAAAGCGCTTAAAGACGCTGTTAACGGTAGATAAGTTTTATAATTTTATAAATTTTAAAGCCCGCTTCTCGCGGGCTTTTTTATTGGTGTCATAAATATATCAATTAAAACGGATTGACCAATAGTTGTACAAAAAGCAAACTTGTAATCAGTATGTTTTATGAGGCTTTGAAATGAGCAAGAATAATTTTACAGATGCAGAGTTCAGACACAGAATACATAAAACACGATTGGCAATGGAAGAGCGTGGGCTAAACCTTTTGGTTGTGAGCGATCCTTCAAACATGGCTTGGTTAAGTGGTTATGATGGCTGGTCGTTTTATACACATCAAGCTGTGATTGTACCCCTTGAAGGTGAACTTGTTTGGTGGGGGCGTGGCATGGATGCACTTGGTGCCAAGCGAACTGTATTTATGCCAGAAGATAATATAGTTGGTTATGATGATATTTACGTTCAAAACCCAGATCAACATCCAATGGAAGAACTTTCTAAGCTGATACAGCAAAAAAATTGGGCGAGTAATACCATTGGTCTTGAAATGGATAATTATTACTTTTCGGCAGCTGCATATAAATCCTTGCTGAAAAACCTGCCTCAGACAAAGTTTGATGACAGTACCGGATTAGTGAACTGGCAAAGAGCAATCAAAAGTGAAACAGAAATCAGATATATGCGCTATGCTGCTCGTATCGTAGAAAAAATGCATAAAATAATTGTTGAGCGCGCAGAGCCAGATATGCGCAAGAATGATTTAGTTGCTGATATATATCATACAGCCATTTCCGGTGCGGATGGCCACTGGGGCGATTATCCTGCAATTGTGCCAATGGCACCTTCAGGCATGGATGCAACTGCGCCGCATCTAACCTGGGATGATACGCCTTTAAAACAAGGTGAGTGTACATTCTTTGAAATAGCAGGCGCGCATAAGCGCTATCAATGTCCTCAATCGCGAACTTTATATCTTGGAAAGCCGCCGCAAAAATACCTTGATGCTGAAAAGGCGGTTTTGGAAGCTGTTGAGGTAGGTTTGGAAAAAGCAAAACCGGGTAACCGATGTGAAGATATAGCAAATGCTTTCAATAATAAACTAAACCAACTGGGCTTTGAAAAAGATAGCCGCTGCGGTTATTCGATAGGCGTGTCATATCCACCAGACTGGGGTGAGAGAACCATGTCCTTTAGGCAAGGTGATTTAACTGTTTTAGAGCCGGGAATGACGTTTCATTTTATGCCTGCACTGTGGTTGGATGATGGTGGTATAGAGCTAACAGAACCGATATTGATTACACAAGATGGTGCTGAATGTTTATGCAAAACGCCTCGCAAAATGACTGTAAAATCATAATGCTATCTACTAATTAGGCCTTGTTTCATACCCTTCAAGAAGATGAAGACCTAACAGTTCATCAATGCGTGATTGATTGGCAGTAATATCTTTGATTGTATATTTATCAAGTACGGTAAAGAACGCGGCCAAAGCCTCTGATAATGCAGAGTTTAATCCGCAATGATTTACAAGAGGGCAGTCTGTACCATCAGCATCAAAACAATCAGCCATGGCGAAATTGTCTTCAGTAATACGAACAATTTCAGATAGTTTAATGTCTTCCGCAGGGCGGGCAAGACGAATGCCACCGTTGCGCCCACGTGTCGATACTACAAAACCATATTTTACAATTGGCTTTAAAATTTTGAATAAAAAAGCTTCTGATAGATTGTAAGCCGCAGCAATTTCCGGAATTTGGGATAACTTTCCATTATTTGCAGCACAATACATCATGATGCGAATTGCATAATTTGTTTGTTTTGTCAGACGCATAATGGTTCCCAAATGTATATGTAGAATCTACTTTAGAACAATTCCAAACAAAGTAAACCTTTTTTATCAACTTTATTATTGACAATCATCCTCAAGGATATAAACATGACAAATTAAGTCATGTTATAAATCTTAAAGGTATATTATGAAAAACATCTTGAAAATCATTCTTGGCGCAACTGCATTTTCAACACTTGCAAATACGGCACTTGCTGAGACTGTGAATATCTATTCTTACCGTCAATTGGATTTGATTAAACCCGTTTTGGATGAATTTACAAAGCAAACAGGTATTAAAACGCAGGTTCAGTTTTTAAAAAAAGGTATGATTGAAAAACTTGAAGCAGAAGCTGCTAATTCGCCTGCAGATGTTATTATGACGGTTGATATTGGTCGTTTATCGGAAATTTCAAAGAAGGGTTTAACGCAAACGCTTAGCAATGAAACTATTAAGTCAAATATACCAGAAAACTTTCGTAGTGCAGATGATACCTGGTTTGGTCTTACCATTCGTGGGCGCGTGATTTTTGCATCAAAAGAACGCGTTACCCAAAACGACTTAACATATGAAGATCTGGCTAAGTCTGAGTGGAAAGGGCGCATTTGTACACGTTCTGGCCAACATGCTTATAATGTAGCACTATTTGCCTCAATGATTGCGAATAAGGGCGAGGATTTTACCGAACAATGGCTAGGCAAGGTTAGAAGTAATTTAGCAAGGAAGCCTGATGGCAACGATAGAGCACAAGCCAAGGCCATTTTTGCGGGTGAATGCGATCTTGGCATTGGTAATACCTATTATGTTGGCTTGATGCAGAATAATGAGAAAAACCCTGAACAAAAAGAATGGGCAGAATCCATAAAGGTCATTTTCCCAAACTCTAATGGACGGGGTACGCATGTCAATGTTTCAGGCATGGCATTGGCAAAACATTCACCCAATAAAGAGTCTGCTATTAAATTGATGGAATACCTTTCCAGTGGTACAGCTCAGGAAATTTATGCAGAACAGGTTTATGAATACCCGGTTAAACCAGGTGCTAAACCTTCTGCTACTGTTGCTGGTTTTGGTGAAATAAAGCCAGACACTCTGGGGCTTGACGCGATTGCAAAACTTCGTAAGGCAGCATCAAGATTGGTTGATAAAGTAGGATATGATAACGGCCCACAAAGTTGATTGCACTAAACTTATCCAAACAAAGTAACCGATTTAAAATCCGTAATAGTGGCAAGCTAGTCGCTATTACAGGATTTTTCTCGCTATTGCTGTGCCTGCCAATATCAGCTCTGTTTATAATTGCCTTAGGGGGGGACTTTGAAAGTTTCTACCATATAGCAACAACAATCATGCCAAGCGCTACTTGGACAACATTTTTGTTGTTATTGGGAGTTGGCTTATTCACTGCAACTGTTGGCACTTCATGCGCTTGGCTTGTTACATATTACGACTTTCCATTGCGCCGCACACTGCAATGGATGTTAATGTTGCCACTAGCTGTGCCAACCTATATTTCGGCTTATGCTTTTGTTGAATTCTTATCTTATACGGGAGAAATCCAAACTCTGGTAAGGGCAATAGGGGGTTTTAGTTCGCCCAGAGAGTATTGGTTTCCAGATTTCAGATCCATAACAGGTACAATTATTGTTATGGGTTTGGTACTTTTTCCATATGTCTATTTATCAGTACGAACAATGTTTTTATTGCAAGGAACTAATATTCTGGATAGCGCACGAGTTCTGGGCGCCACACGTTTAACGTTGATTACCAAAGTTATTTTACCGCTCGCAAGACCAGCAATCATTCTAGGTGTCACCTTGGCATTGATGGAGACAATCAATGATATTGGTGCGGTCGAACATATGGGAACGCAAACGCTAACTTTTTCGATCTTTTCTGTTTGGCTTAATCAAAGTGATCTTGCGGGTGCCGCACAAATCGCAATTTTTCTTCTGATAATCATTATAGGCCTTATAGCTCTTGAAGGTATCAGTAGAGGGGATAGAAGGTTTCATGAAACAAAAGCGCTTAGTTCAAATGCAATCATTGTGCGCAGATCTATAACTGGCGGCAAAAAATGGTTGGCTTTGGTTTTATGCTTTTTGCCAGTTCTGCTGGGTTTTGGAGTGCCTATATTCATCCTTGGAAAATACGCTCTTAGTAATTTCTCAAATGTAATTTCGCAAGAATTAACAACTGCATTGATTACCAGCCTAAGTCTTGGTGTCGTTGCGGCCATTCTTGCGATTATAATTGGGTTATTATTAACTTACACATTACGGGTTACAAACTTACCACTCCTAAATAAAGTTGTCCGTATTGCATCTTCTGGATATGCAGTGCCTGGAACTTTGATTGCGTTGGGCATCTTCCTGCCACTTGCAACATTTGATAATCAACTGGATAGTTTTTTGAAAGCCACGATTGGAATTTCCACTGGCTTACTCTTAACAGGTTCTGGTGCTGCGCTTGTCTTTGCCTATGTCATTCGTTTTATGGCTATGGCAGAGGGGAATTTGAGCAACGGCTTTCAAAAAATTTCGCCTAATATTGATATGGCAGCAAGAAATTTGGGCAGAAGCAGGCAGCAAGTCTTAAGAACAATATTAATACCGATTATGCGTCCTGCTATTATCAGTGCTGGTCTTTTAGTTTTTGTTGAGGTTGTTAAAGAACTATCTGCAACGATAATGTTGCGCCCCTTTGGTATGAATACCTTGGCAACACATGTCTATGATTACGCATCCCAAGCGCGTGTTGAAGAAGCTGCTGTTGGTTGTTTGCTTATCATTGCAGCAGGCATAATACCCGTCGTATTATTATTGCGATCAACCCAACATTAGATTTTCAAAACAATCTTGCCAATATGACCGCTTGATTCCATACGTTCATGCGCTTTGCTTGCGTCTTCAAGCGTAAATGTGCTGTCCATAACAGGCTTGACCTTGCCGATTTCAATCAAAGGCCAAACCTTTTCTTGAAGTTCTGACGCTATTTGAGCCTTAAACTCGACAGAACGCGCACGAAGTGTTGAACCGGTATGCGTTAATCGCTTGAGCATGACAGGTAGAAAGTTGGTCTCAGCTTTAGGTCCACCCAGAAAGGCAATCTGTACAATGCGCCCGTCCATGGCGGCGGCTTTGTAATTGCGACCTGTATAAGAACCGCCAACCATATCAAGAATAACATCAACGCCTTTGCCTTGCGTGATTTCTTTTGTGCGATCTTCAAAGACTTCGGTTTTGTAATTAATGGCGTGATCAGCACCCAGTTTCAGGCAGGCTTCGCATTTCTCATCACTACCAGCCGTCGCGATTACTTTTGCGCCAAATGCTTTTGCAAGCTGAATGGCCGCCGTACCAATGCCGCTTGTGCCGCCATGCACCATAAACGTCTCTCCGGAAATTAATCCACCACGCTGAAAGACATTATGCCAAACAGTAAAGAAGGTTTCTGGAATTGCGCCTGCTTCCTTCATGGATAAACCTGCAGGAATGGTAAGTGTATTGCTAATATCGACGTTGACATATTCTGCATAACCACCACCGGGAACAAGCGCCATGACTTGTTTGCCGATATTTGACGTATCAACATCAGAACCAATAGTACTAATCTCGCCAGCAACTTCAAGGCCTGGAATATCAGAAGCACCAGCAGGAGGTGGGTAACCACCCATACGTTGCAGACAATCAGGGCGATTTACGCCTGCCACAGCAACTTTAATGAGGACTTCATTTTTACCAAGCTCAGGTATAGGACGTGTAACGGGTTTTAGGACTTCTGGGCCTCCTGGTGATTTAATTTCAATTGCCTGCATTTGTTCGGGGAGTGACATTCAAAAAAATCCTTAGTGTTTGTATTATTCATCCTGTGAAAATTATTATTATTTCAGGAAAAATATAAATGTGACTTGTCGAAAGTCATCCTTGTGATATTAGTGTTAAAACCGGACAGGGTTCCCGGTCGGATAGTAGGCTAACTTTATACCAGCCGTCTACGCATTAAGATAAGTCGTAGACAGTCGCTTTCCAACCCAATAATCAAGACATATTATTGTTGAATCTATAATCGGGAATACTTCAATGAATCAGCATTTTTCACCAGATGAGCCAAAACGCGGCAAAGGTAAAAAATCTCACCATACAAAAGGCCGTCAATTAGACGAAGCTTCACTGAATGAAGTTAATGCCTTGATTGGTGAAGGTGAGCGCAACCGTGATTTATTGATTGAATATCTTCATTTAATCCAAGACAAATAT
>CALDZF010000133.1 GCA_937944165.1 uncultured Rhizobiaceae group bacterium | reverse complement strand
ACAACCATCCAGCTGTTTGGCCCCATACGGTATATTACGCAGTCATCAATAAATTTTCCGCGATCATCCAACATACATGCATAGCGGGATTTGCCCGGTTGAATTTTTTCTACATTACGCGTTGTAGCGCGATCTACGACTTGACCAGCGTGAGGACCCACAAGATGAACCTTCTTAAGGCCAGACACATCCATAATGCCAGCTTTGGTTCTAATTGCCAGATACTCTTCTTCCTGGTCTTTATCGTAGCTCCAGGCTGTGCCCATCCCGCCCCAGTCTTCAAGTTCAGACCCAAGTGCGCGGTGGCGTTCTGCTAATGCGGAAAATCTCCAGGATGATGTCATTTTTTCTCTCTCCCATAAAAAATGTGTTGTTTGATTTGAACCTAGTCTGAGCAGAAAGGCAATATTAAGAGGTAAATTTTTTTCCTATCAGGTAAATTTTATTCACAGAATGGCTGAAATAAAAAAGGCCGCTGTTGAAAAGCGGCCTTTAATTTTTCAAAAAAGCATATGATTATTTGGAATTGGCTTTTTTCTCGTGATTATGGCCGACCAGAATCGCCAATACACAAAGTACGATTGAAATGACGAGCCAGATTAATTCGCCCCCACCAAGTCCAGTATAATATGAAGCGCCTGCAACATCGCTCCAGTTTTCAAAAGGTGCACCAATCATGGTAATCTCCTTAATTAATTTACGAACACAGTTCGTATGTTAAATTGATTGGGCAAGTTAAAAAGCTTGCCCAATGGTTATTTTGATTATTCAGCAGGTGTTGCTGATGGTGTGTTCATACCTTCTGGATATGCAACTGCTGGAACTTCCGATATATCAAGCCCGGCAATTTCAACAGCTTCACTGGTGCGAAGGATACCCATTTTTTTGAATATCAATGCACAGATGTAGCCAGGAACAAAGCCGATAAGAGCCATAACGATTGTTCCACCAAGTTGTCCGAAGAAGCTGGTTGTTGCTGCACCTTCAGCTGCTGCTGATGGATAACCGCTTGCTACAATGCCAAGAACGATTAATGCATAAGCACCCAGTACGCCGTGAACGGTAACTGCACCAACTGCATCATCAATGCCCATTTTTTCCAGCATTTTGGCTGACCATGGCATTACCCATGCACAACCGATGAATGCGATAGCAAATGTCATTGGTGGCCAGTAAATGTCCAAACCAGCGGCTGTAGAAATAATACCGCCAAGACCAGCAGACATCATCCAGAATGGATCACGCGTTGTCATCCATGCTCCAATGATACCACCTGCAATTGCCATTAACAGGTTAAAAGTAAGTGCTGAAAGGTTCATTGGCGTACCGTAGATGTTGGTAAAACTGGTAGTAGACCAAGACCAAGCCTCACCCGGGAAAATCAGACAGGCCATCAAGAAACCCCAGAAACCTACAATAATGCACATTAGACCAACCATGGTCATTGGCATATTGTGACCTGCGATATGATTGGCAGTACCATCAGCATTAAATTTACCGATACGTGGTCCTAGATGAATAAGGACACCCAGCGCGAAGAAGCCTGAAATCATATGCACAACGCCAGAAGCGCCAAAGTCGTGGAAGCCCCATTTGGTAACAAGCCAGCCATCTGCGTGCCATCCCCATGCTGCTGCTATCACCCAGGCAAATGAACCAAGGATAATTGCAAGTACAACAAAAGGTACCAAGCGAATACGTTCAATCACCGCTCCAGACATAATAGATGCGGTTGCACAAGCAAAGAGGGTGAATGCGCCCCAGAATACACCTGTTGCACTATCACCCAGATTTGGTCCCATCACTGCACCAGCAGGATTAGCTGCCGCTGCCGCATATTCAAGGCCGGATATACCATTTGGCCCAACACCAAAATTAAACCCTGTCGGGAATGCCCAATAAGTCCACCAACCGAAATAATAAAATGTTGGTATCATGAAGGCAAAAGCCAAAATGTTTTTCAAACCGGATGCCAGCACATTTTTCATGCGAGAAGCACCCATTTCATACATTAAAAATCCAACGTGAATTAATATCATTAAAGGTATCGTCAGATAATAATAAATCTCAGCAGTAACGGTATTGCCTACCGCATTTGCTGCTTTCAATTCGGCCACTTCTTTGACCAAATTTGCTAATTGTTCTTCCAAAACAAGTCTCCCTAAAAGTTTTAGTTACGTTTGGGAATGTTATAAACAGAAGAAAACACTCCCCCTCCATTTATAATGAAAGCGCAAAAAATTAGATTTGGCTAGTAAAAAAATTTTGCCTGTGAAGAAAAAATCATTCCTAAGAGTTGAAACGCATAATTTTTGATGTTAGCGTTTTTGAAGTTAGAAAAAAAATTAAGGCTAACCTATGTGTGGAATTGTTGGATTATTTTTAAAAGATAAAGCACTTGAACCAAAGCTTGGCTCGATGCTTACAGACATGCTTGTCACAATGACAGACAGAGGCCCTGATAGTGCTGGTATTGCAATTTACGGCTCTGATAAAGACAGCAAAGTGAAGCTGACTATACAGTCTGACGACCCTGATGCTGATTTTTCTACATTAGAAAAAGATCTGGAAAATACAACTGGTGCGCAAGTATCAATGTCTGTTAAAGACACTCATGCAGTTCTGGAAATTTCCCATACGCGCATTGATGATATTAAGTCCGCGCTTGGTGAATTGCGTCCAAACATACGTACTATGAGTACAGGTGATATCATCGAAATTTATAAAGAAGTTGGCCTGCCAAAAGATGTGGCTGAACGCTTCGATGTTGCCTCCATGAGTGGAACGCACGGCATTGGCCACACAAGAATGGCAACTGAGTCGGCTATTACAACGATGGGCGCTCACCCTTTTTCCACAGGATCAGACCAGTGTCTTGTGCATAATGGTTCGCTTTCAAATCACAACAGTCTTCGCCGCAAATTAAAGCGTGAAGGTATGACCTTTGAAACAGAAAATGACACCGAAGTCGGTGCGGCCTACCTAAGCTATAAAATGCAAAATGGAAGCAACCTTGGTGAAGCATTAGAATCCAGCCTTGAAGACCTAGATGGGTTCTTCACTTTCGTTGTTGGAACTAAAGATGGTTTCGGCGTTGTACGTGATCCGATTGCATGTAAGCCTGCTGTTATGGCTGAGACAGATCAATATGTAGCTTTTGGTTCTGAATATCGCGCTTTGGTAAATCTACCAGGTATTGAAGATGCAAAAGTTTGGGAACCAGAACCAGCAACTGTATATTTTTGGAGCCACTGATTATGCAAACTCTTGATATGGCGACAACCGAGTTGCGCGAAGTAAATTCGACACTTCAATCACAAAAAGCAGACACCAATCAACGTGTTTGGGAAGTAATCAATCCCAAAGGCAGTCACGCTATTGCCTGTGGTCTTGATGGGCCAATTGAAGTGACGGTACGCGGTTCTACAGGATATTATTGCGCTGGCATGAACAAGGAAGCTACTGTTCATATCGATGGTTCTGCAGGGCCAGGTGTTGCCGAAAACATGATGTCTGGCACAGTAATCATTGAAGGCGATGCCAGCCAATATGCAGGCGCTACCGGGCACGGCGGACTTTTGGTTATTAAAGGCAACGCATCATCACGTTGTGGTATCTCCATGAAAGGCATTGATATTGTTGTTCATGGCAACATTGGTCACATGTCTGCTTTCATGGCGCAATCAGGTAATCTGGTTGTTCTTGGTGATGCGGGCGACGCGCTTGGCGATAGTTGTTATGAAGCGCGCTTTTTTGTGCGCGGCAAAGTCAAAAGCCTTGGCGCTGATTGTGAAGAAAAAGAAATGCGCTCCGAACATATAGAAATTTTAAAAGACCTGCTTGAACGTGCAGGGGCTGATGCAAAGCCTGAAGAGTTTACACGGTATGGTTCTGCCCGCACACTCTATAACTTTAATATTGATAATGCTGGCGCTTATTAGGAAACCAAAAAGATGAATGAAATCAACAAACCAAAAGATGGTATTCCGCAAACAGCGCCGATTAAATCTGCAACGTTTACAGATCCTATCAATGCTGAAATCCGCCGTGCTGCAGCAACAGGCATTTATGACATTCGTGGCGGTGGCGCAAAACGTAAAGTTCCACATTTTGATGATTTGCTATTTTTGGGCGCATCTATTTCACGCTATCCGCTAGAAGGTTACCGCGAAAAATGTGAAACCAGTGTTACGCTTGGTACACGGTTTGCCAAAAATCCGATTGAACTTGATATTCCAATTACCATTGCTGGCATGAGCTTTGGCGCTCTTTCAGGCCCTGCAAAAGAAGCGCTTGGCCGTGGTGCAAATGCCGCTGGTACATCAACCACAACTGGTGATGGTGGCATGACACCTGAAGAGCGTGGTCATTCCTCCAAGCTTGTCTATCAATATCTGCCCTCGCGCTATGGTATGAACCCGGATGATCTGCGTAAAGCTGATGCGATTGAAGTTGTGGTCGGCCAAGGTGCAAAGCCTGGTGGCGGTGGGATGTTGCTTGGACAAAAGATTTCAGACCGTGTTGCAGAAATGCGCAACCTTCCAAAAGGTATTGACCAACGTTCAGCTTGTCGTCACCCTGATTGGACTGGCCCTGATGATCTGGAAATTAAAATTCTTGAGTTACGCGAAATTACTGGCTGGCGCGTACCAATCTATATCAAGGTAGCCGGTGCGCGGCCTTATTTTGATACAACACTTGCTGTCAAGGCTGGCGCGGATGTTGTTGTGCTAGATGGCATGCAAGGTGGTACAGCAGCAACGCAAGATGTCTTCATTGAAAATGTTGGTCAACCAACGCTTGCCTGTATTCGCCCTGCAGTTCAAGCGCTTCAGGATATGGGCATGCATCGCAAGGTACAGTTAATTGTTTCTGGTGGCATTCGTACAGGTGCAGACGTTGCAAAGGCAATGGCGCTTGGTGCAGATGCGGTTGCAATTGGTTCGGCTGCACTTATTGCATTGGGTGATAATGACCCACGTTGGGAAGCAGAATATAATGCATTGGGCACTACGGCTGGAGCGTATGATGACTGGCATGAGGGCAAAGACCCTGCTGGTATTACGACACAAGATCCAGAACTCATGGCAAGATTTGATCCGATCGCTGGTGGACGTCGCTTATCAAACTATTTGAAAGTTATGACCCTTGAAGCACAAACTATTGCGCGTGCTTGTGGCAAAAACCATCTTCACAATTTAGAGCCTGAAGACATGTGTGCCTTGACAGTAGAGGCTTCTGCGATGTCTGGTGTACCTCTGGCAGGCACGAATTGGATACCGGGGCGTAATGGAGATTACTAATTTATAGCATTTAGACTCTTGGGAGGGAGCAAACATATGGCATCAAAACTTGCCAAATTCGCCGAAGATAAAGGCATTAAATATTTCATGATTTCATTCACCGATTTATTCGGTGGGCAGCGCGCAAAACTTGTTCCTGCATCAGCAATCGCAGATATGGAAGAAGATGGTGCGGGCTTTGCAGGTTTTGCAACATATCTTGATATGACACCAGCGCATCCTGATATGCTGGCAGTTCCTGATCCTGCATCTGTTATTCAACTCCCATGGAAAAAAGAAGTCGCTTGGGTTGCGGGCAATTGTGTGATGGAAGACGAAGATGTTGCACAAGCACCTCGAAATGTTTTGCGTCGATTAATCGATGAAGCGGCAAGTGAAGGCATGCATGTTAAAACAGGCATTGAAGCTGAATTTTTCTTGCTGACACCAGAAGGCACAGAGATTTCTGACCCGTTCGATACAGCTGCAAAACCTTGTTACGACCAGCAAGCAGTAATGCGTCGCTATGATGTCGTGCGTGAGATTTGTGATTACATGTTGGAATTAGGCTGGGGACCTTACCAAAACGATCACGAAGATGCGAATGGACAGTTTGAAATGAACTGGGAATTTGATGATGTTTTAAAAACAGCAGACAAGCATTCCTTCTTCAAATTCATGACAAAGTCTGTTGCTGAAAAGCATGGGTTTAGAGCAACTTTCATGCCGAAGCCTGTTGAAGGTTTAACGGGTAATGGCTGTCATGCTCATATTTCAGTTTGGGATGCACCTGGCTCTGCTTCAAAGGTAAATGTCTTTGCAACAAACGATAAAGACAAAGGCGAAGGTCAAACAGGCGAAGTTGGTTTATCTGAAAAAGGAAAGCACTTCCTTGGCGGCATTATGAAACATGCCTCAGCCTTGGCTGCTATTACCAATCCAACCGTTAACAGCTATAAGCGCATTAACGCACCACGCACGATGTCTGGTGCTACATGGGCACCTAACACGGTAACCTGGACAGGTAATAACCGCACACACATGGTTCGTGTTCCTGGTCCTGGACGTTTTGAATTACGCCTACCTGACGGTGCAACAAACCCGTATCTCTTGCAGGCAGTTATACTTGCTGCGGGACTTGATGGTATTCGCACGCAGGCTGATCCGGGCAAGCGTCATGATATTGACATGTACGCAGATGGTCATAAGGTACGTGGTGCGCCTCGTCTTCCGCTTAATATGTTGGATGCCCTGCGTGAATACGATAAAGACAAGGGTTTGAAATCTGCAATGGGGGATGAATTCTCCAATGCATATTTAAAGATGAAACATCAAGAGTGGAATGACTTTACATCTCATTTCTCACAATGGGAAAAAGACAACACACTGGATATTTAAAAGATTAATGCCTAGCCTGATATGCTGGGCATTTTTTTACTCATTATGGATATCGCGTCGAAGTCCTAAAATGAGCAATTGGAGAGAGAAACGGCGCAACATCTTTGAAAAAAGAAATGGGAGAGAAGAAATGAAACTTACTAAACTTATGGCAACATCAGCCCTAGTTGGTGCAGGCATGCTAGCTGCATCTTTTGCAGTAGCTGCGGACTCTAAAAAGCCAATCGTCATTCCAACACATAACTGGTCAAGCCAGGTTGTGATGGCACATGTTATCGGTGGCATCTTTGAAAGTATGGGTAATAACGTTGAATACGTACCAGCTGACTCGCAAGGTGTTTATGAAGCTATCCGTAATGGTGACGTAACAATTTCACACGAAGTTTGGCAGTCAACATTTGGCGCTTCATTCTACAACGCAATGGAAGCTGGTGGCGTCATTGATGCTGGTACGCATGAAGCATCAACACTGGAAGAAATGGGTGTTCCTGGCTACGTGATCGAAATGAACCTATGCCCTGGCCTTCCTAACTGGGAAGCTTTGAAAGATTGCCCTGAAGTATTTGCAACAGCAGACTCAGGTGGCAAAGGCCGTTGGTTAGAAGGTCCACAAAGCTGGCACGGTGATCTAATGCCTGTGCGTCTTGAAGCGCTTGGTCTTGCAGACAAATACACAGTGACATTTGCAGGTTCTGCGGACGCTATCTGGGCTGAGCTTGAATCAGCTAAGAAAGAAAAACGTGGTATTATTGCGTTTAACTGGACACCTAACTTCACGGATGCTGACGGCTTTGTCTTCCTTGAATTCCCTGAATTTACAGAAGGTTGCCGTAAAGAAGATGGTGGCGATGGTTCTTGTGGTTCACCAAAAGGCTGGTTGAAGAAAGCTGCTAACTACCAGTTCCCTAAAACACATCCAAAAGCATATAAAATGTTCAGCAAACTGTCTTTCACAACAACGCAAATCGGCCAGATGGCTGCACTTGTTGATATTGAAAAGCTAAGCCACGAGGATGCTGCCAAAAAGTGGTTGGCTGAAAACGAAGCTGTGTGGAAGCCTTTCACTCAGTAATAGGATTATATGCATTTTCTTAAGTTGATAAGTTAATGTTTACCTCCAAGGTCTCCCCCAATTTTAAATTGGGGGAGGTTTTCAATCTCAAAAATCAAATGTTTTCTTATCAAGAAACTCAGCTTCCTGATAGGTGAATATTTGAACACAATACAAAAGCCATTCTAAAATGGCCTGAGGAACAACTAGAATGAGTAATCAATCGCCGGCTAATAAAAACCAACCGGTTATTAAGTGTGAGTCAGTTTACAAAATTTTTGGCGATAGCACACAAGCGCTGATGCGCGAAACAAATGGCGAAATTGATGTTCAAAAATTCAAAGATGAAGGTTGTATCTTTGGCGTAAACGGCGCCTCCTTTGAGGTGCATAAAGGCGAAATGCTAGTCGTCATGGGGCTGTCTGGCTCAGGAAAATCCACCCTTTTGCGCTGTATTTCGCGCCTGACAGATACCACAGCTGGCAAGATTTTCGTTGACGGCGAAGACCTATTGGCAATGAATTCAAAAGAGCTTATTGAACTTCGCCGAAATAAAATGGGGATGGTATTTCAAAGCTTCGCACTCCTCCCGCACAAGACGGTGCTGGAAAATATCGCCTTCCCGCTTCAAGTAAAAGGCATGAGTACTGCTGAAAGCATAGAGCGCGCAGCTGCAATGGTTGAGCTGGTTAGCCTTAGCGGTAGAGAGAACTACTATCCCAGACAACTCTCTGGCGGACAACAACAACGCGTAGGCATTGCACGTTCTTTAGCAGTTGAGCCAGACATCTGGTTTCTGGATGAACCCTTTTCTGCGCTTGACCCTCTCATCCGCAAAGAAATGCAAGACGAGTTCCTGCGCTTACAAGGGCTTTTAAATAAAACCATTTTATTTGTGACCCATGATTTTGATGAGGCTCTCAGATTGGCTGATCGAATTGCAATCATGAAAGACGGTATCATCGAGCAAATCGATAAGCCTGCCAATATTGTTCTTAATCCGGCATCAGAATATGTCGCCAAGTTCACCAATGAAGTTCCGCGTGAAAAAGTATTGAAATGCAGCGACATCATGGAAAAACAGGATAAATCAGCTAAGGCAAGTAGTCTTACCGTTCCAGACGATGCCATCATCGAAACCGTCGCAGAAGCGGTCTTGAACGAAAGCAAGCCGGTTTCTGTTGTAAACGATAAAGGCAAAACCGTAGGCGTTCTCAACCGTAAATCGATTATTCACGTATTATTCGGCAAAGATGCTCAGTGAATGTTTGGAGAGTGATGATGGCAACTTTATACAAACAAAATAAGCTCTTCCAATTCGGCATATTGCTGGTTGTTTTTCTCTTGCTTTACAATCTGATTAATCCTTCAGATGATCCCTATCTTAATATGCTGTGGCGTTTACCAGCTGCAATTGCATGGCTCCCACAGTGGCTTACTGATACGATCAAATATATCATGTTCGATTGGATTAGCGTTGAGATTTATAATCCCGCATTGGAAGATACCGAAGAGGTTTCACTTGTAAAAGAAATGACACGGTCATTATCCTGGTTTGTCCTGTTCTTTATTCAATCAATACGTGAGTTTCTGGTCGGTGGTATCAAAACAATTGTGACTTTTACAAGTTGGGACTTTATCAGTGATAATCCTTGGGCAGAATTGCCGGGTCTTCCCTGGACAGTTGTCTTTGGTGGCGCAACATTGCTTGGCTATAATCTCGGCGGTAAAAAGCTGGCAGCACTGGTTGGCATCTCCCTGGCCTATATTTCAATATTCGGGCAATGGGAACCGACGATGAAAACCCTTTCCCTGGTTTTAATAGCGGCGCTTATTTCTGTTATACTTGGTTTGGTTTTAGGGATTTTGGCATTTCGCAGCAAAAAATTTGAAGCTGTGATTACCCCTATCCTTGGCATTGCTCAGACAATGCCAGCGTTTTCATATCTTGTTCCCATGATTGTTTTGTTTGGGCTTGGGGATCACGCAGGGGCACTTGCAACTGTGATTTATGCAACGCCACCCATGATCAGATTAACGCTTCTGGGACTAAAGGCTGTTCCTGCAGAAGTCGTTGAAGCTGGTCTAATGAGCGGGTGCACGCGTTTCCAACTTATGTATGGCGTAATGCTTCCAACCGCACGCCAGAATATATTAATCGGCGTCAATCAAGTTATCATGCAATGTCTCGCCATGGTTGTGATTGCGTCTTTGATCGGTGCGCAAGGCTTGGGTGATGATCTTCTAAAAGCCCTTAACAGTCTTCGAATTGGCAAGGCATTGGAGCTTGGTATTTGCATCGTTTTAATTGCCATTGTGCTTGATAAGCTGTCGCTGGCTTGGGCGAACAAACAAATAGACTATTTTGCCGATCTTAGTTTTTCTCAGCGCCATAGAAATAAATTTATTCTGCTAGCCATTTTGATTGGTGGCATTATCCTAGCGCTGATTGGAAGACTAATCTTTGGTGATGGTATCAATTATTTCTTCATCATCGACACGAATAAGGGCATCACGACAGACTGGTTCTGGCAAGCGGGTGTAGATTGGATGGTGGAAAACTGGTATTCATCCTTAGAGACATTTAAAGCCTGGTTCTTTGAAGATGTTTTGTCGCCAATAAAAACTGCATTTCTTGGAATGCCTGTTCTTGCGACCTTTATCCTAATTGCTGGTATTGGATATATTATTGGCGGCATACGCTCAGCCTTGATTGTAAGCGCTTATCTATTGTTTATCGCATTAACCGATTGGTGGGACAGAGCGCTGATTACAGCTTACCTTACAAGCATTGCTGTTCTGGTTGCCGTCTTCCTTGGTGGCCTGATTGGCATCCTCTGTGCGCAAAGTAAAAGAGCTACAAAGGTTATTCTGATCATATGTGATACGCTACAAACTTTCCCTTCCTTCATTTACCTTATTCCAGCCATCATGCTATTCAACGTATCGAACACTGCGGTTCTCATCGCGATTACGCCATATGCCATGATCCCAGCGATGCGTTATACGGTTGAAGGTTTGAGAAATGTATCGCCAGCCTTGCAAGACGCAGGCTCCATGTCAGGCGTTAGTCGTATGCAGAGATTGTTCTCAATCGAGCTACCACTGGCCTTCCCTCACATTGTCTTGGGCATCAACCAGACAGTAATGTTTGCCTTAGCCATGGTCATCATTGGTGCATTGATTGGCAGTACCGCTGACCTTGGTGAGTTAATTGTTGGCTCGCTCTCTGATAAAGACGGAATAGGAAATGGTCTTATTCTCGGTCTTTGTGTTGCATTCATGGGCTTGATAGTCGACCACCTATTAAACACCTGGGCCAGAGCACGCAAAGAGGCTTTGGGCTTGGCGTGATATTGTAGTTATTCTTATGTTATAAGTTTTATGGGAGAAAATTGTATGTCTAAACGTGTTGCCGTAATTGGAGCAGGTCCATCGGGTCTGGCGCAATTAAGAGCCTTTCAATCTGCTAAAAACAATGGCGAAGATATCCCTGAAATAGTTTGCTTTGAAAAGCAGGACAATTGGGGTGGTTTATGGAATTACACTTGGCGCACTGGTTTGGATGAATATGGTGAACCCGTGCATGGTTCCATGTATCGCTACCTATGGTCTAACGGCCCCAAAGAAGGTCTGGAGTTTGCGGACTATTCCTTTGAAGAACATTTCGGCAAGCAAATTGCATCATACCCTCCTCGTGCTGTTCTCTTTGATTACATCCAGGGGCGTGTTGAAAAGGCTGGCGTTCGTGACTGGATACGTTTTCGCACACCTGTTCGCAATGTTGGATGGGATGAGAATTCAAAGAAATTTCATGTCACCTCACATGATTTGGTAAAAGACGAAGTAACCACCGAGCAATTTGATAATGTTGTTTGTTGCAGCGGGCATTTCTCTACGCCGAATGTTCCTTCTTTTGACGGGTTAGATCGTTTTAATGGCCGTGTTTTACATGCACATGATTTCCGTGATGCCGTTGAATTTAAAGACAAGGATATCCTGATTATCGGTACGTCGTATTCAGCAGAAGACATTGGCTCTCAATGTTGGAAGTATGGCGCAAAAACAATTACCGTTAGCCACCGAACAGCTGCAATGGGTTATAACTGGCCGGACAATTGGCAAGAGGTTCCGCTTCTTACCAAGGTTGAGGGCAATACCTGTACGTTTAAAGACGGTACCACCAAAGATGTTGATGCCATCATCCTTTGTACTGGCTATCTGCACCACTTCCCGTTCATGGAAGAAAGTTTGAAACTTCGCACTGTTAACCGTCTGGCTTCTTCTGATCTTTATAAAGGTGTAGCTTACATTCATAATCCCGCGCTTTTTTATCTCGGAATGCAGGATCAGTGGTTCACCTTTAACATGTTTGATGCGCAAGCATGGTGGGCGCGGGATGTTATCATGGGCAAAATTTCAACCCCTTCAAAAGCAGAGATGGAAGCTGATGTAGCAGACCGTGTTGCGCGCGAAGATGCACTTGAAGATGATTATCAATGTATTTGGTATCAAGGTGATTATACAAAAGAACTGATTGATGAAACAGACTATCCAACCTTTGACATCGAAGAAGCATGTATCGCTTTCAAGCAATGGAAAGGGCATAAAAAGCAGAACATCATGACCTTCCGTGACAACAGTTATAAATCTGTAATCACGGGAACCATGGCACCAGCGCATCACACACCATGGAAAGATGCCATGGATGATACACTTGAGAGTTATCTACAAAACTAACTCATAATTTGAGCCGTAGCAGATGATAAGATGATTCATTTTTCTGCTGCAGCTCACTGTTTTATATAGTTTTCTTCAAAAATTTTTTAAATAACCAAAATACCCAACGACAGTTCTAGTCGTTTTCTTCGCTTGCTGATGTAAGCAATATAGAGTGCAATTTAATTTCTTATTGGCCTTCGGAGGACTTTGAGAATGGCAGAGGAATTAAGTAATAACTCACCAACGCGGAGTGGACGAACTGCTCGGCTTGCTAAGCGAAAAACTGCTGCATTAAGTAATAATTTTAGCGCAATCATCAGGCGTAAAATTCCAACATATGAGCTTTTAAGTGAAGACACACTTACAAATATTGAAGTCCATGCTGACTGGATTTTAAAAGAAATTGGCATTGAATTTCGAGGCGATGAAGAAGCACTTAAACTTTTTAAAAACGCAGGTGCAGACGTTGTGGGTGAGCGTGTCCGATTTGATGACGGCCTGGCAAAACATCTTTGCAGTACTGCACCCGCTGAGTTTAAAATGCACGCACGACATAAAGATCGCTCTATTATTCTGGGTGGAAAGCATCTAGTTTTAATGCCATCCTACGGCCCACCATTTGTACACGATCTTGACAAAGGTCGGCGCTATGCGACTTTGGAAGATTTTGAAAACTTTGTGAAGCTTGCCTATCAGTCCCCATGGCTAAATCACTCAGGTGGAACTGTATGCGAACCTGTTGATATACCAGTCAACAAACGGCATCTGGATATGGTGTATGCACATCTCCGCTACTCCGCCAAACCGTTTATGGGGTCAATTACTTCACCAGAGCGAGCAAAAGATTCTATCGCCATGGCGCGGCTGGTATTTGGTAGTAAATTCATGGAGGAAAATTGCGTTATTCAGGGCAATATTAATGTCAACTCGCCACTGGTTTTTGATCATATAATGTCTGGTGCATTAAAAGTATACGCAAGAGCTAATCAATCAGTTGTTGTTTCTCCATTTATCTTGGGCGGCGCAATGGGGCCTGTTACGCAACCAGCACTTCTTGCACAAGCTCATGCCGAAGCGATGGCTGGTATTGCACTTTCCCAACTCGTTAAACCAGGTGCTCCTGTTGTCTACGGAAATTTTCTTACTACCATGAATCTTAAAACAGGCGCGCCAACATTTGGAACACCAGAAGCAAACCTTTCCACGTTTGCAATCGCGCAATTATGCAGAAGATTAGGGTTACCTTTGCGATGTGGTGGGCATTTAACCTCTTCCAAGATCAGTGATGGGCAAGCCATGGAAGAAGCAGCTGATTCCATGATGGCTGGATTGCTTGCAGGTTCCAACTTCATCTTTCATGCTGCTGGCTGGCTTGAAGGCGGTCTGACCATGGGGTATGAGAAGTTCGTCATGGATCTGGATCATTGTGGGATGATGTTACGCATGGCAACTGGCCTGGAAATTAACGAAGATGCATTTGCTCAAGACGCTTATCTTGAATCAGGGCCAGGCGGCAATTTTCTTGCTTCTCAACATACCCTTAAAAATTTTGAAACAGCTAATTATATGTCTGATCTCTCAGACACCACCTCTTTTGAACAATGGAGAGAAGATGGTGCACTGGATATGGAAAAACGCGCCAACAAACAATGGAAACAGATGCTTCAAGATTACGAAGCACCTCACATAGACTTAGCTATTGACGAAGCCTTGAAAGATTACGTTTCAAAACGGAAATCAGAAATGCCAGATGAATGGCATTGAATAAGATTAATATTTAAAAGGTAGTAGGACTTATGTATTGATCAATATTTTTGCAACATTCTTGAATGTTTGCCGCATCTTTTCTGCAATGGCTGGATTGATATCGCACTTAGCCATAGCCATATCCATACATATAAGCCAATTATCAGCATCAATCTGTCTTATCGCAACATGTTCATGAATTTGTTTCACATTCATATGCTTGTGTTTTTCAAAGTAGTATCGTCTACCACCTAAAAAACCGCACATGAAATCAAACTGCTCTATTCGTGCATGTCTAAGTCCATGTCCATCTTGATGAAGTTCTAAAATACCCCTGCCTGATGGGTGCGCTTCTATGAAATCATAAAATGTTTCGACTAATTGCTTTACTGCTTTCTCGCCACCAATTTGATCGATAACAGCTTTGGATGGACAAGGCATTTTACTAACTACGTGGCTTGCTCTTTGTGGGATCATAATGAGCAAAAGGAACGATTGTGGCTGGAAGGCGCTTTTGGTGGCCGTCCAGTTTGCCAATTTCCAACTCGGTGCCAACCTCACAATGCGCCACATCTACACGCGCAAGGGCGATGTTCTTTTTCAACAATGGTGAACGCATAGATGATGTCACTTCCCCAATTTGCGCACGACCAATATGAATGCAATCGCCATGACCAACTTCCACGTTGCTATCAATGTCAAGGCCAACCAGTTTACGTGATGGTGTTTCCTTGCGGCGGATAAGTGCGTCACGTCCTATAAAATCATCCGTCTTGCTTTTTAAAGGAACTGTAAACCCGATGCCCGCTTCAAACGGATCTGTTTGGTCTGAAAAATCATAGCCTGCAAAAATCAGCCCGGCTTCAATACGAACCATATCGAGCGCTTCAAGCCCCATTGGCTTAAGGCCAAACTCTTTGCCTGCTTCCCAGATTGCGTCGAAGATTTCTTCACAGTGTTTTGGATGGCAGATTACTTCATAACCCAATTCACCTGTATAACCAGTTCTTGATAACACAAATGGCGTTCCATTGGCATCGTTTAACCTTGCAGGTGTAAAACGGAACCATTCAAGCTCGTTCAGTTCAGGATTATGCGGTGCTGTCCAGACAATCTTGCGTAACAAATCACGTGAGTTTGGCCCTTGAACTGCAACATTGTGCAATTGATCAGTTGAAGAACGCACCAGCACTTTAAGACCCAGCTTTTCTGCCTTTTCGCGAATCCATTCGCCACCATAATCAGAACCACCAATCCAGCGGAAATTGTCTTTGCCTAATCGGAACACCGTTCCATCATCAATCATGCCACCATGTTCATAACACATCGCGGTATATACAACGCCGCCTATAGGCAATGTTTTCATGTTACGTGTAAAGATATATTGGCAAAGCGCCTCGCTATCAGGACCTGTAATTTCAAATTTGCGCAGGGGGGACAAGTCCATGATAACCGCTTTTTCGCGGCAAGCCAGATATTCCTCAATCGGGCCAGCTTTAGAAAAACAATTGGCAAGCCAATAGCCATTATATTCAACAAAGTTACGAGTATACTTTGCAAAGCATTCATGAAAACCGGTTTGTTTTGTCATTTTCGGTTCCGAGTCTGGAGTGGCACGCGTTGCAATCGCGCGGGTAAATTTTTCTTTGCCCGAATAAGTTCGAACGTGAATGTCTGTCGGGTTCCAACCATTTGCAGGGCTGGTATCATCAGGGCAAGCAGAAGAAACACATACAATATCCGTCAATGCACGAAGCAAAACATAATCGCCAGGGCGAGACCAGGGTTCATCGCTGTACATAACACCATGTTCATCGAGAAATGTATTGAAGAAGAAGTTAATTGCCATCCACCCAGGACGCGCAGTTACATCATATTTTTCAAGTGCACCATTAAAGTTCTCAGAACAATTTATATGCCCAGGATAGCCAATATCGTCATAATATTTGGCTGCACAAGCAAGGGCAAAGGCGTCGTGCCTGCCACATGTATCTTGCACAACTTCAACCAGGGGCAGCATGTCCTGATCATAATATTTGGCATGTAGACCAGGCATAGGGTAAGCATGCCCCATGAGCGTTCTGGTTGTTGTGACATCCAGCGCATGCTCAATGCCCTTATCCAGTTTGCGCGCGCTAAAGCACTGAAAATCAGTGCATTGCCTACCGTCAACATCAAGTATTTGAATAAAGTCACCTGCTTTTACAAAAAAGCTTTCAGCAGTTTGCGTATGGACGCGCAAGTCCAGAACTGGATCAGCTAATGGATCAGGCAGTTTAAACCGCTCAACATTTTTTATTTGCGCGCGCTTCACCAATACCGTTATTGGTGTTGAGGTATTTTGCAGTTCAAAATCCATGATACCACCAGGGGCAGCTATAATGACAACGCCTTGCTGTTTAACGTTGAGTTCCACCTCTTCGCCAGCGCGAGAAGCTTCACCAAAAAATGCAATTGCACCAGCTTTTGCCAAGTCAATTTTGCGGGCATCCAACCCCATACGAAGCCCGCGAAGGCTTTCATCACTTTCATTTAAAAGCGCTTTTAAACCCTCAGCGGTTGAGTTTGATTTTTCACCCAGAACGCCAGCGTCAATGTTGCTATTCTTGTTAACTGCAACAACTTCACAAAGCTGGCCGCCTTCATCATTCGTAAGCGTTATAACATCGCCTTGTTCAATGGGAATAAGTACAGCACCAGAACCTTGAACCACATAACGCTCAGTGCCTTGAGGCAAGGTGAAAGCTTTTGGCTCCAATATTTTGCTTGGTTGAGGTGGACCTGCAATCACATCAGGATATGGAGATTCAAGCATTAGTTAACCCAATAGTAAGTTGCATATGTGGAATAAATATTTACTGCAAAGAATAACACAAAGCTTACTGATAACAAGTGTGACACCTAAAAATAATTTAAACTCTAATACTGCAAGGAGTTGTGAATTGAGTCCTGAGCCTAGGTGTGTATTCCAATTAGGTTGTTCACGATTTTATTTTCAATCTACTGATTGGCGTTTTGTAGTTTATGCCTGCGTGTTTTCTTTCGCAATTGTAAATATTGAGCCATGTGGGAAGCCATTGGTTACGTGTATGATAGGATTGGAAATAGTGACCATAAGCCCATTCTTCCTGCAAGGTTTTAATTAAGCGCTCTGCCTTTCCATTGGTTTTGGATGTGTAGGGTCTTGTCCTGATGTGGCGCTGTCCCAATGCTTGTGCTGCATCACGAAAGGCGTGAGAGACATATCCAACGCCGTTGTCTGTCATGACGCGGCGCACCGTGACCCCGTGTTTTGCGAACCATTGTGTGGCTCTGGCCAGGAACCTTGCGCAGGTGTCGCCTGTCTCATTGTCCAGAACTTCCACATAAGCCACACTTGAATGGTCATCAATGGCAACATGTATGTAGTCATAGCCCAATCCACGAGAGCGTTGTCGGTTCTGCCAACCTGTTACACGGTTACCGGGTTTTCGCAAACGCCCCAGTTTCTTGATGTCGAGATGAATGAGATCGCTAAGGCGCTTGCGTTCGTAACGTCGTATGGGTTCAGGTGGTGTCAGGCGTGACAAGTGGTTCAAACCCAGTCGCTTCAATGCCAGTGAAACGGTGGAGCGCGGCAAATCCAGCACGTTCGCGATCTCAAATGTCGTCATACGATAGTGACGCAGCTTCTCGATCAATGCCCGCTAACCCATAATGTAGGCATTAGGATTGCCGCAGGGCGCGCTGGTTCGATTTGAAAGACCGTTCATGCCTTCGCAAGCTTATCCGTGCGCATAGTCTATAAATGGCTACAACGATATGCACAGGAAGCTGGCATTTAAAACTTGAATTTGTTTTATTAAAGTAAAGAAATAGGATGAAATAATTTTCAAAGCCGTTATTTATAAGCAAACTATCTGAACAGCTAAGTTATTGCTCATGAATGAGATTTGTGGTTCGGTTACATTTTATGCTGAATTCCGAATGGCCAACAATTAAAACTGGTAAGAGGAGGCGTGCGATGGGTTTGAAAAATGTAGGAACGCTAATTGTGGGCGGCGGGCAAGCTGGTATCGCGATGAGTGAGCATCTTAGTAATAATGGTGAAAAGCATATAATTTTAGAGCGTAACAGAATAGCTGAACGTTGGCGCACAGAACGGTGGGATTCATTGGTTGCAAACGGACCTGCATGGCATGATCGCTTCCCAAGTATGAAGTTTTCTGATGTAGATGCCGATAGCTTTGCCTCCAAAGAAAGCGTGACGAATTACTTCGAAGAATATGCAAAGATGATTAAAGCGCCAATTCGTTGCGGCGTTGACGTCATGTCTGTTGAAAAGAAAGATGGTAGTAGCAATTTTCATGTGGTCACGTCGAATGGTGAGTTTGAAGCCGAGAATATCGTGGCGGCTACTGGCCCGTTTCAAAAGCCGATTATGCCTCCAATAGTTTCTAGCGAAGAAGCTGTTTTGCAGTTACATTCAAACGACTACGTGAACCCGGCTCAATTACCGGATGGTAATGTTCTGGTTGTTGGCGCTGGTTCTTCTGGTTCCCAAATTGCTGATGAATTATTACGTTCCGGCAGAGAAGTGTATTTATCCGTTGGCCCTCATCAAAGACCTCCACGTAGTTATCGAGGGCGTGATTTTTGTTGGTGGCTTGGCGTATTAGGTAAGTGGGATGCGACCAAATTAGAGCCTGGCAAAGAGCATGTTACTATTGCAGTCAGCGGCTCACATGGCGGGTTCACCGTAGATTTTCGTAAACTTGCTGCAAGAGGAATGAGGCTTGTAGGTCTAACGCAATCTTACGACAATGGTGTCATGCAATTTGCGGATGACTTGAAGCATAATATAACTGAGGGTGATAAGAATTATCTCTCTGTTTTGAAAGAGGCTGATTTATACATTGAACAAAATGGTATAGACTTACCACTTGAAGTTGATGCCCATGAAATTGATCCTGATCCTGACTGTATATCCAAACCCATCAGAGAACTTAATTTGGCTGAAGCTGGCATCACAACCATAATTTGGGCAACTGGCTATGCAGTGGACTATCAATGGTTGAAGGCAGATGTGTTTGATGAAAACGGAAAACCTGTTCATCAAAGGGGTGTAACCGACATGCAGGGTGTTTATTTTTTAGGTTTGCCGTGGCAATCAAGACGCGGTTCTGCATTTATTTGGGGTGTGTGGCATGATGCAAAATATGTTGCAGATCAAATTTCAAAGCAACGCTCTTATCTTGATTATCATAGACATACTCTTGCAACAGCATCCCAAGCCGCAGAATAGAAATTTAGCTGGAAACAATATGGCACATACTCGAATACGTAAGTTCAACACCAAAGAGACATATCCCGAACAGAATTTAGATAATGACTTATGTCAAGCTGTCGTTGCGCGTGGCACAACGGTTTTTCTACGCGGTCAATGCCCCCAGAATCTCGATGATGCGGTTAACCTAGATAGCCATGACCCGGTAGAACAAACGCACAAAGTGATGCAAAACATAAAGCAATTGATTGAAGAGTGCGGCGGCGAGATGAAGCATCTGGTAAAAGTGGTGGTTTATATTACGGATGTGCGTCACCGCGAAGCAGTGTATCGAACCATGGGTGAATATATTAAAGGTGTTCATCCGGTTTCAACTGGCTTGGTCGTTCAAGCTTTGGCACGACCAGAATGGCTTGTTGAAATAGATGGCACTGCTGTAATTCCGGATGTTGAATAATCATGACGTTTTCAATCACAGCACGTTGTGAAGAAACTGGCCAATTTGGATTGGCTGTTTCGTCTTCATCGCCCGCAGTTGCAGCGCGATGTGCATTTGCACGTGCAAAAGTTGGAGCTGTTTCTACACAAAACATCACTGACCCATCGATTGGTGAGGATGGGCTTACATTGTTGGCAGATGGAATGTCTGCTCAAAATGCACTTGACCATATTGTGGCGACAAAGAATCATATCGAGTATCGCCAACTTTCCATCGTAGATAGCAAGGGCGGTTCCGCATGTTTTTCGGGGGCCAATACACTTGGCACGAATGCAACCTGCAATGATAAAAATGTAGCTTGTGCTGGAAATTTGTTGTCCAGTACACATATTCCAGAAGCGATGGTAAAAGCGTTTCAGGAAAGTGATGGCATTTTAGCCGATCGATTGCTGGTAGCGATGAAAACAGCTGTAAATGCGGGGGGCGAAGCAGGCTCTATTCATTCAGCTGGAATGTTGATTGTTGATTACTTGTCGTGGCCTATCGTCAATTTGCGTATTGATTGGAACGAACCCGGTGATCCAGTCGGCGAACTTGAAAACCTATGGAAAATTTACCACCCGCAGTGCGATGATTATATTACCCGCGCTATAGATCCCTCAAGTGCAACAAGTTACGGTGTGCCTGGCGACGAATAATATAGTTAAGCAGAGTATAATGGGTAACTTGAACTACTCATTTTGAAAGGAAAAAGCGGGAACAGTGCTATTGCGTACGCAGGTATCTGATTTTAAACGTGTAATATTTTATTGTTTGATAATGTTGGGGGGAAGGATATATTGGCAAGTTATGCGCTATCCATATAATGAATAGAAAAGCTTACATTGAATGGATATGGGTCAGCAGTTAAGCCAGCCCAAGATATACTTATATTTCGACACCTTCAGAAATTGCTAGGCCGTTTGGACGAATTTAATTAAGATAAAAGCTGCAGCACGAGCTATGATTGAGCGGAAGTTTCTTGCTGTTTTCTCACATCTTAGTGCCACCCGTTTGAAGCGTTTGAGTTTTCCGATCATTTGTTCAACCCTTGCCCTTCCACGATACATTGCTTTTGCAAAATGTTTTGGAATGTTTCGTCGGTTTGAACGATACGCAATAACTGTTACAGCACCAACAGCCCTTGCCAATTGTCTATTAGCCTCACTGTCGTAGCCTTTATCGCCCATGTATGCTCGCGCCTTGGTATCTGGACCAGCTTCCATGAGCG
>CALDZF010000132.1 GCA_937944165.1 uncultured Rhizobiaceae group bacterium | reverse complement strand
AAGTCGAAAATGCCTTTAACAGGCTCAAAGACTGGCGAAGAATTGCAACCCGATACGACAGATGCGCAGACATCTTCTTTGCCGCAATAACTATCGCAGCAATAGTTATATGGTGGATTTAATGAGTCCTGAGCCTAGTTTAAACATTAGATTGGTAGAAAACTAATCCTAAGGTTGAATTTTCAAACTTCTCTTTTATTATCGGCTCAAATTTTCAATTCATTTCATTGGGCAAACACAATTATGATAAAAAATGCAAAATACCATATAGGTCAAATTGTAAAACATCGCGTTTACCCATTTCGCGGTGTGATTTTTGATGTGGATCCAGAGTTTGATAATAGCGAAGAATGGTACGCCTCTATACCAGAAGATATCAGGCCTACAAAAAATCAACCATTTTATCATCTTTTTGCTCAAAACGATGAAACAGAATATGTTGCTTATGTATCTGAGCAAAACTTATTGGCAGACGCATCAAGCGAGCCACTTCGTCATCCTGAGATTGATGAAATTTTTGTTAGAAACTCTGATGGTTCTTATAGTACCAAGCAAATTTATCATCATTAAAATAGAAAAAGCGACTTTAGAAAAGCCACTTTTTCATTAACTTAAAAATCTACCTATTGCTGTTGCAGTTTATTTTCCAATTGTTGCTTTAATACATTTTCACGCGATGCTGCTTCACTTTCTCTTTTTACAGGAGGGCCATTATAGGCCGCTGTAAATCCTTTTAAGGTTATAGGAACAGCATTTTGCTTTTCTTGAAAGTTAATCGACGTAACAACAAGTCCGTTACCGGCTTTAAACACATTTACCAATTGGTCGTTAAGCTGAACTTCTGCACCACAAAGCTGTGGTCTACAATATGTGTATGGTATAACAACTGAACGTTTCCCATCGACCTGTACTTGGATGCCTTTAGGCAAAGAACGTCCTGTTGGGACAATAATTCTGAAAATACTGCGTTTAACTGCCCCTGTGATTTCTACCAAATTCAAGGAAGTTATAAGTTGTCCACCTTGTTTAGCAACTACACGAAATTGAACGTTACAAATCTTATTTTCGCCTTGCTGGTCACACGTTTTGAACCATCCACTTGCACCAACATTACCTTGTTCTTGGGCAGTAGAAGAAACCGCTGACATTAATAAAAGCGCAGAACCTGAAATAATTGTTTTAAAGATATTCTTCATTATTATTGAGTCCCCTGCTCTTTTGCCGCATCAAGTGCTTTTTGTAATTCTGTTTTGGCAGAATCAGCTTTTTTCAAAAGTTCTTCTTCAATTTTTTTCTGTCGACTTGCCAAATCAGCTTCTGTAATTGGTTTTCCATCAAAAGCAGCATCAAATCCTTCTAGCGGAATAATGATAGGATTAGCTTTGCCCTGGAAGTTTGTCGAAGTTACTTCCATTTTACTACCTGCTCTAAGAACCTCGACAAGTTTAGCATCAAGTTTAATTTCTGCGGCACAAATCCTAGGGGTACAAAAAGAATAAGGAATGGATGTGGGCTTCTTATCGTCAACTTTCATAACAATTCCTGGCGGAATAAGACGATCTGTTAAAACAGTAACCTGAAAGACTTTACGATCAATCTCGCCGGTCACTTCAGCTAAATTTATTGAGGTTATAACTTGGCCAGTAGATGCAACCGCTTGATATTGGACATTGCAAATTTTGGTTGCACCTTGATCATTACAAGCTTTATACCAGCCGGTTGAGTCATTTATATTTTGTGAATACGCAATACCAGCACTTAATAATAGGCTGCTTAACAAACCAGCGGTAAGGATATAGGGAGTATTTTTCATTAATCGTCCTTTGCATTCTGTTTGCAAAAATTTCTTATAATTCTTCACATCAATAATATGCTCAAAATTAGGCCAAATATATTGGCTTAAAATTATTACAACGCAATAAACATAAAAACATCAAAATACTAGGGCTATTGGCATATTTTATCGGCTTTCCAATATCAATGTGCTAAATTATGTGTATGAAGATTCGCGGTTACATAGATACATTCCTCACGCATTTTAGTATAACAATACTGGCGTTATGCATATTTTTACTAACGCCGTTGTTAAGTGCATTTGCCCAACCTACGCACGCAATTGCGATGCATGGTGAGCCAGCTTTACCGCCAGACTATAAACATATGCCGTATGTAAATCCGGACGCACCCAAGGGTGGTAAAATTGTTCATGGGGTTATGGGCACATTTGATTCTGTTAATCCGTTTATTTTAAAAAGTTTTAGAACCAACGCGCGCGGTAGTCATGACCCTATTCTGGGGCAATTGGTATTTGAATCTTTAATGTTCAGATCACGTGATGAACCTTTTACCATGTATGGTTTAATTGCTGAACATGTTGAGTGGCCTGATGATCGTTCGTGGATTGAATTTACCTTAAATCCCATAGCAAAATGGTCAGATGGCAAACCAATAACCGTAGAAGACGTTATCTTCACCTTTAATCTTTTGGCTGAAAAAGGGCTGCCACGTTACGCCTCACGCGCAAAGAAAGTTGAAAAAGTAGAACAGACTGGCGAACGTAAAGTACGTTTTACTTTTAATGAGCTGGCGGATCGCGAGTTTCCAATGATTATTGCGCTCACAGTTGTTTTACCCAAACATGCGATTGATCCTGAAACATTTGACCAATCTACTTTAGAACCGTTGGTGGGCAGCGGGCCCTATTTCATGGATGCAATTAACCCGGGCAAATCCATAACCTATAAACGCAATCCTGACTATTGGGCAAAAGACTTACCCTCACGCATTGGGTTTTCTAATTTTGACGAAGTAAAAATTGAATATTACCGCACTCAAACAGGTTTGTTTGAAGCCTTTAAAAAAGGACTGTTTGATGTTTATCCTGAAGGCGATCCATCCTCATGGGAGCGAAATTTTTTATTCCCTGCAGTATTATCCGGAGACGTAAAAAAGACTGAACTTAAATCTGGCAATGCGAATAGAATGTTCAGTTTTGTTTTCAACACTAGAAAGCCTGTCTTTAAAAACCCGAAAGTCCGCGAAGCACTTATTCAATTATTTGATTTTGAATGGGTCAATAAAAATTTGTTTTTTGGTAAATACCAAAGAACAGGAAGCTTTTGGCATGGTTCTAATCTTTCGTCATTTGGCGTTCCTGCAAGTGACGCTGAGAAGAAGTTACTAGCGCCTTACATGGACAAGATAAAATCAGATGTCTTGGCAGGAACTTATAAACCACCCGTCAGCAATGGCAGTGGTCGTGATCGTAAACTTTTGCGCAAGGCAAGTAACCTTTTAAAAGATGAAGGTTATCAGATGCAAGATGGCAAGCTTTATAATGATAAAGGCAAGCCTATGGAATTTGAAATTTTAGCACGCGGTCAAAGTCAGGAAAAACTTGCAATTATCTATCGTCGCTCTTTGGAAAAACTGGGCATAACTGTTACAATAAGAAATGTAGATGACGCTCAATATCAACGTCGTACCAAGAAATTTGATTATGATATGGTCTTACAAACTTACAGGGCTTCATTATCACCTGGTATTGAACAATTCGGACGTTGGGGAACACGGTCAACCAATCTTGAAGGCAGCTTTAATTATGCTGGTGCTAATGACCCCGCAATAGATGACCTGATTGACAAGATGCTTCAAGCTCGTTCCCGTGAAGACTTTGTAACAGCAGTCCGAGCCTATGACAGATTATTGATTTCAGGCGATTATCTGGTTCCGCTATATCATTTGGATCAACAATGGGTAGCGCATAGAAGCTATATCAAAACACCCGATAAGACTGCACTTTACGGCTACAGAATAGAAACCTGGTGGGATGCACGGGTAGAGTAGAAAGATACAAAATGGCTGAAAAACAAAAATTGGAAATTGACGTTATTTCAGACGTTATGTGTCCATGGTGTTATATTGGAAAAACCAATTTGGATGCAGCTATTGAACAGATGAAAGATATTGACGTAGAAGTGCGTTGGCGTCCTTATCAATTGGACGGAACGCTACCCAAAGAAGGGATGAG
>CALDZF010000131.1 GCA_937944165.1 uncultured Rhizobiaceae group bacterium | reverse complement strand
TTTTCTGCTTCAATCACCACACCACCCAGACGCTCACCCACGGGGATGATAATCTGCGCATTTTGCGGTGTACGATCGTTCGACGCTTTGACCAATTCATCATAGGCCTTGATGCGCGCTTTTGACTTTGCCTGACGCGCTTTAGGACTGGAAGAAATCCAACCTGCCTCTGCCTGAATAGCCTTCTGGCGAGAGGCTTCTTCACGCCCTTCTTGCTGCATACGCTTTGCTTTCACATCAAGATAGGCTGTATAATTACCTTCATAAGGAATACCACGACCACGGTCTAGTTCCAAAATCCAGCCCGTCACATTGTCAAGGAAGTAACGATCGTGGGTAATCATCAACACAGAACCTGTATATTCGCGAAGGTGCTTTTCCAGCCAGCCAATGGTTTCTGCATCCAGGTGGTTGGTAGGTTCGTCTAGTAGAAGCAGATCAGGCTCGGATAATAATAGCTGACAAAGCGCAACGCGACGTTTTTCACCACCTGACAAATCCGTAACAGGAGAATCGCTTGGTGGGCAGCGCAGTGCTTCCATCGCCATTTCAACCTGGCTATCCAAATCCCAAAGGTTTTGCGCATCAATCTGGTCTTGAAGAGCAGCACCTTCGTCTGCGGTTTCTTCTGAATAATTCATCATCAATTCATTGTAGCGATCCAGAATGGCCTTCTTATCAGCAACACCTTCCATCACATTTTCTACAACCGTCTTGCTCTCATCAAGCTGGGGTTCCTGTGGCAGGTATCCACAGCTTGCACCATCAGCAAGCCAAGCTTCGCCAGTATGCTCTTTATCAAGTCCTGCCATAATACGCAGCACCGTTGATTTACCAGCACCGTTGGGACCCAAGATACCAATCTTCGCATCCGGATAAAAAGACAAATGAACATCTTCCAGAACCTTTTTAGTACCGTAAGTCTTTGAAAGTCCTGCCATATGATAGATGAACTGACGTGCCATAAATGCGTCTCCGTGCAACAGAAATTGTGATTAAGTAAGTTATCAAACGATTTACGCTTTGCGACAGATAAATTCAAGCGTAGTTTACTCGTATTTGAATTTACAAGGCACAATCAGTCATGCGCGCAGTAATATATATAATATTGGGTATTTTATTCATATGCTTAGGCGCTTATAATCTATATAGTGGCTACGAATTGGAAAATTTTTTAATTGCAGGGTTTGGATTTGGCTCAATAATGATTGGCGCAATTATGATACTTTTTGGGGTTAGTCGACTACCAAATAAGAAAAAGGACAATTTATGATTTACATTGAAAGCTATTTAGGGGAACAAAATGGTTGAAGAACAAGACGGTGCAATTGAAATCCACTCAATAATACAAGCAATGGGTGTTGTTGCAGTTGCTGATAAAGTTGTACGCCAAGAAGAAGTTGATACAATTGCCAGTATTTATGAAGAAATGCTGGGCATGAAAATAAGAGACGCAGAAATTCGGGAAATCTTGTCAGAGTTTGATGAATACTTTGATATTGAAGAGCGTTTAACACGGAATAGATCTTACATAAGTCCTACCATGAAACGTACCATCGTTCAAAGCTGTCAAAGAGTTATGGTAAGTGACTTGGAAATCGTGCCTTCTGAGGAAAACCGTGTCATGCAAATTGGTAAGGCACTCGGCTTTTCAGAAAAAGAAGTCAATACGCTTATTGAAACCATATAAATTGAATGGGTTTTAAACAATCCTCAGTTAATAGCCCGTCAGGTGCAAGCTTACAAGTTTACTCGCTTAATACCAAAACAACGCCAAAGGCTATCATTCATATCAATCATGGCATGTGTGAACATAGCCTAAGGTATGAACGGTTTGCACAAACCCTGTCTGATAATGGCTATCATGTTGTAGCGCATGACCACCGTGGACATGGATTAACTACCGCACCAGACGCGCCTTTAGGTCAATTTTCCAAGTCACAAGGCTTAGAGAAAACCATAGCAGATGTAGACGTTGTAAATCATTATATTCAAAAGCAATACCCGAAATTACCAATCGTTTATTTTGGACACTCGATGGGTTCAATCATTGGTCTAAATTACTGTATTCAACATTCACACAATATCGCCGCATGCGCTCTATGGAATTCTGGCGTTGATGGCGGGTTTTTATTAAGCTTGTATAATTTTTTGTTGAAGTTTGAACGCATGTTCAAAGGCTCAGACGTACCGAGTCAAATTGCTAAAAAGCTGGCCTTTGAAGATTGGAACAAAAAATTCAAACCCAATAGAACTCAATACGACTGGCTCACAAGAGATGAAGCGGAAGTTGATAAATATATAGCAGACCCACTATGTGGTTTTGATGCAAGCAATGGCTTATGGATAGAAGTCTTAAAAGGCGTTAAAAACGGCGCCGATGACAACCAGCTATCAAAAATCAGAAAAGACCTTCCTATACATTTACTAGCAGGTGGCAAAGACCCCTGCTCCAACAATGGTAAAGCCGTTGAACGCCTACACAAAAGACTGCAAACCTTGGG
>CALDZF010000130.1 GCA_937944165.1 uncultured Rhizobiaceae group bacterium | reverse complement strand
CTGATTAGATCCTAGGGACAAGCCCTAGGATGACGAACAAAAGAGCTGAGAGAAAATGCTAGAAATTAAAAATCTCCATGTCCGCATTGCGGAAGATGAAACTGAAATTCTTAAAGGTCTTGATCTGACCGTGAAGGCTGGCGAAGTTGCAGCTATTATGGGACCGAATGGGGCGGGCAAGTCTACGCTTTCTTATGTGCTTGCGGGCAAGGAAGACTATGAAGTCACCGAAGGTGAAATTCTTTTCAATGGTGAGAACATTCTTGAGATGGAAGTGGATGAGCGCGCGGTATCTGGCGTTTTCCTGGCGTTCCAATACCCGATGGAAATTCCGGGCGTTGCAACCATGAACTTCCTTAAGGCTGCGATGAATGCCCAACGCAAAGCGCGCAATGAGGCTGAATATACAACGCCTGAATTCATTAAAAAGGTGAAAGCCGCCTCAAGTGATTTGAGCATTGATTTCAACATGTTGAAACGTGCGCTCAATGTAGGCTTCTCAGGCGGTGAAAAGAAACGCGCTGAAATCCTTCAAATGGCATTGTTGGAACCAACGCTTTGCGTGTTGGATGAAACTGATTCAGGCCTTGATATCGATGCGCTGAAAATCGTTTCTGATGGCGTGAATGCATTGCGTGACCCTGAACGTGCTTTCCTCGTGATTACACACTATCAGCGTCTGCTAGACCATATCGTACCAGACACAGTGCATGTACTTTACAATGGCCGTATCATCAAAACTGGCGATAAGTCGCTGGCACTTCATTTGGAAGAAAACGGCTACGCAGACATTATCGCGGCAGCTGCTTAAGAGGTTATGATGCAAAAAACACAAGCAGAAGAAGCCTTGGGAATGGAATTGCCAACGCGCCGCGTTGAAAGTTTCCACTATACCGATTTACGAACTATGCTTCGCGAAATTCCTGAAAACGCATCAGGTTCAAGTGCTGGCGATTACGCACCCTTGGTCGATACGCATTTGCTGTCGTTTAACGATGGCAAGCTTGCAGAAGATCAGGTCTTGCCAAAAGGCGTGACGCTTTCAACGGACGTAGCAAAGGCAACATCTTCAGACATCAACGATGCGATTGTTGGTATGAATGCAGTTACATCGGGTGACGCAATTTCTTTGGTGATTGAGGGTAATTCCACAATGGAAAAACCTTTGGGACTTGGGCATTTCTCAAGCAACGAAAGTCGCAACGCTTGCTATCATAAAGCGCTCATCAAAGCGGGCAGTGAAGCGCAGGTAATCTCACGTCATACATCCAAGGATGGTGTTGCGAGCCTTGCTAATACAGTAACAGAAATCGAACTGGAAAAAGATGCCACTGCAAACTGGTTTGTCATTCAACAAGAAAGCACATCGGCTAACCGTTTAGCACGCATCAATGTTTCGCTTGCAGAAAACGCCAAACTCAACCTTTTCATCCTGAACGCAGGCGGCAAGCTTGTGCGTCAGGAAGTGAAAGTCGACGTTGCAGGCGAGGGCGCGCATGTTGAAATCAAGGGCGTGAACCTTGTTGGCGATGATGCTCATATTGATGTAACAACGGTGCTGGATCACAACGTACCAAACACGACCGCAAACGAACTGTTCAGAAACGTTGTTGCAGGCAATGGGCATGGTGTGTTCCAGGGCCAAATTAAAGTCGCGCAAATTGCTCAAAAGACCGACGCGCAAATGGCCTGTAATACGCTTCTGCTAACAGACGAGGGCGACTTCTCTGCAAAGCCGGAATTGGAAATCTTCGCAGACGACGTATTGTGTGCCCACGGTGCAACGGTAACGGATATCGACGATGATCACCTCTTCTACCTCCGCGCACGCGGCATCAAGGAAAAGACGGCTCTTGGTCTATTAATCAAGGCATTCGTAGACGAAGTGGTTGAAGAACTGGGCGCTGGTGAAGAGCTTGAAGAAGCTTTCGTTGGTATCATCCACAATTGGCTGGATGCAAATATTTAATGGCATATGACATCGAAAAAATCCGTGCTGATTTTCCGATCCTCTCTCGTGAGGTGCATGGAAAGCCGCTTGTTTATCTGGACAATGGCGCTTCTGCTCAAAAGCCTACTGCGGTGATTGATGCGGTGAGCAATGTTTATTCAAACGAATATGCAAATGTGCATCGCGGGTTACACTATTTGTCGAATGCGACGACTGATGCTTATGAAAAATCACGCGAGAGCGTTCGTAAGTTTTTAAATGCACCAAGCGTGGATGAGATTGTCTTTACCAAAGGTACAACTGAGGCCATTAATTTGGTTGCATACGGTTGGGCGATGAAGCATCTGGAAGAGGGTGATGAGATTGTCCTCACCATCATGGAGCATCACTCAAACATCGTGCCATGGCATTTCCTGCGTGAGCGCATGGGCGTGAAGCTTAAGTGGGTTTATATCAATGAAGACGGTTCCTTTGATATGGATAAGTTCAAGGATGCCTTGAGCGAAAAAACCAAGCTTGTTGCAATTACGCATATGTCGAACGTACTTGGAACAGTAGTGCCGCTCAAGGAAGTCTGCGCGATTGCACACGAGCAAGGCATACCAGTCCTTGCAGATGGGTCGCAAAGTGCGGTTCATATTCCGGTTGATGTGCAAGACCTTGATGTCGATTTTTACTGTGTGACTGGTCACAAGCTTTATGGCCCATCTGGCATTGGTGCGCTTTACGGCAAGATGGAATTTTTAAAA
>CALDZF010000129.1 GCA_937944165.1 uncultured Rhizobiaceae group bacterium | reverse complement strand
CTACAATCTCATGAAGGTCAGGCCCCATGAAGTGCAATACCTTGCCGGATTTTAAAATTCTTTCTGCATAGCGATTATAAAGTTCTTGTTCTGGGCCTGATTTCATCCGACCCACCGCTAAAATTGCCAAACGCACTCTTTTAGAGCCCTAATGCGTTTCTTCAGATGCAGGCATTTGCCACATCTTTTCCAAAGAATAAAACTCGCGCACTTCTGGCCTGAACAAATGAACAATTATATCGCCAATATCGACCAAGACCCAATCGGCACTTTGCAAACCCTCAACCTTGATGGATTTAAACCCTTCAGATTTAAGCTCTCGCAAAAGCTGGTCAGCCGCTGCACTGACGTGACGATTAGACCGCCCTGACGCAATGACCATATAATCTGCCAGAGCTGATTTATCTTGAATATCAATCGTTGTAATTTCTTCTGCCTTGGCGTCTTCAAGACAATTAATCACCGTTTGCAAAACACTGTTAATGGCTGCTGTTGCGGCTTGCTGTGTTTTTTTCGGCATATTTTCTTTCTGTTCCAATATCTGCATAACTGTAGCTAATTTATCCTTCTTGCAATGCAGATACAAGATGGCATTATTGCTATCTGGTTTCAGCATAGTTCTGATTCTACCCAGGTTTCAAGGCACTTGTAGCACTTGTAAATCCTAATGTTTTTGTTCTACCCTTAATTGCGTAGATGAAAGCGAAGATCGAGGCCCGTGCAAAAATGTCCATGCGGGTGGTTTCATATAGCTCAAAAGCGCTGCATCACCTTCATCTATGCGGTACTTGGTAAGTGCTATTGAGGCCTGACTTGAGTGATAACTCAAGGTTGAACCTGGACGATCAATTACCGCAATCGGCATCATATCTGCAATTTCGCGCCAATTTTGCCAACGATGAAAGTCGGCTAGATTATCAGCCCCCATCAGCCAGATAAAATCATTGCGCGGGCGTAGTTTTATAACAAGCTTTAACGTGTCTGCCGTATAGCGCACTCTATGCCTGGCTTCAAAAGCAGTTACTTTTATTCTTGGGTGAGAAATCATCGCACGACATTGGGCAATGCGGTCTTCAAGTGGCGCAAGTTTTGAAACATCTTTAAGCGGATTTCCTGGTGTTACCATCCACCAGATTTGATCCAGCTCCAGCTTCTTGAAAGCCAAATCGCACAAGTTTAAATGTCCTTCATGCGGTGGGTTAAATGAGCCACCAAATAGACCAATCTTCTGCCCCTCACCTGCTACAGGCATTCGCAATGCTTCACGAAGGATAAAAGAGTTATTCAAGGTCGCGTCTGCCCATTACCGCGCACAAGATATTTAAAGCTCGTCAATTGTTCAACACCAACAGGCCCACGTGCGTGCATCTTGCCCGTTGCAATACCGATCTCTGCACCCATGCCAAATTCACCGCCATCGGCAAATTGCGTTGAAGCATTATGTAAAAGTATGGCTGAATCAATTTCATTGAAAAACTTTTCAGCCACCGCATCATCGTCAGCAATAACACATTCTGTATGGCTGGATGAATATTTTTGAATATGTGCCACCGCCCCTTCAATACCATCCACCAATTTGGCTGAAATAATAGCCTCCAGATATTCTGTCGTCCAGTCGGCCTCTATTGCAGTATTTACATCAGGAAAAAGTGCAACCACTTCATCATCACCACGAATTTCGCATTTGGTCGTTCTTAACGCTTCCAAAATAGGTTGGAGATGAGTTTTTGCCGCAGCCTTATCAATCAGCAAAGTTTCGGCTGCCCCACAAATACCGGTTCGACGCATTTTTGCATTGATCACAATATCCATCGCCATTTGTAAATCAGCAGATTTGTCAACATAGACATGACAAAGCCCTTCAAGATGAGCAAATACTGGCACTCGCGCATCGCTTTGAACACGTTCAACAAGTGAACGTCCACCACGCGGAACAATCACATCCACGCAATTATTCAAGCCTGTCAACATTTCGCCAACCGCCGCTCTATCAGTTGTAGGTACAATTTGAATACTCTCAGCAGGAAGTCCTGCTGCTTCAAGCCCTGCAACCAGTGAAGCATGAATTGCACGCGATGAATGGTAAGAATCTGATCCACCGCGCAATATAACCGCGTTACCAGATTTCAAACAAAGTGCGCCTGCATCTGCTGTTACATTGGGGCGTGATTCAAAAATAACGCCAATCACACCCAATGGCGTTCTTACGCGAGAAATATTTAAACCATTCGGTCTTTCCCATCGCGCAATTACATCCCCAACAGGGTCTTTAAGTTCAGCAACTGCATTTAGGCCATCCATAATCGCCTTGATGCGATCTTCATCCAGTTTCAAGCGATCAAGAAAAGCTGGTGAAATTCCATTGGCTTTTGCATTTTCAATATCTTTTGTATTCGCTGATAAAATTTCATCACGACTTTGCCAAAGGTTTTCTGCAGCAAGCATAAGCGCTTTATTCTTGGCTTGCGAACTTGCAGTTGCAAGGACTTGCGCCGCAGATTTTGCCTGCCTGCCTAATTCAGCCATCGTTGTTTTAACATCTTGTTGTTTTATCATATCAAGCATCGTTATTTTCCAATTGGTTTGCTTGTGCTCTTAAAACCAGATTATCACGGTGAATTAAAGCAGCGCGAGATGTCATGCCAAGAATTGATTCAATCTCATCACTTTGACAACCTGCTATTTGGCGTGCTTCATTTGCCCCATATGAAACCAGACCACAGCCCAGTTCAACACCTTTCTGTGTAACAACGCCCACAACATCGCCACGTGAAAAACTGCCAGTAACTTTCGTAACGCCAGCAGGCAGTAGGCTTTTACCTTGTGTCAGAGCATGTGCCGCACCTGCATCAATGATAATACTGCCACCCAATTGCATTTGGCCTGCAATCCATTTTTTCCGGGCAGTAACAGGTGTTTCTTTTGGCTCAAACCAAGTTGCGTTAGCGCCATTAAACAATGCTTTTATCGCGTTTAACTCTTTGCCAGATGTGATCACCATGGAAGTTCCTGCCTCCATGGCAATTTTGCCCGCTTCAAGTTTCGTCACCATGCCGCCTTTGGAAAGTTCTGTACCCGCATCACCTGCCATCGCTTCGATCTCAGGGGTAATCTCACTAATGTGCTCAAAGCGTTTTGCCGCATCATCTTTGCCCGGAATGCCAGAATAAAACCCGTCAATATCAGAAAGCAGGATAAGCAAATCAGCGCTCACCATGGTTGCCACACGTGCCGCCAAACGGTCGTTGTCCCCATACCTGATTTCACTGGTGGCAACCGTATCATTCTCATTAATGATTGGCACCGCACCAAGACGTAACAGGGTAGAAATGGTCTCACGCGCATTGATATAACGACGACGCTCTTCTGTATCCCCAAGGGTAAGTAATATTTGTCCAGCTTGATAATTATATTCACCAAGCGCTTCACTGTAAGCCCTTGCCAGCAAAATCTGACCCGTTGCAGCAGAGGCCTGACTTTCTTCAAGTTTTAAAACCTTCAACGGCAAATCAAGTTGTTTACGACCGAGCGCAATCGCACCTGAAGAAACAAGCAGCACTTCACAGCCTGCTTTGCGCAACATATGCACATCCGCGCAAAGTGATTTAAGCCAGCCACGTTTTAACCCACTCATACGGTCAACAAGCAGTGCAGATCCTATCTTAATAACAATGCGTTTATAGGTAGAAGCAGATACTAACATTCAAGCCAATCTCCTGCTTTTGGCTCCCCATCTTGCGCATTTGCAGCAATCTCGGCAGCCTTGTCACCATCAATATTTACCAGCATTTTTCGTAAGATACCTTCAACACCTTCTCGTGTTACAGATGAAAGTTCCATCGGTTTATAGCCAAGCACTTCTTCCAACGCTTCAAGCTTTTCTTCACGATGCCCAGGCAAAACACTGTCTACCTGACTAAGAGCAACGATCTCCTGCTTTTCATCAAGCCCATGACCATAGGCAGCTAACTCGCCTCTAATAATGCGATAAGTTTCAGCCACATCCTCTTCATTAGCCGAAACCAAATGTAATAGCACACGCGTGCGTTCAACATGACCCAAAAACCGATCACCAATCCCAACACCCTCATGCGCGCCTTCAATAAGGCCTGGAATATCGGCAATCACAAACTCACGGCTATCAACTTTTGTAACGCCCAAGTTGGGATGAAGCGTTGTAAAAGGATAATCAGCAATCTTCGGCTTGGCAGAGGTAACACTTGCAAGGAAAGTCGATTTACCCGCATTGGGAAGACCAACAAGACCCGCATCAGCAATTAATTTTAAACGAAGCCAAAGCCAACGTTCCTTGCCTTCAAGACCGGGGTTAACTCTTCGCGGTGCTTGATTGGTGGAGGTTTTAAAATGCGCATTACCAAATCCGCCATTACCCCCTTTGGCAATACGGTAGCGCTGACCCAACTCATTCAGATCAGCAATCAGCGTTTCATTATCTTCTTCATAGATCTGCGTTCCAACAGGAACTTTCAAAATCACATCATCAGCATTGGCACCATTGCGATTACGCCCCATGCCATGCCCACCGGTGGGAGCTTTAAAATGTTGCTGAAAGCGATAATCAATTAAGGTATTGAGCCCATCAACAGCCTCAACCCAAACATCACCACCACGACCACCGTCGCCTCCGTCAGGGCCACCCATGGCAATATATTTTTCGCGGCGAAAAGAAAGTGAGCCAGCGCCACCATCGCCAGAACGAACAAAAACCCTGGCCTGATCAAGAAATTTCATATGATACTCTCCTCAGGCCTTGTTCATCTGTTAGGCGGCCACTGCGCCCATCCAACTTTCGCGGGTAATGCGAAAATGGTCAACGACTTGTTGTTTTTGCATCACTTCAGAAAAATGCGTTTCCTGTTTCCAAAAATTACCACCACATTTTTCAATAACCCTACGTGAAGCCTTATTGTCGGTCAAAACAGACATCAACAATGTTTCTTCACTACCTGCTTTGAAAAACAAGTCCACAATTGCACGCGCAGCCTCTGTAGCATAGCCTTTACCCCAATATTCTTCGCCCAACCAATAGCCAAGATGGGGAAGATCAAAACGGCGGTTTACAAGATGAATACCACAAATGCCCATAAGATTGCCTGATGTTGCATCCGTAATGGCAAATACAACTTCACCAGCTTCTGGCTTTGAAACATTGTCGATAAACTCCTGAGCATGTTTATCAAAATAAGGATAAGGCATGGATTCTAGCATGCTTGAAATCTTGCGATTATTTGCAAGCACTGCAATATCTTGCACATCATCTTTATTAGGTGCGCGCAGAACAAGACTTTCTGTTGTTAGAATTTCACAGGCGAAAGCGAGGCTTTGCGCTTCATTTCTTTCTTCTCGTGTCATGACCTTCTCCAAAAGCAAAAAGGGAGGCGGTGTCCCGTCTCCCCTTCCAATTTTTAAAAACCATATTGGCCGGGGGGTTGAAACACCGGCTTGATGATTACCGGTTACTCGGCAGCTTCTGCCGGGACTACGTTGATAAATGTTCGGCCGTTGGCTTTACGTTGGAACTCAACCTTGCCGTTAACAACTGAAAAAATTGTGTGATCTTTACCCATACCAACATTATTTCCCGGGTGCCACTTTGTGCCACGTTGGCGTGCAATAATATTGCCTGGTACAACTTCTTCGTTACCGAATTTTTTTATGCCGAGGCGGCGACCTGCGGAATCGCGACCGTTACGGGACGAACCACCAGCTTTTTTATGTGCCATTTTCTTGTCTCCTTAGGTTTGCGACTTACTTAGTCTTTTCTTTTGCCTGTGCCTGCCAGTCTTCAATCTGTGCAGCACTAAATGGCATATATTCGTCTACTCTTGCAATATCTGCAGCTGAAAGAGCCGCAATTTGTGCAAATGTCATGATACCTTGTTCGTTCAACTGTCTTTCAGCAACTGGGCCGATACCCTTGATATCAGTTAATTTGTCTGGATCACCTTTAGGTGCTGCAAACATCGGCTCGCCAGGAACAGGTGCAGCTGATTTGGTTTCTTTCTTAGGAGCTTCCTTTTTAGGAGTAGCTTTTGCTTCTGGTGCAGCTTTTTCCTTTGCAGGTGCTGCCGCTTTCGGCGCTGCTGCTTTTTTCGAAGCTTTTTTACCATTAGTCAGAATTTCAGCTATGCGCAGTAGTGTGTGATGCTGACGATGACCAATTGTACGACGTGAATTTTGACGGCGACGCTTCTTAAAGGCAATAACCTTACGAGCACGACCTTGGCTTAGGATTTCAGCAGAAACCATTGCACCATCAACTAGCGGCGCTCCGATTGTTGCATCAGCGCCTTCGCCAACCATCAATACTTCTGATAATTCTACAAAATCACCGACTTCGCCAGCGATCTTTTCAATTTTTAACGTATCCTCAGCGACAACGCGATACTGCTTGCCACCGGTTTTTACGACTGCGAACATCTTTTTTCCTTCCAGTGTTCAACCAAGCTCTCACAGACAAATTAGGCCTGCGGGCCATCTTTTTTCAGTCTTCCGACATATTCAAATTATGAATAACAAATAAAAGGCGCAGGTAATCCCACGCCGTTTGACTGCATATAGACTCGATTGGGGTTTCAAGTCAAGGATTATAAGTAACTTGATGCCATCTGGAGTACGTTTTGATCATCAGTTAACCAGTGACTGTAAATATGATATATTGTCCTTTGTTAGATAAACAGAGTAGCAAATTGCTAACAATACAGATATTAAATTACCAACTAAGAAATAATTATTGAAATGTTCTGTTTCTATATCACTTTTTAAACGAGTTCCTAATTTCATCGCTCCAAAGAATATCAATATTTGTGGTAGACCTTTAGCCAAAGCGAAGGCCAAAACAAATCTTTCAACCATACCTTTGAGCATGTCATTAGCATCTACTTTAGTTTTCGTTTTGTTATCCGGCTCTAAAAACATCTTTCCCAAAATTTTAAATACAACAAAATATGTAATTAGTTCAATTCCAATAAATAGTGACATAATCATTATTAATGTCATTCATATAACCTTTCACGAACTATATTTATAGCGCTTATGTATATTTCTACATTCCAATTTTTGCGAAACTTCCAAATCTCAGATCTAGTTTTACCTACTATTCCTGAAATATCAGAATCTTTTAATTGTCTATATAAAAATAACCACATTATATTTGTATATTTTTTATAATATTTTTTATAATCTTTATTATAATTTATACTACATATAATCTTAAATAAATAATCCAGTAGATTTGATTTTTTTTTATCTACGAGAAAGAAACTTGCGCTCTTTGATGATTTCTTTGCAGAATTTAACTTATTTCTAGCATCAGTTAATCCTTTTCCTAACATACCGTGCGAAGTTTCGTAGTTTATATCAGTATCGATATCTCCTTCTAAAACTACATATCGAAGAGTGAATGGCACCGCCTTCTTGAGTAGAAATTCCTCCATTAGGAGCAAAAGTTCAACAGCAGCATCTGACGATTTACATACACCTTGAAACTCATCTCCCAATGTAATTGTTAAAGGTGATATTATTAAAGATGAATACTCATTGTTCATATGATTCACTAATACAATAAGGTCCTCGGATAATTTGCGCTGAGGCTTAGTGCGACTTGATACAATATCAGCCATAAAAATTATGTATTTATTCAACATCAAATATGTGTATCACAAAAAATGAATAAAATCAAATTGCTTCATTAATAGTGAAATTATTCTAGAAATTCATAAAAAATGAAACATCCTATAATAAGATATTCCATTTGCTTCTTATCGCCTTCTCCACCTCAGAACTTACATATTCATCAGGTTCAGCATTGAGTATCTGACGTACCTTTTCCCGTGCTACGCTCCAGGCATCAGGTGCGCCTTTGTCGTTCCATTCACGTGGCGTATCGCGGTTGGCAAGTTTTGGATAATAATAATCCCGCTCCATCGCCCCCATCGTATGAGGCCCACCCAGAAAATGCCCCTCACCCGTTGTCACCACTTCCTTGATGGTTGCAACGCCAAGCGTATCTTCATTAACCTCAAAACCGCGTATCGTGCGGTGAACATTAGAAAGCATTTCATTGTCCAAAACAAAAGCTTCAAACGAAACGCCCAAGAGTGATGCCATCATGCCAGCGCTTTCATAAATCATGTTTGCGCCTGACAATCCACAAGCCAAAGCAGAAAGGGATTTTTCAGCTCCCATCTGCGCATCCACCGCCTTGGCATCAGCCATTGAGGATGCAACGCCAGTTGGTAGCCCAAGATGATTACCAATTTGAGCCGCTGCAGCATTCATCATGGAAATCTCTCCGCCAGACCCACAAAAAGCCCCTGTTCGCAAATCCAGCACAAACGGCCAATTGGAAAAGATTGTCGGATGCCCTGGCTTGAACAGATTAACCAAAATCAACCCAGCCAAGGTTTCAGCCGTTGTTTGCGCCAACATGCCTGCGGGCGTGGCGGGAGCCGTTGCGCCTGATTGGGCGGCGATAATCTCATTAATCGGCATATTATTTTCAAGAGCTGCCAGCATTACATCAACCGCATCTTCACCATAGCGAAGCGGCGAGATCACTGGCGAAATATGAACCTTGCAAAAAGGGCGTTCTTTAAACCTGCCTTCACCACCCAAAACCATATCAAACATTTCGACAATCGGAGCCACATATTCACCAATCGTAAAACTCATACCAACAGGCTTGGTTGTCCCTTTAACAAGCGCAAAGGCTGTATTCATTTCAACATCAAAATTATCAGGAATATCTGTGGCAATGCAGCAACGCACAAACCAGTTGATGTTTTCCAGCTTGTCGATCAGCCGAGTAAACTGACCCAAGTCCTGGAGTGTTGAAGGGCGATAAAGCCCTGTATCCAGATCAAGCGTTTGAACAGCCGCTCCACCAGTACCAAACCAGACCTTATCACCGCCCACTTGAATATCATGCTTGGGATCACGGCCATAAAATGTAAAAGACTTACAAGCCTTGTCGATAATATCTTCAACAAATGCGCGTGGATAGGACAAGCGACCAAGTTCATTGATATGACAGCCCTGCTCAAGCGCTTTTTGCATGACCACATCAGGCACTTCTGCCATGCCAATATCTTCCAGAATTTCAAAGGCAGCGTTTAAAATGTCCTGCAGTTCTTTGTTATTAAGCGGCTTGTATTGCCCTCCGATTTGACCAGGTGCTGCTGGAAGATGTTGTTGAACTGGCGCTTGACGCATCGCAATGCGCCCTGCCCTGCCACCTGTTTTTCGTTTTGACATAACATCCTCCTCCAAATCAGCTTTAATGATTACGCTTGGCAGAGCCGTGAACAAGCCATATAAACCAATTTAAGTTAAATCGATTTTTAGTTTTGAGGTTTTCGATGAAAGAGACAACACAAGGAAAACTCTCTTTAAGAGCTATAGAAGTCTTCGTTGCGGCAATCGAAGAAGGCTCTATCTCAAAAGCTGCCAAACGCCTCGGCGCAAGTGCTTCTGCGGTTTCGCTACAACTTTCAAACCTTGAAGATGTGCTGGATGCACGATTAATCGAACGCTCCTCAAGACGTTTTCAGTTGACCGCAGCAGGAGAACTATTCGCCCCCCGCGCAAAATCCATCCTGGATGAAGTAACAATCGCAAAAGCTGAAATGTCCAGCACAAGTCATGCACCTAAAATGGATATTGCCATGGCTGTGATTGAAGATTTTGACAGCGAAGTCCTGCCCCATTGGATTGCCAAACTGCAAAATGAATTTCCTCAGTGCAATTTCACTATTAGAAGCGGTGCCAGCCATGAAAATCATGCCGCTCTTTCAAGTCGTGGCTTTGACATGATAATCGCCGCCGATAATACAACAGAAATTGACTGGATTGAAGAACACCTGGTTTTATACGATCCTTATATCTTGGTAACCAGCACGCCTGAAATCACAAATGCTTCTATTGAAGAACTTATGAACCTACCCTTCATTCGTTACTCGCAAGAACAACTCATGGGCAGACAAATCGAGGCACAATTGCGCAGGGTTAAAAACCTGCCTTCTAAAAAATACGAATGCTCAAGCACGCAGGCTGTTTTTGCTCTGGTTGAGCAGTTTAACGGCTGGGCAATTACCACCGCATCTGCCTATCTGGGCGCTAACAAAAACAATCTTTTCGGAAGTCCTATTCCCTTTCCGAATTTCTCCAGAACCATCGCACTTTATGCCCGCCGTGATACCATGCGGGAAATCCCGATGAAGTTTTCACAGCATTTAAGATCAAGCCTTGAAGAAGTGTTCTTAAAACGCGTGGCAAAATCTCTGCCTTTCATCAAGAACAATGTGCGTCTAATCCATTCATCAGAAAATTCTAATCATTAATTTAAATTTCTTGAATTGATTGTCGTCAGATAGTCATTTCTATTGACGGCAAGTCATGTCCATTTCAAGCTTGGCAAAATTTAGCTTGGGAGCACAAAGAGATGAAAACGCAAACAGATGTAGTGGTTATTGGTGGCGGCATTGCGGGCTGTTCAACGATTTATCATCTTACCCAAGAAGGCATCACCGATTGCATGTTGCTGGAGCGTGATGAACTTACCTCTGGCACAACATGGCATTCGGCTGCACAGGTGACAAACTTCGGCGGCAACCAGACCATGGTTGGCCTCAAGACCCATTCCATCAATCTGTATAAAGAACTGGCTGATGATCCTGATTATCCAATCAACTATCACCACGCCACTGGCGGTCTTCGCCTTGCCACCAAGCAGGATCACTTGGATGGCTACAATCATTTTCTTTCCATGGCGAAAGGCATGGGCGTTGAATTTGAACTGATTGACGCGCAAGAAAGCAAACGCCGTCATCCGATCATTTCAACCGATGGGTTACTTGGCGCTCTATGGGATCCGCTTGACGGCGACATTGACCCGGCACAACTTTGTCAGGCTCTTGCAAGACGTGCCAGAAAAGCAGGCGCGGAAGTCCATCGTTTCACACCTGTTACAGCACTTACCCAAAAGCCGGATGACAGCTGGATTGTCCATACTGACAAAGGCGATATTCATTGCCAAACAATCGTCAATGCAGGCGGTTATCGTTGTAACGAAGTTGGCAAGATGATGGGCGTTGAGCATCCCGTTTCCTCCATGGAACACCAATATATGCTAACCGAAACCTTACCAGAAATTGAAGCACTGGCAGACACGCATGGCGAGGACTTCCGCTCACCACTTATTCGCTGCCCGCAAGCGGACTTCTACCAACGCGCAGAAAAGAAGGGCCTGTTGATCGGTTTTTATGAACAAGACTGCAAAACCTGGGGACTGGATGGCATTGACCCCAACTTCGTAAACGCGCTTTGCCCAGATGATCTTGATCGTGTGGTCGATGTGATGGAAGGCGCTTTTCACCGTATTCCATGCCTTGAAACCGCTGGCATTAAATCCGTCATCAATGGTCCAATTACCTATACACCTGATGGCCTTCCATTGGTGGGTAAAATTCCAGGCAAACGCAATGCTTATTGCATCACGGGTCTTCGTGCTGGTCTTGGTGAAGGCGGCGGCCATGGCTGGTTGCTTGCGCAAATCATCGCACACGGCGAAGCCTCTTATGATACTTGGTGTCTTGATCCACGCCGCTTCACTCAACATGCGACGCAGGAATATACAGCGCTTAAGGCCATTGAAGATTATCAAAACGAGTTTCGTTTCCACATGCCGCATGAGCATCGCCCCGCTGGTCGCTTGGCAAAAGTAACGCCATTATACAGCACGTTGAAAAACGCAGGCGCCCACTTTGCAACGGTCAACGGCTGGGAGCGATTGGACTATATCGCGCCATCGCCAGACTTTGAAGAAAACCTCTCATTCCATTTTAATAACGTTGATGATCTCGTCGCCAAGGAAATTGAACTGGTACAGAACAAAGTAGGCTTGACAGAAGTAAACGGTTTCAATCGCTATGAAATAACAGGCGAAGGCGCGCATGACTGGCTGGATGGTATTACGTGTTCACGCGTCACTCGCAAGGAAGGCAAAGTTGGTCTCAGCTATTTCCTTAACCACCAAGGCAATATCAAAGGCGAAGCAACCATTGCTAATCTCGAGGATGGTAAAATCTGGTATGGTTCTGCCGCAGCATCAGAATATCACGACATGGACTGGCTTACAGAACACCTGCCACAAGACAGTGATATTGAAATCAAGAGCCTGACGAATGATTACACCATTCTGGTTCTGGCAGGGCCAAAGGCGCGTGATGTTTTAGACAGTGCTGCACCAAGAAGCGATGTTTCAAAACAAGCCTTCCCATGGCTATCGGTTAAAACCATTCACATCGGCCAAGTGCCAGTTGTCGCCATGTCGGTCAGTTTCTCAGGTGAGTTAGCCTATGAACTTCACATCCCAAATGCTTCGCTTTTACTGGTACATGAACTCATCATGACAACAGGCGAGACGCACGGCATCGGTTACTTCGGCCTGCGCGCAGTAGAAAGCATGCGCCTTGAAAAAGGCTATATGCACTGGAAGGCAGACCTCATCACCGAATTCAACCCATTTGAAACAGGCCTTGAGCGTTTTGTCAAAATGGATAAAAAGTACAGCCCGAAAAGTGGGAACCGGTTTTCGGATCAAGCTGTACGACAGGAAATTGACTTTATCGGCAAAGAGGCACTAGAAAAAATGCAATCCGAAGGCCTGCGCCGTAAGCTAGTATGCCTGGAACTGGACAGCAAAACCGCCCCAGCCCACGGCGGAGATAGTGTGATGCAAAATGGCAAGGTCGTTGGAACAGTTACTTCAAGTGGCTGGGGACACAGAGTTGGAAAAAATCTAGCCTATGCGTTTATAGAGCCAGAAGTTGCAAACAACTTGTCCGTGCTGATGCTAGGCAATGAAGTGGAAGCAACAATTTGCGATATGGGGCTTTATGATGTTGGGAATGAGTTGGTGCGGTAGAGTGGTTAAGTAAACTATTTGGAAAATATACAAATACCGCTACTATAAATTCAATCACATCATAAAAGGAAGATTGAAAGCCATGAGTAAATATAGCGGACTTGGTGCAATTCGAAGTTTAGACTTTGTCATAATTCTCTGTAACGACATGGAAAAAATGCGTGACTTTTACTCTGATATTCTTGGCTTTGAAATTGAATTTGAAAGCAAGGGAAAAAACGTTGGCTTTAGAGTCGGAACATTATACATCTCGCTGCGCCCTAGAGGGCGTACCTACGACGGGGCTAAAATTGATCATGATTCCGCATCTATACAATTAAGTTTTCGAGTTCCACCTGCTGACGTAGATATTGCTTATGAAACACTAAAACGTAAGGCTGTCAAAATCATAGAGAAGCCAACAAATCAGGATTGGCATCACCGAACACTATTTTTTAAAGACCCTGAAAATAATATACTTGAGATTTATGCTGATATACATCCCCAAGATTCAGCCTCACTTCCATCTAAGGTGCATAAGATATTATAAGACCCGTTAGTTGATAATTGGTGGGTTTTATTTACAACCAGATGAAGCTCAGTAATTATTCATATCGGTCAAGTCCCAATTGTAGCTATGCAGGTAAGCTTGCATGATATTTAGCTAGAGAGTAACAAAACCTACAAATATCAGAGTAAAAAGTGGCTTTGATAAAATTAATACCTATGCTCAATCCAATCAACTGATTTAGGCTTAACGTGTAACATGTCCGATTGTACTCATGAATGAGCAACTTATTGTTTTGATGGATTTGTTAGTTATTGGAACGTGAAATCTGGTTCCTCAATGTAAAAAACAACCAACCCCAAACATTTTTCATATGCAGGGGTCGGCGCCTTAAATTTTATAGATCTTTTGGTGCTTTGTCTTTGATTTTAGGCCAATTACCATCAGCCTTTTCGCCATTACCAGCAACATCTTTACTATAGCCTTCTAGCGCTGCAGCGTAAGAATAGACAGATAGTTTTCCGTTATCTACGCGGAACAAAGTTGGATCACCATCAAGCTTTAGACCAAGTGCGGCACCCATGCGGCAATAACCGCCATGCTGAGGTGTAAATTTCGCTGGGTCTGCTTTGAAAGTTGCAAGATTTTCCGCAGATGAGAAGCGGTAGATTGCGCCCTCGTGCTCAGCAGAATATTTTTCACTGCCTAGAACTGGC
>CALDZF010000128.1 GCA_937944165.1 uncultured Rhizobiaceae group bacterium | reverse complement strand
AGTTTACCCAAACGCAGCATAAATAATAGATATTTTTTGCTTAATCATATTATGTGAGTTGTTATTTCTGACTTTGCCTAATATCTTTGTTAAAATATCGCAAACTTAAATAATAATTTCGGTTACTGTCACGGTAATAGTGGCGAGACTGAACCACCAGATCACGACCTGAGTAAATCGAGATGTCTTCGATGTCTTATGCCGCAACATTAGCACCGGCGAAGGTTTCAACAACGCCAAGATGGAATACGAGCAGCAACGAAAGAAGGCGGATGATCATGCAATCAAACTATTAGATTCCAAATGGAGGTTCAAGAATAATAATTAGGGAAAGAGTAAACTGTCACGGTAATTCCAAGATCTTTCATAGATACCGCTCTAAAATAAGCCAATGACTGCTGCAAATTGTTGATTTATTTTAATTTTATTGGACTTAGCCAAGATTCAACCAGTCCAATATTATCCCAATGCGGAACAAATTTACGCGTTAGTTCGTTAAATTTATTTAGCAAGCGAATTAAATTCAAATCCAAGATAATAGCATTAACCTCTTCGAAACCCAACTCTTTGTCATCAATCATATTCTTGCAGACCAGTTTGCCGCAATCTTCGTACCAAATAACGGCCCTTTCCGTTCCTTGTTCAAAAAAGAGTAACTCACTATCAAGTTTGCTTCTTATATTATGTATAAAATCAGGTAATTGAGGTAAAATGGAAGATAAATCTGCTACTATGTCAGTATGCCAGTCTAAAGAAAAGCCTTCAACTTGAAAGCTTGCACCAAGATTATATTGCAAGTGATTACAACTTAACAGTATCAGTTCGTCGATAGTTTCCAAATCTTTATATGGTAAAATTATATTCTCAATTGAATTGATATCTTTTGGTACTAACAATTCTAATTTCATAAAACATACCTAATTAATAGTTACAGGAAAAGCAGAACGATATCCACCTCCTGCTTTTGGAACTACTCTTACATGAGTTGCAGCTACGATTGATCCATCAGGTTTTATAACTTGCGCCGATAAACTATCTGGTATTGGAATATCAGTTACTTTAGTAACCTCAAGATCACTTAAAAAATTTGCTGCAGCTTGATTGTCTAAGAATTGGCCTTGATCTTTACCTGTACCTCTAGCCCGATCCTTTAATCTCTGAGTATTTTTAGCACCTTGACCGTGATTTGTAAAAGTATGACCAAACTGTTTAACACTTTTAGGGTTAGCAGTAGCTACAGTATCTGCAAAATCATCTACTTGCTTTACCACATCTGGATCAGCATGTTTGCGATTACCGTGACAGTAACCGAAATTATTGACATTTCAAACTAATCATATTATTCAGAATTATGGCACGTATTGCGCGACTTGTTGTTCCAGGACTTCCCCACCATGTTACCCAGCGAGGTAATCGGCGTGAGCAGGTGTTTTTTGAAGATGGCGATTATCTTGCTTATCTTGACTTTTTGCGCGCGGCTCTTGTCAAGTCAAATTCCGAAGTCTGGGCGTGGTGCCTAATGCCCAATCATGTGCATTTGATTGTTACACCCAAGGATGAAGATGGCTTGCGCAAAACGGTTGCCAATGCGCATCGCAAGTATGCCACCCATATCAACCAACGAAATCAATGGACAGGCCACCTTTGGCAAGGGCGATTTGGCTCTGTGGTTATGGATGAGGCGCATCTTTCCGTAGCGTTTGCCTATGTAACGCTCAACCCGGTGAGAGCAGGATTGGTGAAACGCCCGCAAGACTGGCGTTGGTCAAGCATTCACGCTCACTTGGGCGAGGATGACGGCATTACCAAGGTTAAGGCAGTTACAAAGCGAGTGGGCGATTTCAGAGCCTACCTCAAGGCTAATTTTGACGATGAAAGTTTTGACGCTATAAGAGGAAACGAGCAAACTGGCAGGCCTCTTGGCACAATTAAATTCATCAAAAAACTGGAGAAAAAGTTCAACCGCACACTTCAGCCGCAAAAACGAGGCCCAAAAGCAGATAAAGAATAGTTTTGGATACTATGGCTATAATTTTGCAATAAGAATTATGGCAATAACCAGATAATCAAATTAGCCAGATTCAGCTTCTTCCAAGCTTTGCTTAACTTCATCGAAATCATCTTTAAAGATTTTATTACTGCGTTGACCAAAGGTTTTAGGCTCGATTGGCGCGCCGATGAGTGATTTAGCTGTAACTACTTTTTGTGTTCGCAAAGGCACTTCTAGTGATGCTTCAGATTGTACTTTGGCTGCTTCATAAAGTTTTTTGCCAATGTCAGAACCAAACTCTGGCTCTTCGTTCGTATCAACAAGTGGTTCTTCTTTTGAAGTTTCCTCTTCATGTGACGCATCATAAATTGGTGGTGTAATAACTTCTGGCTCAGGCGAACTCTCAGCAACTGGTGAAATTACTGGTTCCATTTCCTGGATAGCCCCTACGCGGTAAAATACGATTGGCACTTCAATTTCGTCGTGTTCGCCAATAATGAAAACCATTTGCGAAGGCACTTCAACTTCTTCAACGAAGCCTGCCATATAGCGGTGATACTCAATTGCTACCAACATTTTTGCAAGGTGATGTGCAATTGCGTTTGGATCAACGATTACATTGCCCTGTTGCGTTTCAATAACGCCCTCATGATTATACATATCTGCCGATTTATAAGCTTCTAATTGACTGACAACATCACCCAAGCCCGAAAAGCCAAGACTTTCAACTTCCAGAAACTTGCCCTGCCAATCATTTGCAGGTCTTTCGCATTGATCTGTTAGGTCATCATCAGTGGCGTTTTCAAAATCATAAACATCTTGCGAGTATAGACTAATCTCAATGCCCTGCTGCCATTCGCCTAGTTGATTTTGATGAATTGTATGAGCAGACAAATCAAACCCTACGGCCTTGATTTTTTCAGGCTCCGATACGTCACCTGCCATGCCCGACATACACTCAAGCAGATCATCATGCGGTGTTGTTATTTGCAAATTCAATGCGGCATCAAACAACCTGCATTCAGTGTTTTGTAACACGCCTGCATATTTGGCCTGCGCTTCATCAAACCTTTTTTGACGTATCAAGGAGTAAGCATCTGAATAAGACATTTCTTGAAATGCGCGTAGATTTTGTGATGCGATTTCTTTTGAATTTGCTTCGGTCATCGTCATAGTCCTGTTTAATTATCGCAAATATTACAAAATTGACTTAAAATTTTATGAAAGCTTGATTGTCGTTAAAAATTGCGGCATTGCCACATCATGCTTAAGTTTACTGACCTTACGGTCCGCATGGCCGGACGCACCTTAATTGAAAATGCCGAGATTTCTATCCCAAAGGGTGTGAAGGCTGGGCTTGTGGGCGCCAATGGCACCGGCAAAACGACTTTGTTTAAAGTCATTACAGGGTTGCACCCAAGTGATACAGGCTCAATCACAGTCTCTAAAGGCTGGCGCATTGGTCAAGTGGCGCAAGAAGCGCCCGGCACAGAAGAAAGCCTGCTTGAGATTGTTCTAAAAGCGGATGAGGAACGCGCATCCTTGATGGCCGAAGCTGAGACAGCAACGGATCCAACTCGCATTTCTGACATTCACATGCGGCTTGCAGACATTGATGCTTATACCGCAGACAGTAGAGCCAGTTCAATTTTGGCTGGCCTTGGGTTTTCCGAACGCGATCAACACTCGCCTGCCTCTTCTTTTTCTGGCGGTTGGCGCATGCGTGTTGCACTGGCTGCCGTTCTTTTTGCAGAGCCTGACTTGCTTTTGCTTGATGAACCGACCAACTATCTCGACCTTGAAGGCGCTCTATGGCTTGAAAACTACATGGGCAAATATCCTGGCACGGTGCTTGTCATCAGCCACGACCGTGACATGCTCAACAAGGTTGTCGATTCTATTGTACACCTGGAAGGGCGCAAGTTGACCTTCTATCGTGGTAATTATGATAACTTCGAAAAACAGCGCGCAGAAAAACGTGAGCTAATCGAAAAAGCACGCGAGAAAATGGAAGGCCAGAAAAAACACATGCAGGCCTTCGTAGACCGTTTCGGCGCGAAAGCCTCCAAAGCCAAGCAAGCGCAATCCAAACTCAAAGCGATTGGTAAACTTAAACTCCCTGCCCAGCTTGAGCAGGAAGGCACCATGCCATTCAACTTTCCAAATCCAGAAAAAATTTCCGCCTCTCCCATGATAAAGCTTGAGAACGTAAATTGTGGTTATGGCGAAGACACCGTGATCCTGAATAATATAAAACTCAACATTGATGCCGATGACCGCATCGCACTTTTGGGTTCGAACGGTAATGGTAAATCGACTTTCTCAAAACTACTGGTTGATCGTCTCCCCTTTGTTGAAGGCACAATTGTCAAAGCGCCGAAAATAAAAGTCGCAATGTTTGCACAACATCAGATGGATGATCTTCATGCAGATCAAACGCCTGTCGATCACGTGCGCAAACTCATGCCACAAGCAGGTGAATCCCAAGTGCGTTCCAAGATTGCGCAAATGGGTCTTAATCATGAGCGTATGGGAACGGTGACCGCAAAACTTTCTGGTGGTGAAAAAGCCAGACTTCTACTTGGGCTTTGTACTTTCCATGGGCCTGATCTGCTTATTTTGGATGAGCCGACCAACCACCTGGACGTTGGCGCACGTGAAGCATTGGTACATGGGCTGAATAATTTTGCAGGCGCGGTTATTCTCGTCAGCCACGATCGTCATTTGATTGATGCCACCATGGAGCGGCTTTGGATTGTGGCGGATGGTCAAGTCGGCCCATATGAAGATGATCTTGATACTTATCGCAAGAAAGTTCTGAAAGATGCCAAGACCAAACGCAAAGAGCATATTCTGGAAGTTGAGCCTGAAATTGCAGAACCTGAAGTTGCTGCACCCGTAGAACCGCCCAAACCAAAACTACCCAAGAAAGACCGCGAAGAGAAACGCAAAGAACTTGCTCCTTTGAAAGCTAAAATTACAGAAAAAGAAAAGCAAATTGAAAAGCTTAACGAGGCTATTTCCAAACTTGATTCAAGCCTTGCTACCCCTGGCCTCTTTCAAAACCATCCAGAAAAAGGTGAAAAGTTTTCCAAGCAACGCGTCGAAGCAGACGCGATGCTGGCTAAAGTCGAAGAAGCCTGGCTAGAGCTAACGGCCGAATATGATCAGGCTATGACTTAACAGGAAGCGCGGTACGTGCGCCCTGTTTTGCGGTCGCGATAAATACAACGCCCATCTTGGGCTTTACCGATAAGCGTGCCAGCAACACCGCCAATCAAGGCACCCGCAACAGCGCCCTTGCCGCCATTAATAAGGGCACCAGCACCTGCACCAATCAACGCACCACCTGTGGCAGTTTTCTCAGTCGAGGTACAAGCACCCAATCCAAACGCAACCAATGTTATTGCTAAAATCTTAGTCATCATAAAAGTCCTTATCCAGATCAATTGACACATAATCATGCCAATCAATAAGCCCCACGAACCCATGACTTAAATTAGTAATTATGAATTTGGGCGTTTAGATGTCTTTGGATGATTGAGGCTTGGTAAAACAGATAAGTTACTTTATATGATATATGGAGATAGGGTTTTGCTGATGGCGGGTAGTGACCCTAAGCAACCGTTCGAATTTTTAAGCTCAAAGTCTGCTATCGGAACAAAGCGTGGTTTGAGTTCACCTCAGCAACTGTATTATAATTTAGCAGCATATAAGTCTTTAAAATTCCAAATACGATTTGGACGAATTATCTAATTTAGTAGAAAGTGTAGTTGTTATGCTTACACCAAGAGATAACGATGTTTATCATTTCTCAAGAGTAATGATGAGTGACAAGAACTTCGATGAAATTTTTTGCAATAAGTTTCTAGAAATTATTGCCGATTTATCTAAGGATACAAGCCGATGGGTCACAGCCGAAAGTGGCGAAATAGCCTATCGAGCAAGAATAGGATATGATGAATTTACTGATGATTCAGGGATGCCTATCTTGGTTCCTTATACAGGCAAAAAAATCATGGCACCGCCAAAGTACATAACGCCAGCAGGTCGATTTAACAGAGAGAACAATCCATTTTTATACGGGGCATTTTCTAAAGAGATTGCAATGGCAGAAGTGCAACCATTGAGGTCTCAACTTGTTTCTTTAGGGGGTTTGGAGTTAGCAAAATCAGTTAAACTATTAAACCTTCTACCTAGCTACAATACTAAAAGCATATTTGAGCGATTGGGAGCCAATCCTTCTGACCCTCAATTAGCTTGGGATACCTTAGCCGGGTTCATTGCCGAAGAAGTTTCTTACTCCACACGAGAACACCACTATAAATGCTGCCAATTTATAGCAGATACATTTAAGAATGCAGGATTTGACGGCATTATTTACCAAAGCTCCTTTTGGTCTCCAAAATGGGAGGATGATGCAGAAAAGCAAGTGCCGGCAGATAAAGCAAACATAGTGTTGTTTGACACAAAAAGCATGAAGTTTATTAATTCACAGCTGCTTTCGCTAACATGGCTAAAACCTGAGCTAAACCCCTATTAATATTCATTGCTGTTCACCAATAATCAACGAATAAATCAAAATAAGAACGTTAGAAAAGGCTAATCAGCAGTCACTGGTATCATCTCGTTCTTTAGTCACTTCTGGCACACACCTGCCATGCCTTCCTCCTTTGAGGCGCATTAATTCTTCCCTTCTCCCCCTATGGGAGAAGGAAAAATGCAAAAACTTATCCTCGCCCCAAAAACCTCAAGCATAATCTTTTCATCAGCGAGATGCACAACCGTAGAACGCGTCTATTGTTTTATGTCTTGTTGAATGCGGAGCGGCGGTGGCCATCGTTTTTGGCGAACAAACCAAAAGGGTTTGCTTCGTTATTTATTGGCGAACAATGCAAAAGCATTGCTTCGCTGATCACAATCGGCGGTTCATTATGAATCAGATTGGACAGTGGGCGGCTTACGTAATGGAAACATTCCAAGAGGTGTTGGTGGGAAGTGTGCCTGAGAATCTCATCCGGCAACATCAAATCTCCGCGTGAGGGCTGAAAGCCCAGCACATACGGGCATTTAATATTCAGCCCTCATAGTTGTGCTTAATTTGCTTTTCGATAAGGCATCCGCCTTATCGTCCGTTCACGCACTGGCGTTTTGGCTAATCGCCAAAGCCTTGTGCTGCCACGGAGGGGAGGAATTCTTATATACCACCGTTCATAGATGGGCGAGTGAGCGTATACACACGTTCGTCCTCCTAGGGCTTCGGCGCAATAAACAATTCTCAATTGTTTATTGTCTGCGCCTCAATTCCTAGGATCTACGCAAGAAAACAAAAGAGACAGTAAATGGAGAAGTTGTAAATCTTGCCCAACTTGGAGGTTCTACACTATCGAAACTTGATGAGATCCTAGGCACAAGGCCTAGGATGACGCAGATAACAGCCCCTCATGCCTCAAGCCCGTCGCCCATCGACTTTGCTCAGGGAGAGGGAAATGAAAATGTCAGCTACTAGCTTATACTCACTGCTTCATGTTATTGCTCACAAAACCAAAGGGACTCAAACCCCATGAAGATGATTAACAAGAACGATCTGCCTGAGAAAATGTGTCCTGTATGCGAACGGCCATTTTTGTGGCGTAAGAAGTGGGAGAAGAATTGGGAAGAAATTGTATATTGCTCTGCCAAATGCAGACGTAATAAGAAGAAGCCCAAAGAAGATTAAATTAC
>CALDZF010000127.1 GCA_937944165.1 uncultured Rhizobiaceae group bacterium | reverse complement strand
GGGGTAGGGAGTTTGCTGATAATATCAAACTTTGTCATTTGCCCATTTACCGCTTCAGCTACTATTTTTCCAGCCATGGTTGCCATGTGGACACCAGAACCTGAATACCCTGAAATATTGATAATACCGTCCTTGCGGAATTCAAAGTGCGGTAGGCGCTTAGCGGTAATGGCAAGTGTGCCGCCCCATGCGTAATCAATGCGTGTATCTTTCAGTTGTGGAAAGACTTGCAACATGGGTTTTCGAACCGTCTTGGTAATGTCTTTTGGAAATTTGTAAGAGTAATTTTCTCCGCCGCCAAAGAGCATGCGATTATCTTCTGACAGACGGAAATAATTGACGACAAAGCGTGAATCAAAAACCGCTTCACCATCACGGATAAGCGATTTACACATTGCTTCGCTCAAGGGTTCAGTAGCGATTATGAAGTTATTAATCGGCATGACGCGATCAGCCACATTAACATCAAGCCCACCTAAGTATCCATTGGTTGCCAGGATAATTTTATCTGCTGAAATTTCAGCTTCGTTGGTGTTGATTTTACCACTTTCAAAGCTTTTGACACGGCTCATTTCAAAAATTTTTACACCTGCTTTAACAACAGCGCGTGCTAAACCTCTTGCATAATTGAGAGGATGAAGATGCCCGCACTTTGTATCAAGTGAACCAGCCGAGTAGTTACTTGATCCAACCTTCTCACTCATCTCTTGTGGTGTGAGATAACTCATCGAATGATAATCATATTTTTCATGCATCATTTCGACGTATTCAAGCGTCTCTTTATCGTATCGTTTGCGGTGTAGCGCTTCGATATTACCGTCTTTATAGGCACAGCTGATATTATGTTTCTTGATTAAGTCACGCACCAAATCAGCGGCTTCTACGCCAATATCAAAAGCTTGTTTAGCGTATTCAAAACCGACAAGGCTTTCTAACTCATCTTGCCCAATGCGCATACCAGAGCCAACCTGCCCGCCATTGCGTCCTGATGCTCCCCATCCAACTCTATGAGCGTCTAAGATACAAACGTTATAGCCTAATTCTGATAAATGCAGTGCGGATGACAATCCTGAAAACCCTGCACCGATGATTGCAATATCAAATTTTAAGGCACCTTTGGCACTGGCAAATTTCCCAAGTGGATCGGCAGAAGCCGCATACCAGGAGGGTGCATGTTCGCCTTCTTTATCATTTGCATCAAGTAGTGAAAGCGCCATTAAACATTCAAGAGCAAATGCTCACGCTCCCAAGGCGAAATCACTTTCATAAACTCATCATGTTCAACTTGTTTTATACCGATGAATATCTCTACAAATTCTTTACCAAGGACACGCTTCAAATCATAGCTTGCATTCAATGCATCAATCGCTCCAAGCAACCCGAATGGTAGATCATTACTGCGATCTTCAAATTCAACGGTGGCTTCTTCGCGCGGCTTAATTTTTTTAGTCATTCCAAGATAGCCACAGGCAAGGGATGCAGCAATTGCCAGATATGGATTTGCGTCCGCCCCAATGACACGATTTTCAACGCGCCTTGCTGCTGGTGTTGCGCGAGGCGCTCTGATACCGGCCGAGCGGTTATCATGCCCCCATTCCAAGTTTACAGGCGCTGACATATTAGGCACAAGGCGGCGGTAGGAATTCACGTAAGGGGCTGCAAACGCGCAAGCAGGATACATATATTTTTGCTGTCCACCAATGAAATAATAAAATTCGTCTGAGGCAGAACCATCTTGTTTGGAGAAGATGTTTTTTCCTGTTTTACGACTAATGACACTTTGATGCACATGCATTGCGCTTCCTGGCTGATCTTCCATCGGCTTGGCCATAAAGGTTGCATGAATACCGCATTGAAGTGCGGCCTCGCGTATCAAACGCTTATAAAGAAAAACCTCATCAGCAAGCTTAAGTGGATCACCGTGCATCAGGTTTATTTCAAGCTGGCCAGCGCCTGATTCTTGAATAATTGTATCTATTTCGAGATTCTGCGCTTCGGCATAATCATAAATATGTTCGATAAAACGATCATGTTCATCCACGGCTGAAAGGGAATAAGCCTGATTGGAAAGGCTTGCACGGCCTGAACGACCAACAGGTGGTTCAAGTGGATTATCTGGATTGGTATTTGGTTTTGTTAAATAAAACTCGATTTCAGGTGAGACAATAGGCGTCCAGCCTTTGCGTTTATAAAGCCCAATAATTTTCTTTAATACGTTACGCGGCGCAAAAGCTATTTCATTGCCATGCCTATCCATGGCATCATGGATGATTTGAATGGAAGGATCATTAGCCCATGGTACAGCACGTGCTGTTGAGATATCAGGCACAAGATAACAATCGGCATCAACATCATATCCTTCCGCTTCAATATCGGCATAGTCACCTGTCACGCTCGACATGAAAAGCGAAATCGGCAAACGTATTTCACTTTCCTTGATGTATTTGGAAGCAGGCATCACTTTGCCTCGCGCAACGCCAGCCATATCAGGTATAACGCATTCAACTTCGTCTACACGATTGGCACGCAACCAATCATGTAATTCACCGTTTGAGTTTTTTTCCAGTTCTGGCGAGACGTCTAAGCTGATCTCTGGTTTTACTTTGCTCATTTCGCACCATTATTTTTATCGCGTTTTCTTATCATGAAACTTTTTATTTCATGGAAAATGCTTTTAGATAGTACTTAAAAACAATCATACTTAAACTGTTCTTAGGCACCATCCGTGGTCACGGTCAGAAACTTCCATATGAAAGTTTTCTTCTTCCGCAAATTTTGCCCGGCAATAAATTTCCATAAATTCTTCACCGAAATAATCTGTGAAAAATTTGGATCTGGAAAACGCCTTCAAAGCTTCACGCCAACGCGTTGGAAGTTCAATTCCTTGTTCTGGTTCTTGTCCTTCCATGGATTCAGGGCCTGGGTCAATCCTGTTCTTAACACCATGGTGAATACCAGCTAAGACTGCCGCACATAATAAATATGGATTAACGTCTGCACCAGCGATGCGATGTTCAACGCGTTTGTCTTTTTCGCCAGAGATAGGAATGCGCAATGATACAAGGCGGTGGTTGCGTCCCCAATTACAAGAATTAGGCGACCAGCCTTCTTTGCGGTAGCGCTTGTAAGAGTTTGCATAGGGCGCACAAGCCGCTAAAGAATCCGACATGGTTTCCATCAAACCGCCAATCGCATCCAACAGTTTGCCTTCATCTTTGCCAAAGATATTATTACCTGCTTTATCTTGAAGACTGACATGTATATGGCAGCCACTTCCTCCTTCAGAACTCAATGGTAGCGCCATGAAGCTGGCGAGTTGACCATTGGCTTCTGCAATATTTTTAATCGCGTGTTTAAGCAACATAAAGTCACGTGCATGAGTTGTAACCTGCGAAGAATGATCAAGGTTCATTTCAAATTGACTATCGCCATATTCACACAGAATAGAGGTCAAAGGAATGGATTGTGCTTTTGCAACCTTCTTGACACCATTTAGAAAGCCTTGCACATCGCGCAAAGGCTCTAATGCATAAACTTGAGGCCCTTCAAATGAAGGCCAACCATTTTTGGGCTGAAGGGGTTCTGGTGGAGACTTGGATGGATCAAGTAAATAAAACTCACCTTCCAGGGCAATGGTTGGAAACATACCATCATCGTTTAAACGTTTAATCACATTTTCCAGAACAGTGAGTGGATCGCTAGCAAGGTTGCTTCCGTCTTTGTCTGTCGCACGCAAAAACAGTTGAGCAGTTGGCACTTTTGTCCATGGTACTGGCCGCAGAGAGCCTTCTATCATTTTGTAATTGATATCAGGATCGCCTACCAAGGGTGGAACTAATAGCGCACTTGGCGTTGAACCACGTACATCACCAAACATCAAAGAGATGGGTAGGTTAGCGCCTTTTTTGCAAAGGCTTTCCAACTGGTCGCCAGGAAATTGCTTGCCGCGCAAAATACCATTGGCGTCTGTAATCAACACATCGATTGATTGCGGCGCAGGATGGTTTGCGAGATAGTTTTTAATTTCATCAGACATTAAAATTATTTCACTTCTGCCTTGACTTCGGACCAAGTATCATCAAGCGACTTTCTGGCCTTTATAACCAATTCATCAATTTCTTCTTCGGTGATAATAAGTGGTGGCGAACAAACCATACTGTCACGAACTGCTCTCATAACAAGGCCATTGTTAAAACAATGATCACGGCAAATCGTGCCGACCGTTCCATAATTATCGAACCGCTTGCGTGATGGTTTTTCAGGCACAAGTTCAATCGCACCTAAAAGCCCTCGTGTGCGTACTTCACCCACAATTGGATGATCGGCAAGCGTTTGCAATTTCTCTGCAAAGATTGGTGCAATATGATCACGAACGCGCTCGATCAAACCTTCTCGCTCTATAATCTCAATATTCTTAAGCGCTGCGGCACAGCATGATGGATGCCCTGAATAGGTATAACCGTGGAAAAACTCGCCTGCAGTTTCAAACATCTCTTGGGCACGTGCTTCAGAAAACGCAACTGCACCAATGGGTAAATAAGCAGATGACAGCCCTTTCGCCATGGAAATCATATCGGGTTGAAGATCGTAATGGATAGAACCAAACCATTCACCAAGACGTCCAAACCCGCAAATTACCTCGTCTGCACAAAACAGGATATCGCGCTCCTTACAAATACGCATCACTTCAGGCCAATAGCTGTCTGGCGGAATAATAACCCCACCGGCACCTTGAATGGGTTCTGCAATGAAGGCGGCTATACGTCCTTCACCATGTTTATCAATCTCCTCTTCAAGAGCACGAGCGCGCATCAGGCCGAACTCTTCTGGATCCATATCGCCACCTTCATCATACCAATAAGGCTGATCGATATGAACAATGTCAGGAATAAGTGGCCCACCTTGTGAGTGCATTGCCTCCATGCCACCAAGCGTAACACCCGCCATGGTTGAACCGTGATAAGCATTCTTGCGTGCAATCACGATGGTCTTTTCCGGTTTACCCTTACCTGCCCAATAGGCGCGCGCAATTCTAAGCACGGTATCATTGGAATCTGAACCTGATGTATTGAAGAAAATACGGTTTAGGTCGCCTGGCGTTTTGGAAGCGATTTTTTCTGCTAATAAAGCAACGGGAGAGTGAGTCGATTTAAAAAAAGTATTGTAATATGGAAGCTCTTTCATTTGTGCGCTTGCCGCTTCCGCAATTTCATCGCGACCATAGCCTACATTTACGCACCAAAGGCCAGCCATGCCATCCAAAATTTTATTGCCATCAGAATCCCAGATATGAGAACCTTTTGCCTGTGTTATCAGACGAAGCTGTTTTTCATCCAGCGAAGCCATATCTGTAAAAGCATGCCAGTGATGCTTCAAATTTGTTTTTTTAATCGCATTTGCGTCTGGAAAATTTGGTTTCGTGTTCATAAAAAGCTCCAAAGATACGTATTCGCTACAGAGTTCATGAATTTCAAAACTTTGCAATAGACAGTTTGTAATACTTGCAAAATTCTCACAACTGGATAATCTTCAAACCAACCATAAAACGCCACCCAAAAAGGGGCAAACATAAAGGTGAGGAAAAATGAAACTTAAAACCATCCTGATGGCATCTGCAGCGCTTGCAATCGCAACATCTGCACAAGCTGAAGACAAAGTGCTAAATATTTATAACTGGTCGGATTATATTGCTGAAGACACGATAAAAAAGTTTGAAGAGAAAACAGGCATCAAAGTTACTTATGATGTATTTGATTCTAATGAAGTGCTGGAGGCAAAACTCCTTGCTGGCAATTCAGGATATGATCTCGTTGTGCCATCTGCGTCTTTCATGGCGCGTCAAATCAAGGCAGGTGTATTCCAAAAGCTTGATAAATCAAAATTGCCAAACCTTGCTAACCTTGATGCAGGTGTTATGGGCAACGTTGCAAACTATGACCCTAACAATGAACATGCTGTTGTTTACCTATGGGGCACAACGGGTATTGGTTATAATGAGGGCAAAGTAAAAAAATTGCTCGGAGACAATGCGCCAACAGATAGCTGGGAGCTTGTATTCAACAAAGACAATGCTGCCAAACTCGCTTCTTGTGGTATTTCTGTTCTGGACGCTCCAACCGAGATGATCCCTGCTGCGATGAAATATCTTGGTATTGATCCAACTTCAACAAATCCAGAAGATTTCAAAAAAGCTTCAGCGCTTTTTGCTGAGATTAAGCCACATATCCGCTATTTTCATTCATCACAATATATCAATGATCTTGCCAATGGTGATATCTGTCTAACTGTTGGTTGGTCTGGCGATATTTTCCAGGCGCGTGACCGTGCTGCAGAGGCAGACAATGGCGTTTCTGTTGCTTACACAATTCCAAAGGAAGGCGCGCTTTCTTGGTTTGATATGATGGCAATTCCAACAGATGCCAAGCATCCTGAAGCTGCGCATAAGTTCATTGATTTTGTAATGGATGCACAAATTACGGCTGATATTACAAACTATGTTTGGTTTTCATCAGCAAATACACCTGCTCTTAAGTTGATTGATCAGGAAATTCTGGATGATCCAGGCATTTTTCCTTCTCAAGATGTAAAAGACAAGCTTTGGGTTGCTCCAGTTTATGATGCACGTACAGACCGCGCCATAAACCGTGAATGGACTGCGATTAAAACGGGTCAATAATATGATTAAAGGCAGGCTTGCAAAAAGCCTGCCTTTCTCTTTTTAAGTAGGCATTTTTCAAATATGGCTGGAACAGCTGATAATAATGGGCGCGAGCCTTTTTTACGTATTCATGGCGTCTCAAAACATTTTGCCGAGGTTAAAGCCGTAGATGACGTTTCACTTGATATTGAACAAGGGGAATTTTTCTGTCTCTTAGGCGGATCAGGTTCTGGAAAATCTACACTATTGCGAATGATTGCCGGTCTTGAAACAGCCACTTCAGGTCACATTGAAATTGAAGGTCAGGACGTCACCAACGTTCCGCCATGGAACAGGCCTGTCAATATGATGTTCCAGTCTTATGCGCTTTTTCCGCATATGAATGTTGAAAAAAATATCGCATTTGGCTTGAAACAGGATAATTGGCCAAAGGATCAAATGGATGCGCGGGTTCGCGAATTGTTGGAGCTTGTGCAACTTGGCGATTACGGCAAACGCAAACCTAATCAATTGTCTGGTGGTCAACGACAACGCGTAGCATTGGCTCGTGCATTGGCTCGCAAACCAAAAGTGCTTTTGCTTGATGAGCCTTTGTCAGCGCTGGACAAGAAACTGCGTGAAGAAAC
>CALDZF010000126.1 GCA_937944165.1 uncultured Rhizobiaceae group bacterium | reverse complement strand
TACCATCTGTCTGTCCTGGATCGCCAATTTGTTGAAGAGGGTGTGGTCTTTATGCTGGAAGGTGCTGAAGATAACATAGAGCTGTTTAAAGAGGTTTATAACTAGGCTCAAGACCTATTAATTTGATTGAAATGGCGTTTGTTATGACAAGAAACACAAGGCAAAGCTTGCAGATTGGAGTTTATACACCAGTCAAAAGCTTTAACGCTGTAGTTCGCCGTCATAACAATCGTCATTCGGGTCGGTTATGTGGATTGGGCAGGTTTTCACGGGCTAATGCGTTGTCTCGACTTGCAAACCAAGAGGTTTACTACGTCTCACGCCTATTATCCGCAAAAACTTGTCCTAACCATTTGAACCAAATCAATTGATCCTGAGCCTATATTACCATTGCTTTTACGCCATCGATTACAAATTGTACTGAAAGTGCAGCCAGTAACACGCCTAGCAACCTAGTTAATATCATACGGCCAGTATCACCCAAATACTTGCTTAAGACCTCGGAGGCCATAAATGCGAATAGAACAATTCCAATCACAACGCCAATTACAAGAAATAAAACGCCACGCCATTCCCAACTGCTGTCAAACTGGGTTGAGAGCAAAATAGTGGCTGATATTGCTCCAGGTCCTGCAATAAGCGGTAAAGCCAGTGGGAATACTGCTATATTGGCGATTTGATCTTTTGTTATGGCAGTCTTGCTTGTTTCTTCTTTGCGTTGCTGGCGCAGACTAAAAACCATTTCAAAGGCTATGTAAAAAAGCAATAACCCACCAGCAACACGAAAAGCGTGGATGGTGATCCCAAGAGTGTCCAGAATTATCTGCCCAGCAAGTAAAAACAAAATTAGCAATCCAAAAGCAATCACACAACTGCGAACGCTAATAGTAAAGCGCTCTTCCTTGGTCATTTCGGCTGTTAACCCTATAAAAATCGGCACCAAACCTACGGGATCAATCGTCACCAGAAGCGTAAAAAACGCATTTAAAATTGCATCAAATTCAAACATATAACTTCGTTATCAGCCTCTTATTTAAAAGACCACCTAAAATATTTCAGTTTAATAATATTATCGCGATTAACTCATTGAATTTACTGCTTAATAAACCTCACAATTATTTGAGTAAATTTGGCTGAATTAAGGGAATCGGATAAAGTAAATAGATAACATCAATTGCGGGTGAACACTTTTGTCAGACGAAGCCAATACTCCAAATTCAGGTGACGATCCTTCCGACGTAAAGCCTATTTCCATTATTGAAGAAATGAGCCGTTCTTATCTTGATTATGCAATGAGTGTAATCGTGAGTAGGGCGCTTCCTGACGTGCGCGATGGCCTTAAACCGGTGCACCGCCGTATTTTGTATTCGATGCACGAAAACGGCAATGACTGGAATAAACAATACCGCAAGTCTGCTCGTGTGGTCGGTGACGTGATCGGTAAATATCACCCACACGGTGATACGGCAATCTATGATGCCATGGTTCGCATGGCACAAGACTGGTCACTGCGTTTGCCGCTCATTGATGGACAAGGTAATTTTGGTTCAATCGATGGCGATAAAGCTGCTGCCTATCGTTATACAGAATCACGCATGGCAAAGGCTGCGCATGAGCTGATTTCTGACATAGACAAAGATACAGTCGACTTTCAAGACAACTATGATGGCTCTGAGCGCGAACCTGTTGTTCTTCCAGCAAGCTTTCCAAACTTACTTGCGAATGGTGCTGGCGGTATTGCTGTTGGTATGGCGACGAATATTCCACCACATAACCTTGGTGAATTAATTGACGGATGTTTGGGGATAATTGAGAACCCTGCAATTTCTCTTGAAGAGATCATGCAGATTATCCCTGGTCCAGATTTTCCAACCGGTGCGTTGATATTGGGACGTAGTGGTATTCGTTCTGCTTATGAAACCGGGCGTGGTTCTGTATTAATGCGCTCTAAGGTTGAAGAAGAAACCATTCGTGGCGACCGTCTGGCTCTTGTTGTGACTGAAGTACCATATCAGGTCAATAAAGCCTCCATGATCGAGAAAATGGCCGAATTGGTGCGTGACAAGCGTGTTGAGGGTATATCCGATATTCGTGATGAGTCTGATCGTGACGGTTACCGTGTTGTGATTGAGCTTAAGCGTGACGCCGTTGCGGATGTCGTGTTGAACCAGCTTTATCGATATACGCCGCTCCAAACCTCTTTTGGTTGTAATTTTGTTGCTCTTAATGGCGGCAAGCCTGAGCAGATGAACCTCATGGACATGCTACGCGCTTTCGTATCATTTCGTGAAGAAGTTGTGACGCGCCGCACCAAGTTTTTGCTCAACAAGGCGCGTATTCGAGCTCATGTCTTGGTTGGTTTGGCTATTGCTGTCGCCAATATTGATGAAGTGATCAAATTGATCCGAAGCGCACCCGATCCAGCAACCGCACGTGCTGAACTTATGACACGTAACTGGCCAGCCAAAGATGTGGCACCTCTGGTTCTCTTGATTGATGATCCGCGCCACAAGCTTAATGATGATGGCACCTATAATCTATCCGAAGAGCAGGCGCGTGCAATTCTTGATTTGCGTCTACAGCGTTTAACAGCGCTTGGTCGTGATGAGATTGGCGATGAACTCAATACGATTGGTGAAGAAATTAAGGACTTCCTTGATATTCTCGCAAGCCGTGTTCGCGTGATGAAAATCATCACTGATGAATTGATTGAAGTTCGCGATGAATTTGCTACTCCTCGCCGTACAGAAATCACTGATGGTGGTTTCGATATGGAAGATGAAGACCTCATCGCACGTGAAGAAATGGTCGTGACCGTAAGCCATAATGGCTACATCAAACGTGTACCGCTTGATACGTATCGTGCGCAACGCCGTGGCGGTAAAGGGCGTTCTGGCATGTCCACGCGTGATGAGGATTTTGTAACGCGTATCTTTGTTGAAAATACGCATACGCCGATGCTGTTCTTCTCTACGCGCGGCATTGCCTACAAGTTGAAGGTATGGAAACTGCCGCTTGCTGCACCTAATGCGCGAGGTAAGGCTTTGATTAATATCCTGCCGCTTGAACAAGGTGAGACGATCACCACGATAATGCCATTGCCAGAAGATGAAGACAGTTGGGATAACCTCAATATCATGTTTGCTACAACCCAAGGTACGGTTCGACGCAATAAATTGTCAGACTTCAAGCTCGTAAACCGCAATGGTAAAATCGCGATGAAGCTTGAAGGTGAAGATGGCATTGTTGGTGTTGATACTTGTACAGAAGATGCAACAGTGCTTCTCACATCTGCCAAAGGGCAGGCAATCCGCTTTAAAGTGACAGATATTCGTGTCTTTGCAGGGCGTAATTCTATTGGTGTTCGTGGTATTAATCTGGGGTCTGGTGATAAAGTTATTTCTATGACTATTTTGAATCCGACCAAAGCTGAAGCATGGGAACGTACCGCATTCCTTAAACAACGCCGTGCACTACTGGCAGCAGAAAATGGCGAAGAAGTTGAAGCCGTTTCTGATGAGCCAGATGAAGAAGGTTCAGATCAGGTTTTAACGGAAGAACGTTTTGACGAAATGCAGGCCAGTGAACAGATGATCCTTACATTATCTGATCGCGGCTTTGGCAAGCGTTCCTCAAGCCATGAATATCGTGTTTCAGGACGTGGCGGCAAAGGCATTGCGGCAATGGCTGTCAATGAACGTAACGGAGAACTTGTTTCATCATTCCCGGTTGATGAAAGTGATGAAGTCATGCT
>CALDZF010000125.1 GCA_937944165.1 uncultured Rhizobiaceae group bacterium | reverse complement strand
TGTTTCTATCAAAACAATTTCAGGGGGCGTGCCAAACCGTACCGGCAACATGGAGCATCCAAGACCGGCCGAAACAATCAGGTGTCGATTATCATCCACAACATGTCCATAATTGAGTTTTCTGCCAGAAGCTGTAATGGGTGCATAACCTAAAAAGCGCACTTGCCCACCATGGGTATGCCCTGAAACGGTTAGCGAAACCCTGTCAGAAAGCTTTCGAAAAACATCAGGCTCATGCGCCATTAAAATCACAGGTGCATCATCCTTGATTTGTGCCATGGTTTTGGAGAGATCATCCCGCGTTGCCCATTTTGTGTGACCATATTTTCGAAACGGCGGAAACGCCAATTGATCGCCAAGTCCTGCAAGCCAAAACTTTTGCTTTCCTTTTTTGAGTTGCACAGCATCATTTTCATAAACAGCAATGCCTGCCTTTTCCAAGGCTAGCTGACCAAAAGGTTTCCCCTTGCGATCGCGCTGAACTGTTCTGTCTTCCCAAAAATCATGATTGCCCAAAACCGCATGAACACCCAATGGTGCTTCCAGCTCACCCAGCACAGGCGCCCATTCAGATGAATGTACATAATCTGTTACAAAATTTGTAGCTGCTGAGTAATCTCCCAAAAGCAAAACCAGATCAGGTTTCAGCTTATTAGTCTGACGCACAATATAGCGAATACGCTCAACCGTCATCCACGGCTTGCAAGCATGGAGATCGGCAATCACTGCAATACGAAGATTTAGACCTTTCGGCCAATTGGGAAGCTGCGGACGATAATAGGTGGTTTTCAAACTATAAAGCGGCTCAATCGCAAAAGCATAAGACCCGAGCGCCAAGGAGCCAATAGCACCACACCCCACCAATTTCATAAACCGCCTGCGTGTAAACATATCCAACTCCCAATCATTGAAATAGCAAATTAAATACCAAATCTATACAAAGTTTTCTGGCAGAGAATTAGGAGATTATGTGCAGTTGCAGTTATTCATCCTCAAAAAGGCTCTATAGATTTATTTTGCCGAAGCAACTTTATTTGCCTGATCGATAGCTATCCGCCCCCATTTATTAACATAATCATTCGGTATATTTTCTTTATCGAAAACAAATGACTGGGCTACAGTCTGCCGATCGATTAAACTCTTACTAGTGAAAAATAAATAACGCTTCGCGACAACATCCCCAGCAACTACACTATCAATATAAGCAGAAATTATATCTAATGAAAAACAATATTGAAACGATTTTGAAGTTCGCAATTCTGAAGCCCTTTTCCAACATGCAATTGATGAATTATGAAGCCCAAGAATTCCATCTTTCTGATATTTATTCATTGTGTTTTTCGCAGCCCTGTGAATGTTTTTATAATTAGGCAATTCATCAGGCTGCTTAGTTGGTAATCCAGCTAAGGGTTGGGTTGTTATTCTTTGATTTTGAGATGGTTTTGATGGAACATTTCTCCCCATAGTGGTCTGTTCAGCATCGTTCAAAGCTATTACATTTATTCCTAGTTCTTTTGCCTTAGAAAAACTAAGCCACTCAAATGTTTCTGGCGCAGCTGCAGTTACATATGAAACTACAGATGCATTAACATTAATCTTACCTAAGTAATAACCTACAAGCGCATTACCTTGAATAGAAGGAATGGCACGGCCAGATTGATTTACAGTGTAGGTTTGATGGAAACCAATCCTAGATGTTGAAGTCGCAATCCTTTTGTTGCCAGCTAACCAAATCAAGGCACATGCCGATTGGCAATCTGCTTGATCCATAACGACTGTAGAAAATCCATTATCACGCAATTCTATCCCAATAGAGATAGCCTCAGCTACTTTTCCCCCAGGAGAGTCAAGCAATACAAATCCACTTTTAACTAAACCTTTTACGCCTTTAATTATTTTTGAGAATTCTTCGCTATCACCATCCACAATCTCTTTTGTTATCGAGATAAATGCAGAATCATTTTCTATAGCAAGCTCAATATCTGCTTTACGTGTATTAACAAACGTTAAAAAACAACACAATGAAGTGAATATTTTCATAAGAATTCTAGCAATATACATTATAAAAATAAACACTAAATTTAAAATTGAATCAAGAAAAGAAATTTACTCATCCTCAAAAAGGCTCTTCTGCGTTGCTGCTAAATTGCTTGGTGTTGGCAAGCCCAAATGTTTCCAGGCGCGTTCGGTCATGACACGGCCTCGCGGTGTTCTTTGGATGAAGCCTTGCTGGATGAGATAAGGCTCGATGATGTCTTCAATCGCGTCGCGTGGTTCTGATAATGCTGCTGCAATAGTTTCAATCCCCACGGGTCCACCACCAAAGTTTCTGGCTATTTGATTGAGGTATCTTCGATCCAATTCATCAAGGCCAATGGAATCCACTTCCAATCTTAAAAGTGCTTCATCGGCAATTTTTGCCGTGACTTCTGTTGCATCTGCCACGACTGCAAAATCCCTGACACGGCGCAACAGACGTCCGGCAATGCGGGGTGTCCCTCTGGCTCGATTGGCAATTTCTCTTGCGCCATCATCGGCCAATGGCAAACCCATAATCCGTGCACCCCGTTCAACGATGAGTTCCAACTCTTCCGGTTCATAAAAATTCAACCGAACAGGAATACCAAAGCGATCCCGCAAAGGCGTTGTTAAAAGACCAAGGCGCGTGGTCGCTGCAACAAGCGTGAATTTTGCCAAATCAATTTTAACAGAGCGTGCTGCAGGGCCTTCACCGATAATCAAATCAAGCTGATAATCTTCCATGGCAGGGTATAGAATTTCTTCCACTGCAGGGCTAAGGCGGTGAATCTCATCAATGAACAAAACATCGCGATCTTCAAGATTGGTCAGCAAAGCCGCCAAATCACCAGCCTTGGCAATCACAGGGCCAGAGGTGGAGCGGAAGTTGACGCCCAATTCCTTCGCCATGATTTGCGCAAGCGTGGTCTTGCCCAACCCCGGAGGACCAACAAACAAAACATGATCAAGCGCCTCGCCGCGCTTCTTGGCTGCCTCAATAAAGACCTTGAGATTAGCCCGCGCCGCCGCCTGCCCCACAAAATCATCCAGCGACTGCGGACGCATCGCAACGTCAATGTCGGCGATTTGATCATCGCCCTGTTTTTCTGCCGTAATGATGCGGGTTTCAGTCACGTTTAGTACCTTTTATTCCTTGAAAATATACTGGAACAGAAAAAGCAATTTTACTGGTACTTAAATTTTCTGAGGAGACATTCCCCTCCGCCACAGACCAAACTTTTATAGATCCACCTTTTTCCGTGCTAGTAACTACTGATACTTCAAAATCAACCGAACTAGCGTCTTTTTGTTTCTTACCTGAAAAGGTACCTGGCGCAATCGCTATTCGTGCCTCTTCCTTAGCTTCAAGTACAGCTTCCGAAATCTCTAGGAGAGACATTTTTATAAAATCTTTTAAGTCCATTTTCTTATCCTTCACCCAGCCAATTCCTTCAAGCCCATTCGAATAAGCGTTGCACTGTCTGCATCTTCACCCGCTTTTGCCAAAGCAGACGACACAGCACCTGCTGCCTGTTGTGATGAGTAACCCAGATTACCCAAAGCAGAAACGGCATCTTGAACCGCATTGGAAGCAACACCGTCGCCAATGTCGTGCGCCAGACCCATTTCTGCAGCACTTTCGGCTGAATAGGCTGGCACTTTATTCTTGAGTTCAAGCACGATGCGTTGCGCAACCTTGGGGCCAACGCCAGGCGCTCTTGCGACCATGGCCTTGTCTTGCAAGGCAATGGCTGACGCAAGTTCGGAGGCCGATAAAGTTGATTGAATGGCAAGGGCAACTTTCGCGCCCACACCCTGCACGCTTTGTAAAAGCTTGAACCAGTCACGCTCCATATCATTTGCAAATCCAAAGAGCTTGATTTCAGTCTCACGCACATGCGTTTCAATCATCATGGTGCAGGGTTCATTGACCGAGGGAAGCGAGCCAAGCGTACGCGCCGAGCAATGCACCTCATAGCCAACGCCACCCACATCAATGATGATTGTCTCATCACCAATCGAATCCAATATGCCCTTGAGTTTACCAATCATCCCACGTCCACCAATTTGTTTAATCTGGATATCAGAACACCTCTACCTTCGTCCAATCCTTTATATGAAAGTTCTTTTGGGTTCATCATTTCAAGCAGTTTGATAAACCCTTGCGCAATCTCTGCTTTATCATCACGCTTATGCAAACCATCAAAGGGATCCACATAAATTCGTATTGTAAAAAGAATATCACCTGATATGGGAAGCTTGGTAAGCGTTTGCCGCTCTACCCTTAAAAAATGATCTGTGCCGCTACTGGTTTGTTCACCAGAGCGATCATCATGATAAAGCGCATCATCATTATAAATTGACCAATTAAACCGTTCGACCGGCATTCCGATTTGCAGGTTATCAAATATCCGCTCGATCATACTTGCATTACGCGACCCTTTATTGAAATCTGGCACAGGGGCATGCACATCATGAAGCGGGAGGCCAACTTTTTCCTGCAAAGACCAGGACGAGGGAAAACAAAC
>CALDZF010000124.1 GCA_937944165.1 uncultured Rhizobiaceae group bacterium | reverse complement strand
TAAAGTTCATGCACGGTTGCATCTGCATCATAAACGGCGATGCCTTCATCGCAAAACATTTGCGCGGTGGTGGATTTGCCCATGCCGATGGAACCAGTCAGCCCTGCTTTTATCATGAAGAAAGCTCCAAAATATAATCGCGCAATTCATCCGTGACTTCCGGATGAATGCCGAACCATTTTTCAAAACCTGGTACCGCCTGATGCAGCAACATGCCAAGACCATCGACGGTTTTTAAACCCAGATTATTGGCTGATTTTAAAAAAGATGTTTCAAGCGGGGTATAGACAATGTCTGTCACGATTGCTGACTTTGGCAACGTCGATAAATCGGGCATCATGGAAGCATCACTGCCTGCCATGCCGATGGATGTTGTGTTGACGATGAAATCCGTTTGCGAAAGCAGGCCTTGCAACCCATCCCACGGATGCGCTTTGCAGTTTGCACCAAAAAGCGTTGCCAAGTTTTCTGCACGTTCCAATGTTCGATTGACGATATGCACTTCTTTAAAGCCTGCTTCAAGCACAGCATAGATGATAGCTCGCGCGGCACCCCCTGCTCCAAGCACAATTACTTTTTTGCCATTTTGCCATTCAGGTGCAAATTGATCCATGTTGGCAGAAAATCCGTAGGCATCTGTATTGCCACCGCAAAGTTTACCACCTGCGAACCAAAGGGTATTCACTGCGCCAATGGCTTTTGCCGCATCATCCAATTGCTCGACATTTGCAAAGGCAATTTCCTTGTGCGGGATGGTGACATTGCCACCCACAAATTCACTGGTTGGCAGGTCTTTTAAAAATTGCTCGAAATTTTCTGGCTCAACACCATGCGCTTCATAACTGCCTTCGATGCAGTATTGCTTAAGCCAAAAGCCATGTAGCATTGGGGACTTTGAGTGTTTAATCGGCCAGCCGGTGACAAATGCTTTTTTCATTTATTCGACAAGTCCCAGTTTACGCAGTTCAGCCAGAAGCGGGAGAACCGGAAGGCCGATTATTGAAAAATAATCGCCTTCGACTTTTTCAAACAGCTGAACGCCCAGCCCCTCAATCTGATAAGCGCCAACGCTTGAAAGAATTGTCTCGCCTGCATCAGACAAATGACGTCCGATAAAGCCCGGCTCCAGTTTGCGCATGGTAATCGTTGCCACTTCCACATGGCTCCAGACCACTTCACTGTTTCTAACGAGCGAAACTGCTGCATTGAGCTGATGTTTTTTACCTGAAAGTTGAAGCAGTCTTCGTTGAGCTTCTTCCATATCGGCAACCTTGTGAAGCAATTCACTGCCAAGAGATAAAGTCTGGTCACAGCCAATGACATAGGCATCAACATTTGACTTGGAAACCTCGGTCGCTTTGGCAATTGCCAGAACTTCGGCAACGTCTTCTCCACCAAGCCCTGCTTCAATCAGCGGTTGTTCAATTTCACGCTCATTGATATCAGCTGATTTTGCAGTAAAATTTACGCCTGCATTTTTCAACAAGGTCTGGCGGTGAACACTTTTTGAAGCAAGGATAATATCAGTCATTTTTAGGTTTTCCAGATTGTAGGGCTAAAACATGTTGTGCATGTAAAGCTAAAATTTTTGCAGAGGCTTCTTCAATGGATTTTCTGGAAACATCTACCAGAGGCCAGTTGTGCTTGGCGCTTAATTTTCTTGCATTGACTAACTCTTCTGCAATTGAAGCGCGGTCAGCGTATGACGCACTATGAACACTAGCGTTTAACTCAAGCAAGCGATTTTGGCGAACCTGCTGAATACGATCCGTTGAAGCAATTAATGTAACAACCAGAGGGTTTTTTGCATTAATCACTTTTTCAGGTAATTGCATATGAGGAACAAGAGGAATATTTGCAGTTTTAATGCCCCTATTTGCCAAATAGATACTGGTTGGTGTTTTTGAAGTTCTGCTAATGCCAAGCAAGATAACATCAGCCTCTTCAACATCTTCAGGAATAACACCATCGTCATGCAGCATCGTAAAATTCAAGGCATCAATACGGTTAAAATATTCACTATCCAATGCATGTTGCGCGCCGACAATACGTCTGTTCGGTTTTCCAAGATAAGAGTGAAAAATTTGAAATATTGGCTCAAGCACTGAAACAAAGGGAACACCAATTTCTTTGCATCTTTCTTCCAAATATTGACTGATTTCAAAATCAGAAATTGTATATAGTACAATCCCATGTTGGGATTTGATTGATTCAATCGCATCTTCAAGCTTTTTTTGGTTCCGTATTAACGGATAGACATGCTCTATTGCCTGGTTTGACTGATATTGAGACGTAACTGCTCGTGCGGCCGCAATTAAGGTTTCACCTGTTGAATCAGATATAAGATGAAGATGAAATGAGCTTTGTTGATCACTCAATGATTTATGCTCTCTTGTGGATAGATGTGGATAAAACGAATAATGTAAATAAATGCATTAACTTATGCCCAAAGTAGATAATTAAACGCACAATAACACTCAATGTATTATTTAGAAATCATAATGTGAACTGTGGGGATAAATGGGATAGTTTTCAGTCCTTATTTATGGTTCACAGATTTTAGGTGTTTGTTGCGTAATTAAATTTCTGAAATTAATAGGTAAATTTTAGTTGTTACCATAATTAATAGGATAGAATTATTTAAAATGATTATATATGTATGATATTAGGTTTTATGAAATTCAGTGAATGAAAAAGAACTACCGCTATTCACAGACTCTAATTAGAATCAAACAACCGAAGGTAAAACTTCTTGTATTAAGAAGACTGTGGAGTAAATAAATTGAGAAAAGTTTTAGAGGTATTGAAAGGTAAAAGCTTTGAGATCCCACCAGTATGGCTAATGAGACAGGCAGGTAGATATTTACCTGAATATAGAGAAACCCGTAAACATGCGGGTGGATTTTTAAACCTTTGTTATACGCCTGAATTAGCAATTGAAGTTACAATGCAACCAATTAGGCGATTTGGTTTTGATGCCTCTATTCTTTTTTCTGATATTCTGGTTATTCCTGATGCACTGGGTCGTAAGGTTGAGTTTAAAGAAGGTGAAGGCCCGGTTCTTGAACCTATAAAAGTAGAAGAAATTGATAGACTTAAACTTGATGGATTTATGGATCATCTAAAACCAGTTCTTGAAACTGTTAGCGGGCTAAGAAGCGAACTTCCAAACGAAACAACATTAATTGGGTTTTGTGGTGCTCCCTGGACAGTGGCAACTTATATGGTTGCTGGACATGGCACTACCGATCAAGCACCTGCGAGATTGTTTGCGCATCAACATCCGCAAGAATTTCAAAAAATGATTGATATGTTAGTTGAAGCTTCATCAACGTATCTAATAGCTCAATTTAAAGCTGGTGCTGATATGATTCAAATCTTTGATAGTTGGGCTGGTATTTTGGGCGGTGAACAATTCCAACGCTGGTGTGTTGAACCAATGGCACAAATTGTAAAAAATATTCGTGCTGAAATACCGGATGCTCCTATTATCGGTTTTCCAAAAGGTGCTGGTTCGCAATATAATGGATACCGTGAAGCAACTGGAATAACAGGATTGGGTCTTGATTGGGCTGTTCCAATGTCACAGGCCAAAGAATTACAAAAAGGCGGAGCTATCCAGGGTTTGCTTGATCCTCTAAGAGTAATTGCAGGTGGGTCTGCACTGGATGATGGAATTGATGAAATTTTGGAAAATCTTGGTGCAGGGCCTCTTATTTTTAATTTGGGCCATGGAATTACACCGCAAGCACCCATCGCCCATGTAGAACAACTTTTAACGCGTATTAGAGGTCATTAAATATGTATGAATGGATTAAAGTTGCTCATGTTATTTCAATTATCTGTTGGATGGCGGGGCTTTTATATCTACCAAGGCTTTTAATTTATCATTTTAATGCCGAGATTGGCTCTATCCAATCAGAAACATTTAAAATAATGGAACGAAGACTTTTAAAGGCTATTATGACACCTGCAATGATTGCAAGTTGGGTATTTGGTCTTTGGCTTATGTCTATAGTTGATGCACACAAAGAAGGTTGGTTCATATCCAAGTTTTTTCTTGTGATCTTTATGAGTGCCTTTCATATGTTTATGGCTAAATGGGTTCGTGAATTTAGAGAAGATAAACGTTTGCGATCTACTAAATTTTATAGAATTGCGAATGAAGGTCCAACAATCTTAATGATTTTGATCATTATATTGGTTGTTGTTAAACCGTTTTGAGTTTCTGCCTGTTTTATTTGTATTAAAATATTTCTTGAGTGATTGTTGTTTTCAGGGTATTGAGAATTTAACCATCCTATTTGCAGTGCGTAGATAACATCCGGCTGCTGTCTAATTTATATTTATGGAAAGAGTGTCTTCATGGAACAAATGAAGCTTCAAGAGTTAAACTCTAAAAGTCCAACTGAACTAATTGCCTTTGCAGAAGGATTAGAAGTTGAAAATGCGAGCACGATGCGCAAGCAAGAGCTTATGTTTGCAACGCTTAAAAGTCTTGCTGAGCAAGATGTTGAAATCATCGGTGAAGGTGTTGTTGAAATTCTTCAAGACGGATTTGGATTTTTACGTTCTGCAAGTGCAAACTATCTTCCTGGTCCTGATGATATTTATATTTCACCCTCGCAAATTCGCCGTTTTTCTTTAAAAACAGGCGATACAGTTCAAGGCCCGATACGTAGTCCGAAAGATGGTGAACGTTATTTTGCGCTTCTTAAGGTGGATACAATTAATTTTGAAGATCCTGACAAAATACGTCATAAAATTCATTTTGATAATTTGACACCGCTTTACCCTGATCAAAAATTCAATATGGAGATAGATGATCCAACCAACAAGGACTTATCGGGTCGTGTAATTGATCTTGTTGCGCCTTTGGGTAAGGGACAGCGTGGCTTAATTGTTGCGCCGCCAAGAACCGGTAAAACCGTTCTTCTACAAAATATTGCACATTCAATTACAGCCAATCATCCAGAAAGTTATTTAATAGTTCTTCTAATTGATGAACGTCCTGAAGAAGTGACTGATATGCAGCGTTCGGTTAAGGGTGAAGTTGTCTCTTCTACCTTCGATGAACCTGCGGTTCGTCATGTTCAAGTTGCTGAAATGGTTATTGAAAAGGCTAAACGTCTAGTTGAGCATGGACGTGATGTTGTTATTTTACTTGATTCTATAACGCGTCTTGGTCGAGCGTATAATACTGTTGTTCCTTCATCTGGTAAGGTTCTAACGGGCGGTGTTGACGCTAATGCACTTCAAAGGCCGAAACGTTTCTTTGGTGCAGCTCGTAATATTGAAGAAGGCGGTTCTCTTACAATTATTGCAACAGCTCTTATTGATACGGGCAGTCGTATGGATGAAGTGATTTTCGAAGAATTTAAAGGAACAGGCAACTCTGAAATTGTCTTGGATCGTAAAGTTTCTGATAAACGTGTTTACCCATCAATGGATATTCTTAAGTCTGGTACACGCAAAGAAGACTTACTTGTTGGTAAGGAAGATTTGCAAAAAGTATTTGTACTACGTCGTATTCTTTCACCTATGGGTACAACGGATGCAATTGAGTTCCTGATTGATAAGTTAAAGCAGACAAAAAATAATGATGAGTTCTTTGATAACATGAATACATAAAAGTGTTAATTAATATCAATGATTTAGATAATTATTTAAGGTTAGCTCGTAAGATATTGATTCGGTTTCGAAACGTTAAATTGGTTTTAAAAATAGGTTAGTAAAAATGCCTCAAGAAACCATAGTTGCTTTATCGTCTGGTGCTTTACCAAGCGGTGTCGCTGTTATTAGAATATCTGGGCCTGATTGTAATTTGATCGGTAAAACATTTTTAAAAGACTTGCCGAATAAACGAGAAGCACAGCTTAAATCAATTATACATCCAGTAACCAACGAGATTTTAGATAAGGGTCTTGTTTTTTGGTTTCCTAGGCCAAATAGTTTTACCGGAGATGATTGCCTTGAATTTCATGTTCATGGTGGACGTGCTGTTGTAGAAGCTATTTTACAGGCTTTATGTACTATTAATAATGTTAGACTTGCTGAACCGGGTGAGTTTTCTAGGCGTGCGTTTGAAAATGGAAAATTGGATCTTACAGAAATAGAAGGTATTGCGGATCTTGTTGCGAGCGAAACTGAGACACAAAGAAAGCAGGCGTTAATTCAAAGTGGCGGTAAATTACGTATGCTCTATGAAGGTTGGCGAACACATCTAATTCATATGAGAGCGATGATAGAGGCTGAGTTAGATTTTTCTGAAGAAGAAGATGTGCCAGAAGAAATATCTGTAGAGGGATTTTCTCAAGTTAAATTGCTTAAAGATGAAATAGATATTCATTTAAACGATAATCGCTCTGGTGAGATAATTCGCGATGGTTATAAAATTGTTCTAATGGGTAAGCCTAATGCTGGTAAATCAAGCCTGTTAAACGCCCTTGCCAAACGTGATGTTGCAATTGTAACGAACGAAGCAGGTACTACGCGAGACGTATTAGATGTGCAGTTAAATGTTAATGGATATTCTGTAATTGTTTCTGATACGGCTGGAGTAAGGGAAACAGATAATATTGTTGAAATTGAAGGTGTCAGTAGAGCCTTATTAAAAGGTGATGAAGCTGATCTTGTAATTTGGTTGACTGAAATTAATGATAATGAAAATTTTCCTTCTTTTTCTGACGACTATAATAATATTCTTCATATTATTAGTAAGGATGATTCACGTGAAACAATAGGGCAGATTTCTATTTCTACTATCACTGATTGTGGTCTTGAAACTTTACTCAATAAAGTAAAGCAAATACTAGATACCAATGTAAAGTTTTCTGAATCAGGTTTAATTAGTAGATTGCGGTATCGTGAAGCTCTACTAGACGCCTCAAATTTATTAACTGCTGTTATTGAAAATGATAATTTAGAAGTAGAACTAAAAGCAGAAAACCTACGTTTGGCTTCTGACTGTATAGGACGTATAACTGGGCGTATTGATGTAGAAGATCTATTAGATGTGATATTCTCTGAATTTTGCGTAGGTAAATGATTCACGTGAAACATTTTGTATTTGAACCTACCATAAACTTACTATGTTTCACGTGAAATAATTTTTTAATTCTTAAATGTAGCTTTCTCTTTGACCTATTGTAAATGAATCGGTAAAGGACTCTTTATGACTGATTTTAAAAGATATGATGTAATAGTAGTGGGTGGTGGCCATGCTGGAACAGAAGCAGCTAGCGCTTCTGCACGTGCTGGTGCAAAAACCGCTTTAATTACACATAAAAAAGATACAATTGGTGTAATGTCTTGTAATCCTGCAATAGGAGGATTGGGCAAAGGCCACCTCGTTCGTGAAGTAGATGCGCTTGATGGGCTGATGGGACGGGTAGCCGATAAAGGTGGTATTCAGTTTCGTTTGCTAAATCGTAGAAAAGGGCCGGCCGTTCGTGGGCCCAGAACGCAAGCTGATCGCAGGCTGTATCGTGAAGCCATGCAGGAAGAAGTATTCAATATTAACGATTTAACGATAATTGAAGCCTCTGTAGAAGATATAGATTTAAAAGAAAATGTTATTCAAGGCGTTGTTCTTGATAATGGCGACATTGTTAAATGCGGTGCAGTTGTTCTAACAACTGGAACTTTCTTGCGTGGGTTAATTCATATCGGTAATAAGATGATAGCAGCTGGACGTATGGGAGAAGATCCAAGTGTAGGATTATCTATTACGTTAGAAAAAGCTGGATTTGCTCTTGCTCGGCTTAAAACAGGTACACCTGCGCGATTAGACACCAGAACAATTGATTGGAATAGCTTGGAAAAACAAGGAGCTGATAAAGACCCCGTTCCTTTTTCGAGTATGACTAGCGAAATAACAAACCCTCAAGTAGGATGTGGCATAACACGCACTACTCCTGCAACGCACAAGATTATTCGTGATAATGTTAAACAGTCTGCGATGTATTCTGGTCAAATTGATGGAATTGGTCCCAGATATTGTCCTTCTATCGAAGATAAGATTGTGAAATTTGGTGAGCGTGATGGTCACCAGATATTCTTGGAACCTGAAGGTCTGGATGATATTAATGTTTATCCTAATGGAATTTCCACATCGATGCCTGAAACGGTACAGGAAGAGTTTTTAAAGACTATCCCTGGATTGGAGAAGGCAGTTATTCTTCAACCTGGCTATGCGATTGAATATGATCATGTTGACCCTAGAGAATTAAAGCCAACGCTTGAAACCAGAAAAATAAAAGGGTTTTTCTTAGCTGGTCAAATTAATGGAACAACAGGCTATGAAGAAGCTGCAGCACAAGGCTTGGTAGCAGGATTAAATGCTGCTCGAATGACTGGAGATCAAGAAAAAATAACGTTCAGTAGGACGCAAAGCTATATTGGCGTCATGATTGATGATTTGGTGACAAGAGGTGTTTCTGAACCCTATAGAATGTTTACCTCTCGTGCTGAATATCGTCTTTCTCTTCGTTCTGATAATGCGGATAAGCGTTTGACGCCAATTGGTATTCAAGCTGGTATTGTTTCTGATGAGAGATGTAAGTTCTTTAATCAACGTGAAGAGGCATATAACTTTGGTTGCGATATGCTCAAAACTTTGAGCCTAACGCCTAATGAAGCATCGAAAGTAGGTTTAAAAGTCAAAGAAGATGGATTGCGGCGTTCTGCTTATGATTTACTTTCATTTAATGATATTGATTTTACCAGATTGGCTAAGATTTGGCCTCAGATGAATACGATTGATAAAAATGTTATAGAGCCACTAGAAATAGAAGCGGGATATGCAGTTTACCTTTCTAGGCAAGATCAAGACGCTTCTGTTGTGCGTAAAGATGAGAATAGGATTATCCCAGAAGAGTTTGATTTTAATCAATTACCAGGATTATCCATTGAATTGCAGCAAAAGCTCTTAAAAATACGCCCTACAAACATTGGACAAGCCTCTCGGATAGATGGCATGACACCAGCTGCCCTTACTTTAATCCTTGCTCAAATAACTAAATATTCATCGAGTCAGAAAGCTTCATGAGTCGAGAAATTATCTTATCTGAGCTTTCTCAGATTTACCCTGTTTCACGTGAAACATTTTCTCGTTTAGAGATATTAGTGAATCGAATAGAAGAATGGCAAAAGAAAACAAATTTAATTGCAACATCTACGTTTAATGATATCTGGGATAGGCACATAGCAGATAGTCTACAATCTGTAGCAATTAAACCAGATGCAAAAAGCTGGATAGATATTGGTAGTGGTGGTGGTTTCCCTGGATTGGTAATTACGGCTGTAATGGCAGAGGTTGATAAGTCTGAAGTTGATCTGGTGGAAAGTAATCAAAAGAAAGCTGCTTTTTTGCGTCAAGTTAACAGACAGATGGGAAGCAAAGCGAAAGTCCATTGTTTTAGAATAGAAGAAGTTAATAAAATTATTAATACTCCAGAGATTGTTACAGCTAGAGCCTTAGCCGCTATGCCATTGTTATTAGAACTATCGTCTCCTTGGCTGTTAAATGGTGCAACAGCGCTCTTCCACAAAGGGCGTGAATTTGAAACTGAATTAAAAGATTGTGATGGTTTATGGGAGTTTGATCTGATAATACATGAAAGTATAGTCTCCTCGGATTCTGTCATTCTTGAGATTAGTAATTTAAAGAAAATCGATCTGCAATAAGAGGGTGTTATGCCAAGAGTTATTACAATAGCTAATCAAAAAGGTGGAGTTGGTAAAACGACTACAGCAATTAACCTTGCTACTGCGCTTGCAGCTATTGAACAAACTGCACTTGTTATTGATCTTGACCCACAAGGTAACGCTAGTACAGGATTGGGTATAGACCGTGAAAACCGTAGTGTTTCTACTTATGATCTTTTAACTGGTGGGGCTTCTCTGGAAGAATCAATAATACCGACTGCTGTACCTGGCCTTTATGTTTCTCCGTCTACTCTTGATTTGTTGGGAGTAGAGATGGAAATTGCTGGAGAAGGTGACCGTGCTTTTAAATTAAAGAAAGCGTTAAAGGAATATAGTCCTAATAACATGCCAATTGACTATATTATTATAGACTGCCCGCCTTCTCTTAATCTGCTAACTTTAAATGCAATGGCAGCAGCTGATTCAGTGCTGGTTCCGTTGCAATGTGAGTTTTTTGCCTTGGAAGGTTTAAGTCAACTTCTTCAAACGGTAGACCAGGTAAAAGAAACCATAAATCCGGATATTGTAATTCATGGCATTGTAATGACCATGTTTGATAAACGTAATAATCTTGCAACTCAAGTTGTTGCTGATGTACGGGAATTCCTGGGCGATAAAGTCTATAAAACCATTATTCCGCGTAACGTTAGAATTTCGGAAGCGCCTTCATATGGCAAACCTGCGCTGCTTTATGACTTAAACTGTGCGGGCAGTCAGGCTTATTTACAGCTGGCATCTGAGGTCATTAAACGCGAAAAACAATTAATCGCGGCATAATCGATTCATGTCCGTAATGAACTAAACTAAAAGTTTTGGGTAGAATAAATATGACAGACGAAAATTCAAAAAAGCGACTTGGTCGTGGGTTAGCAGCACTAATGGGTGATTTAGACCAACCTTTATTATCTGAAAAAGCAGCTGATAAGAAGACTGAAAATGCTCCTTTGATTCAACAAGGTGAGCGGTTCGTACCTATTGAACTTGTTAGAGCCAATCCTAATAATCCAAGAAGATTTTTTGCAGATAGTGATTTGGCAGACCTTGCCAATTCAATTCGCGAGCACGGTATTGTGCAGCCGATTTTGGTTCGCCCTGCAAAGGGTGAAGATTTGGCTGGTGCAGAATATGAAATCATTGCAGGTGAAAGACGTTGGCGTTCTGCTCAAAAGGCGGGATTGCATGAAGTACCCATCATTATTCGTGATGTCGCAGACAAACAGGCACTTGAACTTGCTATCATAGAAAATGTCCAACGTTCTGATCTTAATTCAGTTGAGGAAGGCTTGGGCTATCAGCAGTTGATTGATGAATATGATTATAGCCAAAATGAACTTGCCCAAGTTATTGGTAAAAGCCGTTCTCATGTAGCAAATACTTTGAGGCTTTTAAAGCTTCCGCAAAGTGTTCAATCGCTTATTGTCAGTGGCAGTCTTTCTGCGGGTCACGCGCGAACTTTGATTACCGCTGATAATCCAATTGAACTGGCAAAACAGATTGTTGAAGAAGGGCTGTCAGTGCGCCAGGCTGAATTACTGGCACAAGGTGAACTGGAAACAAAATCAACTACTGGTAAATTATCTTCGAATAATGCAAAAGCCCAAAAAACAGCAGATATTCGCGCACTAGAGCAAGGCTTGGAAGATAGCTTGGGTTTAAAAGTCGACCTTCGTCATCGTGATAAAGAAAAAGGTGAATTGCGAATTAAATATAAATCACTGGAACAACTGGATGAAGTTTGCAGACGTTTGCAAAATGGATTAATCGCCTAACGTTTTTTTAATGCCGCAGCTTCCAGACTTAATGCTAAAAGGGTCGTACTGCATAATGATTGGGCTATTGCATTTTGCTGGCGACATTCAAGCATTGTTTTGTCCAGTCTGGTAAGCGCCCGGGTAAGTCTTTCCAATGTCCAAATGTTTAAGGACGTTATGATTGCATTTTTTCTGGCAAAATGAACTGGTGGCCTTAAGCTACCTATAATACTACTGGCTGGTTGGCGTTGGTGTTCAACTTTGCTTCTTGCTGATTGTAACATTTGGAAATGACGTAAAAGACTTAAGAGAATTATATCAGGTGCATTGCCTGCTTCAATTGCTTTTGGCAGAACTACTTGTAAATATGCCGTATCGCCAATTGCAGTAGAATCAATAACATCATCCAAAACCAGCTTTGAAGCGTCTCCTACAATTTCATGAATTTCCTCAGCAGTGATTTTTTCTTTGCCTTCGCAATAGATTGCAAGCTTGGATAATTCACCACGAGAGACCATGCGATTGTCTCCCAACATGGTTTTTAAAAGAAGGCGTGTTTCATGGTCAATTTTTAAATTACGCGCAATTATCTCTTCATTTATAAGTTGCTCTATTGCAGCGTTTGTATCCTGATAACAAGGAATACAAAGGCTAACGGGATGTGCTTCCAGTTGTTTTCTTAAACCAGTAGATTTTTTTAGATCGCCCGCTTCTATTAATATTATTGCATCTTCAGGCGGAGTGTCTAAGACTGGTTTAACAGATTTAGACAGATCACGTCGTGTATTGCCTGAAATTCTGATTAGGCGTTTGCCACCGAACATTCCAATGGTATGTGCTTCATCAGCAATGCGAGCCTTATCGCTTGCTGCATCGTCCGCATTCATTCTGATTAGAGAGAAAGGATCAGCTAAATCAACACCGGATTTTTGCGCTAGTATATCCGCACGTTCGCTGACAAGTCCTGCATCTGGACCGTAGAATAAAATAACTGGTCTGGAAAAATCTGGCTTTTTTAAAAAAGAGTCGATATCGCGTGGCTTGAGCGAAGCCATAGGGTTTTAAAGCCTGCTTAGGTCTGATGCAATTGCCAGACGTATGGCTTCGGCAGCTTCTTTTGCGGCGCGGTTTTCTGCATCTCTTGTTGCGCGATTATTTGCAAGAACCTGCCCAGTTCTATCATAAGAAGCAATCGCATTTCGTTTTCCTGTTGCAACAGTTTCTGCTGTTTTAAGATCGATTAATTCGTAACTAACTTCAACAGTTACAGTTCCTCCAGTAGAATCTTCAACCGATGGCAAGGATGCAGATAATACATTTCTAAAAGTTACGCGAAGTTTTGCTTCGTGGGTTTTTTGATCAGTTGCGCGACCGCCATTTAGAAGAAATAAAAGATTGTTTCTAACCTGTTGTCCAACGCGGCTATCAACAGATGCAACACCAACTTGTTCAAGCCCACCAGCTTTGCTAATGCCATTGTCGCCATGCAAAGGCTGAAATTGACATGCTGATAAAACAGATACTGTCAAAATACTAATTACCATACGGCTTGATTTTATAATTTTATTAAGCAACCACATTTACAATTCTCTTTGGTACAACAATAATTTTTTTGGGTGTTTTCCCATCTAATTGCTTTATTACCACATCTAAAGCCAAAGTTGCATCCTCTATTTCCTGTTTTGATGCATCTGGATTAATTTCCAGATCCCCTCGCTTTTTACCATTAATTTGCACTGGCAAAATAATGGTATTATCTTCAGCTAAAGCATCATTGTGTTCAGGCCAAGGCTGTTGTGATACCAAACCTTCAAAAGCCAATTCCTCCCAGCAGGTTTCAGCTAGATGAGGCATTACAGGTGCAAAACATTGAATAAGGAAAGAAAGTGCTTCTTTCATTGCAGCGTCCATATCTGCATTGCTGTTTTTAACATCACCGCTACCGGATAACGTATTTACATATTCATACAAACGCGCGATTGCGCGGTTAAAGCCAAGGCGTTCAATATCGTCACCAATTGCTTTCAGCGTTTTGTGCGAAGCTTTGCGAATTGCATTGGCTTTTTCATCTTTCAAATCACCTGGTGCACCAGCTGATTTTACATTCACTGACCATGTGGATACCAAACGCCAAATGCGTTGCACAAAACGGTGCGCGCCCTCTGCACCTGCGTCTGTCCACTCAACGTCCCGCTCAGGTGGCGAATCAGACAACATGAACCAGCGTGCAGTATCTGCGCCATAGGTTGCGATAATGTCGTCAGGGTCGACGACATTCTTTTTTGATTTTGACATTTTTTCAATGCCACCAATCGGCACTTCTGAGTTATCAGAAAGCTTAAACGCTTTGCGCTTTCCTTCTGTTTCAAAAATGTTTAGTTCCGAAGGCTGATGCCATCCTGTTTCTTTGTTGCCATAAGTTTCATGCACTACCATGCCTTGAGTGAAGAGACCTTTGAAGGGTTCTTTTATGTCCAAGTGCCCTGCTATGGACATGGCGCGGCAAAAAAATCTTGAATACAATAAATGTAAAATTGCGTGTTCGATGCCACCGATATATTGATCAACTGGCAACCAGTGGTTGGCACTTGAACGATCGGTTGGCGTTACGCCTTTTGGTGTGACAAATCGTGCAAAATACCAGGATGAATCCACAAAAGTATCCATCGTATCGGTCTCACGTTTTGCAGGTTTGCCGCATGATGGGCAGCTTGTATCGCGCCAGGTTGGATGACGGTCTAATGGATTGCCTGGTACATCAAAGGTTACGTCTTCTGGCAATTCGATTGGGAGATTTTCTTTCTTTTCAGGAACAACACCACAGTTATCGCAATGAACTATTGGGATTGGACAGCCCCA
>CALDZF010000123.1 GCA_937944165.1 uncultured Rhizobiaceae group bacterium | reverse complement strand
TCATGCTTGGGTAAACGGTGATTTTTACGGCGCTGTTCAAAAATGGGAAGCTGTTCTAACCAAATATCCCCTTGATCTCTTTGCCCTTGAACTAGTGCATTACACAGATGTGTTGCTTGGCGATGTGGTCGGTCAACGTGACTGCGTTGCGCGTGTCTTTAACCTCTGGGATGAAAGCATGCCAGGGTATGAATTTGTGCTTGGGTTTTATTCATTCGGACTTGAAGAAAATAACGACTTTTTTCAAGCAGAGGAAATGGGTAGACAAGCGCTCGCCATTCGTCCAGATAATCCATACGCTGTTCATGCGGTTAGCCATGTGATGGAAATGACAGGGCGGCAGTCCGGCGGGATTCGCTTCATGGCTGACCAGCGCAAGCATTGGGGTGACTCAAATTTTGCTAATCACCTTTGGTGGCATACAGCGCTTTATCATTTGGACCTTGAGCAAAATGCCAAGTCGCTTGAGATTTTTGACAAGCATTTGGATAGCCGTTCTAACGATGGCAATAAATATGAAGAACTGGATGCGGCTGCACTTTTGTGGCGCTTAAATCTTGTTGGTGAGGATTCAGGTGATCGCTGGGCGCATTTGGCCAATAAGTGGGAACCCGCAGCACAAGATACACTTTATGCCTTCAACGATGTGCATGCCATGATGTGTTATGTTTCGGACAATCGTGAAGACGCGCAAAAGAAACTTTTATCAGCCAATGAACGTTATGTTGAAAATGCCTCTGATGCCAATGTTGCCATGAGCCGTGAAATTGGTCTGCCGTTTTGCTTAGCTATTCAGGATTTCAAATCCGAGCACTATGGCGATTGTGTGGATAAGCTATTACCTGTTCGTTACATGACTCACAGATTGGGCGGTAGTTTTGCGCAACGTGACATCATAGGATGGACTTTGCTTGAAGCTGCCCTACGTTCCAAAAGGTATGATCTTGCTTTAGGTCTTGCAAATGAGCGCGCGGCACTTAAACCCACTTCAGTACAAAACTGGCGTGCTGTATCGCGTGCCTTTAAAGGTCTTGGAAATCATACAAAAGCTGACCGCGCCAACGCACGAGCAGACTCAATGATGGCGTAAAGATTTTATAAAGGTATTTCCTTGCCTGATGAACAATTGTCATTCCTTGATGAGGAATGCGACACAGCACATGTTGATTTCAAGCCTACCCGTGAAGCAGGTCTTGAACGCCTGAAAAAGTTTGTACCCTTTACAGGGCGCGCTTATGCGTCAGGTCGTAATTCTGATTTGGGCGCAGAAAACCGCTCAAACATATCAGCACTTTCTCCATGGATACGCCATCGCCTGATTAGTGAAGAAGAGGTGTTGCGCGAAACCCTCAAACAGCACTCACTACACTCTGCGGAGAAATTTATACAAGAAGTTTTCTGGCGTTCCTATTTCAAAGGCTGGCTTGAACAAAAACCTGATATCTGGCGGTGGTATAATAAAGATCTTAAAAGCGCCCTCAAAATGTTGTATAAGGATAAGAACCTACACCAGCGCTATGAAGAAGCAATTTCTGGTAAAACCGGTATTGAAGCCTTTGATCATTGGGCAAAAGAGCTGACGGATACAGGCTATTTGCACAATCATGCACGCATGTGGTTTGCTTCCATCTGGATCTTTACGCTTAAACTTCCCTGGGAATTGGGCGCTGATTTTTTCTACAGGCATTTACTGGATGGCGATCCTGCTTCCAATACATGCTCATGGCGCTGGGTTGGTGGACTTCACACCAAAGGAAAAAATTATGCTGCCAGAGCTTCCAACATATCCAAGTTCACGAATGGCAGGTTTTCAGGACATATGAATCTGGCAAATGATCCACTGCCGCTTAATGAAGTAAGAGAGGCTGATCTTGTGCCTTTACCTCATCAAGAAAGCATTGGGGATGAACCTTATATTCTTTTACTGACAGAAGAAGACTTGCTACCAGAAACGCTTGCGCTCACGACAAACCCCAAAGCTATCCTTGGTATGCTTTTTACCAAAGCGCGTTCCCTTTTAGATGTCAGTGATCAAGTCCAACAGTTCGGCAAATTTGCCATGACCGATGCGCTGGAAAGAGCTAAAGCGCATTTTACTTGTGAGACGCAGTTTTGCGAGACTAAAGGTGCTCACTTGGAGTTTCTCATTGAGGCTGCAAAGGCTAAAAATGTTAAAATCATTGTCACGGCTTACGCGCCCGTCGGACCCGTTGCAGACAGGCTTGCGCAATTAAAATATCAATTACAGGAGCATGATATTAGGCTTGTTCAATTGTTACGCGACTATGACACAAAAATATGGCCACACGCGACACGTGGTTTTTTTAAAGTGAAAAAACAAATTCCAAAACTGCTGGATCAACTAAACATTTCCTAAAGTGTGGAAGCCAGTTTTTCTGCCAGTTGATGGCCGCTTTCAAAAGCTGCTTCAACGCGCCCCTTGATGCACCAATCTCCGATACAAGCCAATTGATTGCTTTCATCATGAAAGAAGTTTTTGCCAGCGGGAACATTGGTACTGGCGTATAACCAGCGATGTAAGGTTTGGTGTTCAGCGTTTGATAACTCCTGGTTTAAAAGTTGCGATGCTTCTTCCATAAGCGTGGCCTGAACCTTGTTTTTATCTTCCCCCACATGCGCTTCAGCCCAGTGGTTTTGACTTTGAACTATCATGGAGAAGCCTTGTGGTCTTTGCTGCTTGGTAGAATTAACCGATATCCATCCAATCGATGACCCTTCAACAAAAGCGCCATCAAACTCAAGCTCCAAAGCCTTATCAAAGCCCAACATTAGGGAAAAGCAGGCGTCCATTTTTACCTGTTTAATCTGTTCCAGATATTTGAAGTTATCAGGGAGTAGAACGGCGGCCTGATGCGATGGAATAGCAAAGACGACATCATCAAAGGCTCCTTGGTTTGTGCCTTCCTTATCGATTAACTCCCACGCACCTGCCGAGCCAATCACTTTGGCAATATGGGTATTGCCAACCAAATCAAGACCCTTGGCAATTTCTTTTGCAAGAGCATTCATTCTGGGGCTGGCGACATAGGGCGGATGGTTTGAAATTCTTTCTTTCGCGCCTTCCTTTGAAAGCGTTACAAGGTTTGGCTGCCAGTTTTTAACCGCGCCTTGTTTAATGAAAGAGTCAAGAAATTTTTGAAACGCTTCACCCTTCGCGGTGAAATATTGCGCGCCATGATCAAATTCATAATCTTGAGAGTAACGCGTTGCCATACGCCCACCGATGCCACGGGATTTCTCGAAAACGGTAATATCTGCTTTTGAATTCAACCGTGAAGCAAAAGTAAGCCCCGCTAGCCCCGCGCCAATAACAGCAATTTTTTTCATGAATTTTTTCCAAGCTGGATTTTTATAAAAATACACATATCTAAAGGTTACCCTTTTATTTAAGTCGGAAACCAAAATGAACAACCACCCAAAAGAACTTGATGCGCAAACCAATCATATCATTGATCTTGCCTGGTGTGATGATACTTCTTTTGAAACGATTGAAGAACAGTTTGGTGTATCTGAAAAAGAGGTAATCAAAATAATGCGCTCATCATTAAGGACCAGAAGCTTTAAACTATGGCGCAAACGCGTTTCTGGCAGAAAAGTTAAACATAAAAAATTAACCATCTCACAAAAAGTTCACCCTAAAGATTTTGCTGGTCTATGAATAATTAAACTTTTATAAAGACTTTAGTAAGATTGTATTTATTTCTTAAACACTCTTGTAATTAGGATTAAATTTTTGCGTAAGTTAGTAATCCTCGCTCTTGCATCTCTTCTTACTGCTTGTACTAGCAGTCCTTCAAACGTACTAGACGTAAGCCTTGCAGTGACTAATCCACAGTTTGGCGATCACGACCCTGTACGATGGGATAGTTATCGTCCCGAACAATACCCAGTACATGGTATTGATGTTTCCAAATGGCAGGGAGACATTGACTGGCAGACTGCCAAAAAAGGCGGCGTTGCTTTCGCGTTTATCAAAGCGACTGAAGGTGGCGATCATCTTGATAGGTCTTTCAAACAATATTGGAATGATGCACGTAATGCAGGCGTTCCACGCGGTGCTTATCATTTTTACTACTTCTGTAGAACGGCTGCTGAACAAGCGCGCTGGTTTATCCGCAATGTACCGAAGGATCCTAAATCATTGCCTCCGGTGCTCGATATGGAATGGAATCACCAGTCATCATGCAAGGTAAAGCATTCACCCTCTAAAATGCGCGCAGAAATGCGAACCTATCTTGCCATGATGCAACGCCACTATGGTAAAAAACCATTGGTTTACACAACCGTTGATTTCTACAAGGATAATAATCTCGGCTCAATGAAAGATGTCGAGTTTTGGCTCCGCTCTGTTGCTGCACATCCAAAGGATGTTTATCCAAACCAACGTTGGTCATTCTGGCAGTATACGGGGACAGGAAAAATCCCTGGTATTAACGGAGAGACTGATATTAATGTTTTTGCAGGCTCTCCCAAGACCTGGCGTGAATGGGTTGCTGCCCGAACGCGATAAGAGTTAATTACTGTTTCCAATCTTAAAAACTTTGCTAAGCTTCAGTTTCAAAACTGGAGCTTGGTAAATTATGAAAAAAGCACTGATTACAGGCGGCAATGGTAATATTGGGCGCTTACTTGCAGAGCGTTTGGTTGGAAAAAATATTGAAGTTATCCGCTTTGATCTACCTGGAAGTGAACCCACAGAACACAACCCGCTTGAAATAATTATTACAGGTGATGTTCGAGACACTTCATTACTGGAAAATATCTTCACAACGCATAAGCCAGATGCTGTCTATCACCTTGCGTCGCTTTTATCAGGAAGCTCGGAAGCTGACCATGAAGCTGCATGGGAAATCAATGCAACCGCCTCTTTCAATCTTTTAAATCTTGCCAAAGCGCATGATGTCGAGATGTTTTTCTTTGCAAGCACTTTTGCTTCTTACGGCGAAAACATTCCAAGCCCCATGCCAGAAGACCAGCAACAATGGCCTGAAAATATTTATGGCGTGACGAAGATTGCAGTTGAAAGGCTCGGAAATTATTTCAAGGCAAAGCACGAGCTTGATTTCAGGTGCTTGCGTTTTCCCCTTGTCATTTCCCCATTTGCTCCACCCAGTGCTGTAACCGCCTTCCCTTCACACGCTTTTAAGGCAGCGGTTTACGGTGAGAGTTTCACTTTTCCTGTAAGCGAAAAAATCGGCGTTTCAACGCTCTTTTTGTTGGATGTAGTCAACTCTATTATGTTGATTACCTTCGCTGAATCAAACCAAATCACCAAGCCCGCGTATAACCTTCATGCCTATTATCTGTCTGCGGAAATTGTTGCCAATGAAATCTCCAAACACTATCCAGAATTTGAATATTCATTTGAACCACAAGCTAACGTGGAAGCGCTTTTAAGCGGATGGCCTGATGTGATGATCGATGATACCGCCAGAAATGACTGGGACTGGAAACCTGAATATGATTTTGAACAAAGCGCTCAATGGATGTTTGATTTTTTCAAACAATAATTCACGCCATCACCGCATCAATATCGGCTTTTGTATAGCCCTGTACGAAGAGTATGGCTGACAGATCTGCGTGATTAATGACGACTTTAGCCTGTTCAGCAACGGAGGGCTTTGCGTGAAACGCAATGCCTGTACCGGCATTCATCAACATCGGCAAATCATTTGCTCCATCACCGATGGCTATCGTATTGCTTAAGGCAATTTGTTTTTCATTTGCCAACCTATTGAGCTGATCAAGCTTCGCCTGTTGGCCTAAAATTGGCTCCGCTACCTTGCCTGAAAACTTGTCGTCTTCACTCAGCAGTTCATTGGCATGAAACTCGTGAAAACCTACTTCGCCTGCAATCTCCTTGGCAAAAATGGTAAATCCACCAGAGACTAATGCTGTATGCGTTCCGTGCGCTCGCATAACTGCCAAAGCCTCATGCGCGCCCTGATTGATGGTAATACGGTTGCTTAGAACCTTTGCAACCACAGCTTCTTCAAGGCCAGCAAGCAAGGTAACACGGTCTTTAAGCGCGCCTTC
>CALDZF010000122.1 GCA_937944165.1 uncultured Rhizobiaceae group bacterium | reverse complement strand
GTTGTTGGCATGCCGAGCGCTACGCCTTTTTTGCGCAGGTTATGGAAAGCATTCATAGTGCTGTCATGCATGAAGGGCATTTTTTTGATGTTGATGGAATTTAAAAAATCAAGCGGCTTGCCCTTGTCGCCTTGGTCAATACTAACTGGTACGACCTGAAATTTTTCGCTGCCGCGCGCTGCTTCCAATTCTTCCAACCACGGCATTTCTTCGCGGCATGGCGGACACCATGTTGCCCACAGATTTAAAAGAACCGTGCGGCCTTTCCAATCAGCCAGAGTTTTATCATTGCCATCAATATCCTTGAAGCTAATGGCAGTCGTCATATCAAGCGGGTCTTCAACACTGCGAAAAGCTGCCAAATCACCCACTGCCGCATCATTAATCTTTTTGCCACGTTCCACAGAAAGCAGGCAGGCTTCTTCGCGCGTTTGTGCTGTTGCAGCGCTAATGCCTGTGTTGCCATTACCGCCCAAAATAGCGTATAGGCCTGAGCCAACAACTACAGCTAAAACTAGAGTTAACAATATCGGTTTCGTCTTCATGGCGTTTTTTCCGTTTTATACAATTAAAATCTCACAAGACTATATGGAGACTTATCTAATGGGTAATCAAAAAAATGGCAATAAGATGTGGGGGGGCAGGTTTGCCTCAGGCCCTGATGCCATCATGGAAGAAATCAATGCTTCGATTGATTTTGACCAAAAGCTCTATGCCCAGGATATATCCGGCTCCAAGGCTCACGCCTCAATGCTTGCAAGACAAGGCATTATCACACAAGAAGATGCAAAACAAATCATCGAAGGTTTAGACACAATTTCGTCAGAGATTGAAGCAGGAAGCTTTAAATTTTCACGTAGCTTGGAAGACATTCACATGAATGTGGAATCGCGCCTTCGCGAACTCATCGGCGATGCAGCCGGAAGGCTGCACACCGCACGCTCACGCAACGATCAAGTAGCGCTGGATTTTCGCATGTGGGTGAGAAGTCAGGCACAAGAGGCACAAACTAATATTTTAAAACTGATGCATGCCCTTCTGGCAAAAGCTGAAGAACATGCAGATACGCTCATGCCAGGCTTTACGCACTTACAAACAGCACAACCAGTAACCTTCGGCCATCACTGTTTGGCCTATGTGGAAATGCTTGCGCGCGATTATACTCGTATGAAAGATGCTCATGAACGGATGAATGAATGTCCATTAGGTTCGGCAGCTCTGGCTGGTACCGGCTTTGATATTGACCGTCATATGACGTCGGATACACTTGGCTTTCGCGAACCCACCCGCAATTCACTCGATACCGTATCAGACCGTGATTTTGCGTTGGAATTTTTATCAGCAGCCAGTATTTGCGGCACGCATCTTTCCAGATTTGCAGAAGAGATTGTAATTTGGTCAACACCGCAATTTGGTTTTGTGTCTTTGTCGGATAAATTCTCAACTGGTTCATCCATCATGCCGCAAAAGAAAAATCCTGATGCAGCCGAGCTTGTGCGCGGTAAAATCGGCCGCGTCAATGGCTCACTTATCGGACTGCTCACCGTTATGAAAGGCCTTCCCCTCACCTATTCCAAAGACATGCAGGAAGACAAGGAAGGCGTATTTGATGCGGCAGAAACGCTGGAGCTTTGTTTGGCTGCCATGACAGGCATGATTTCTGACGTGACCATTAACAAACAAGCCATGAAAAATGCAGCAGGATCAGGCTATTCAACCGCAACAGATCTTGCAGATTGGCTTGTACGCGAGGCAGGCCTTCCATTCCGTGATGCGCACCACATAACTGGCAGTGCCGTTGCCTTGGCTGAAAACGAAGGCAAAGAGCTTGCAGAACTGACACTGCAACAATTTCAAGCAATTAATGCTAACATTACAGACGGTATTTATGACGTACTAAGCGTAGATGCATCTGTTGCCAGCAGAACCAGCTTTGGCGGGACAGCGCCTGAAAATGTCCGCAATCAGGTTAAATATTGGCAAAATCGTATCAAGAACATTTGACATTGAAGCCTATCTGTCGAATATGGTTTCAGAATTTATTAGGATATGAAAATGGCTCTTAGCCTCAAAAAACCTGCTTTTCATATTGTGCTCTTGCTGGCCTTGGCAATGGCAATATCAAGCTGTGGTCGCCGTGGCGCATTAATCTCACCCAGCGCAATACAAACAGATGTCTCAAAACAATCTGATCAAAGTGGTGAAGAAGCTGTTGAAGCACCTAAAGAGGATAAGCCTTTTATCCTTGATCCACTGCTTTAAACACCTTTAAATTTTCACAGATAGGCGTTTGAATGAACCATTTTCATTATATCAATGGCATTTTGCATGCGGAAAATGTTGCAATCCCTGCAATTGCAAAAGCCGTTGGTACGCCATTTTATTGTTATTCAACCGCCACATTAACCCGCCATTATACTGTCTTTGCAGAGGCATTTTCAGATATTGACGCAAAAATCTGTTATGCGATGAAAGCAAATTCCAATCAGGCTGTTATGACGACACTTTCAAAGCTTGGCTGTGGCGCGGACGTGGTTTCTGAAGGAGAATTAAAACGCGCTTTGGCTGCTGGTATTTCGCCAGAAAAAATCATGTTTTCAGGTGTTGGTAAAACAAAAGCAGAAATGACGGCAGCGCTTGAGGTTGGGATATTTTGTTTTAACGTGGAATCGGTGCCAGAATTGTATCAGCTATCAACCGTTGCAACACAAATGAGCAAGATTGCACCTGTTTCACTTCGTATCAATCCAGATGTTGATGCTGAAACTCATGCAAAAATCTCAACGGGTAAAGCAGGTGATAAATTCGGCATCCCCCGTGAAGATGCAATCGAAGTTTACGCATTGGCTGCATCTTTGCCAGGATTAAAAGTAAGCGGCATTGATATGCACATCGGTAGCCAGATTGAAAAGCTTGAACCCTTTGACAAGGCATTCGCACGGCTAAAAGAGCTTATCAGTCTACTGCGTGCTGAAGGCCATGATATCAACCATGTTGATGTCGGTGGTGGCTTAGGCATTCCCTATAAAAATGATAATTCCCCACCTCCAGAGCCTGCAGCTTATGCGCAGATTGTTAAAAAACACGTCAAGGAACTGGATTGCGAAGTAGCTTTTGAACCTGGCCGTATGATTGCTGGCAATGCAGGCATTTTGGTGGGCGAAGTAATTTACATAAAACCATCAGGCGATAAAACCTTCATTATTGGTGATACCGCCATGAACGATCTCATCCGTCCAACGCTTTATGATGCCTGGCATGAGATACGCCCTGTTGAAGAAGCAATTCTTTCAAAGCCGCCCATTAAAGGCGATTTGGTTGGACCTGTTTGTGAAACCGGGGATTACATGGCCAGGAACCGCAATCTCCCTGCACTGCAAGCAGGCGATTTATTTGCAATTGGTTCAGCAGGCGCATATGGAGCGGTGCAGGCTGGTACCTATAATACCCGCACACTTGTGCCCGAAGTTCTTGTAAATGGGGATGATTTTCACATTATTCGACCTCGCCAAGAGCTGGAAGACATAATCGCCATGGATTCACTGCCAAATTGGCTTTAAGCAACTATTTATCACAAATTCGAAATCTGTAACAAAATAGCCTCGAAATAGACTTTATCTGTGCTAGATTATACAAAGAGTAGATAAAAATAGATTCTGCAAGGCTAAATAGTTGAGAAAACCAGCACGACGAAAATCTAAAGTCTCCTTTACACGCATGACCACATGGCTGGTATTGGCGTGGGAGAAACTATGGCCTTTGCTTGTGCCTACCTTCATGATTACCTGTCTTTATCTGATTTTCTCTTGGCTCGGTGGCTGGCGCTATTTGGATACAGATGAAACACAAACAATGCTTTGGGTCGTTCGCATACTATTTGGCCTAAGTTTCATCGCTTCCCTATGGCCTTTACGTTTGTTTAAACGCCCACAGCAAGAAGAAATCACAAGGCGTATTGAAGTAAAATCAGAACTTGAGCATAGACCGATTACTGCTCAAAGTGATGAAATAGCAATGGGTGGCAACGATAGTTTTGCTGAAGCTTTGTGGCGCGAACACAAAACACGCATGTCTGGCCAATTGCAAAATATGACCGCAGGCGCGCCCTCACCAAAAGCCAATCGCTTTGACCCGTTTTCCATTCGTTCGATTCTTCCTATTCTGGCTTTCGCAGCATTTTTCATGTCCTTTTCATCTTTGGGCGGAAAACTTTCTGACAGTTATTTACGCCAGGAAAACACAGCTGAGCTTCTAACCAGAATGGATGCCTGGATTAATCCGCCAGCATACACCAGCAAACCCCCAATTTATCTCACTCTTAGTCAATCAGACCAAACGATAAAAAGCCTGATTGTACCCGAAGGCAGTGATTTCTTCCTGCGTATTATTGGCAATAATGAAGTTAAATTGTTTCTCGGTGAGCAAACAGATGAAACGCTTGTGCAGCCTCAAGAAAACGAAAAAACGTCTCAAGAAATAGAATATAAATTCAGTCTTAAAGAAGACAGCATCATTCGCCTAACTCACCGTGATAAAGAATTAGCACAGTGGGGTATTGCGCTAATTGAAGATAAAAAACCTGAAATCGCTTTTTCAGAACACCCAAGCGCTGCCCTCTCAGGTTCACTTGAATTAAGTTATAATGTCAAAGATGATTATGGTGTTGTAAATGCACGCGCGATTATCAAATCTTTGGAAGAGGCAGACCCCAATGCTCGCCCATTAATCGAAGCACCTGAAGTGGACCTACCCCTACCACGCTTCCGCGCCAAGAAAGGCGCTACGAAAGCAAATCGTGATTTAACCCAACATCCCTGGGCAGGGGGGCGTGTTTCCATTCAACTGGAAGCAATAGATGATGCAGAGCAAACTGGTGTTACCGAAGTTCGTGAAATAACACTACCTGGCAGACGTTTTTCAAATCCGCTTGCATTGGCAATTGTTGAACAACGCAGAATTTTGGCACTTGATGCTAATAAACAGCGCTATGTCGCCGATCTACTGGATGCGGTTTCAAGCGCACCAGAAGAATTTATTGATAATTCAACAGCCACCCTTGCAATGCGCGTTGCCTACCGCCGTATTGTGGATGCAAAAAATGATGATGATTTACGCTCATCACTTGATTTACTGTGGGAAATTGCCCTAGCCGTTGAGTTCGGAAATTTAAGCGATGCAGAGCGTGCATTACGCGAAGCACAAGAAGCATTAAGTGAAGCCTTGGAAAATGGCGCATCACAAGAAGAAATAGAACGTCTCATGGCTGAATTGCGCCAAGCCATGAATGAAATGATGCAAGCCTTGGCAGAGCAAGCAAGGCAAAACCCGCAAGCGCAAAACCCGTTTGAACAAAACCAGGCTCAACAACTGACACAAAACGATCTTGAACGAATGATGGATCAAATTGAAGATTTGGCAAAGTCAGGTTCTCAGGATGCTGCTCGCCAAATGCTGAGCGAAATGCAGCGCATGATGGACAACCTGCGTGCTGGCCGCCACGAACAACAACGCCAAGCTGAGGGTAATGAGCTTAATCAACGTCTCGATGAATTAAGCGAACTGATGCAACAGCAACAACGCTTGATGGAAGAATCTTTCCGCATGCAACGCCAGCAAGAACAAGGCTTGCGCCCCAATAATGATCAAAACCAACAACAAGGACAACAACAGCAGGGTCAACAACAACAAGGCCAGCAGCAACAAGGTCAACAACAGCAAGGCCAGCAACAACAGGGCAATCAATCTGGCCAACAGCAGGGACAACAAAGCCAGCAGGGTCAAAACGGACAGATGACGCAGGAAGAGTTTGAACAAGCTTTACAAGCCCTGCGAGAGCAACAAGAAGCACTTCAACAACAGCTTGGTGAACTTGGCCAACAGCTTGAAGAATTAGGCTTAGGCCAACCACAAGAATTGGAAAACGCGCAAAATGAAATGGGGCAGGCTGGCGAAAATCTGGGTGAAGGAAACCCGGCAGGTGCTGGCACAGACCAAGGCGAAGCATTGGAAGCACTGCGCCAGGGCGCGCAAAACATGATGCAGCAAATGGCAGGTGACCGCCAACAAGGTGGACAGCAACAATCCCAACAAAATGGTCAGGGACAAAGTGGTTCACAAAGAGAAGGTTCTGACCCGCTTGGACGTCAGGAAGGCGAAGGCTTAACTGCTGATTCAGATGTTAGAGTGCCAGGTGAAATTGATGCTCAACGTGCCAGGCGCATTCTTGAAGCTATCCGTGACCGCTTGGCTATTCCTGATAATCCACTGATTGAAAAAGATTATTTGGAACGTCTTTTAAAAAGCGAGTAAAACAGCTTTAAGCTTCACCTGTAACCACGCCTACAAAGGGTAATTCACGAAAAGCGTGTCCCACGTCCATACCATATCCAACAACAAATTTATCAGGGCATTCGAACCCAACAAAATCAGCTTCTATTGCATGGCTTCTGCGTTCTGATTTATCCAGCAAAGCAATGAGTGAAACATGATTTGCGCCTCGTTCGCGCATCAAATCGCGTGTAAATTTTAACGTTCCACCAGACTCTAAAATATCATCAATAATGATAACGTCCCGCCCATTAACGTCACTTTCAACATCACGCAAAATCTTTGGCTTTCCAGCTTCAATACCACCGCCATAACTTGTGATTGAAATAAATTCGACCTCGGGTGAAAGTCCAGCATGGTGAAGCGCGCGAATAAGGTCTGCCGCAAAAACAAAAGAGCCTTTGAGAATGGAAATTACCAACGGGTTTTTCAAATCACTTAGAATTATCTCTTCAGCAAGTTCACTATTACGCTTGGCAATCTCTTCTGCGCTAAACAGAATTTCAATCTTCTTGTCTCTTACAATCGGCATTTCAATCCACTATTTTTTAAATACAGCCTCGGCATAGGCCACGATTGGCGTATCATATTGTATGGAGGAGGCAAAGCGCGATTTGCGGCCAGGCAGTAATGCAGCCAAAGAAGAATTGTAATGCCACCGCGTTATTTCATCACCATTCTTTTGCCTAAGAATAATTGCAATCGGCGGAATAGGTTTTGCCTTAACACTTGGATTAGAGACTAACCCGGTCACCGTAAAAACCTTATCGCCATTACGCCTCACCTGCTCATCAATTTTAATATCGCTGATGTTTAACCTGTCAGCTACTAAAACCTGTTGACTTGGTTTAAAAAACTGCAACCCGAGAAAAATTCCCATGGCTAATATAAATATTGCAAAGCATGAGATTACCATACCAAGCCCAGGCTTATATTTGTGAGGATTAATTTGAGAAATAAATGAAGGTTCAGGTTTGCTTACAGAAAAAGAAACCTGCTGTGCTAATTCCTTAGTTGACGTTTGCGTTATAGGCTTTTTTAATGTTCCAAAGGCTAAAGGGCTGGCAGTGCCAAAAACACGCCATGTTGAACCACAATCAAGACATTGCATTTGACCGTTATTTTCTACAGGTCGTCCATGAGTGTTTTTTTCATATTCACACGCTGGACAAGCGGTTTCATTTTTGTGTGCCATCATTAAATGCCATTCGCCTACGAATAAACAATATTTTGAACTATTAGATGAATCTGTTAAGGCAAACTTGTTAATTCTGCATTAACCATAAACTGGCAATTAAAAAATGCTTTTTATAAACGGATAAAATAGTCTTGATAAGTTTTGAAAATGTTGGTCTGAGATATGGTATTGGACGTGAAGTTCTAAGTGACCTTTCTTTTCAAATAGCCCCAAATTCATTTCAGTTTCTGACAGGCCCTTCAGGTGCTGGCAAAACAAGTCTTTTACGTCTAATGCTATTATCGCTCCAGCCAACGCGCGGTCTTGTGAAAGTATTTGGCAAAGAAGCAACCACGATAAAACCTCAGCAAATGCCAATTATCAGAAGAAAAATTGGCGTTGTGTTTCAAGACTTTCGCTTGCTTGACCATTTAACGACGTATGAAAATGTTGCCCTGCCTTTGCAAGTTCGCGGACAAATGGAGCAAAATTACCGCCAGGACGTGCGCGATCTTTTAGATTGGGTGGGTCTTGGTGACAGAATGCATGTTCACCCGCCTGTTTTATCCGGGGGTGAAAAACAACGTGCTGCCATTGCACGTGCCTTAATAGATCAACCTGACGTGTTATTAGCTGACGAACCCACAGGTAATGTTGACCCACCGCTGGCAAGGCGTATTTTGCGATTATTCATAGAATTACACCGTTCAGGAACTTCAGTTATTATTGCAACACACGATCTAAGCTTGATGGACCAATATGATGCACGCCGCCTTGTAATAAATTCAGGGAGGCTGCAAATCTATGACTAAACAAGTAAAGCCTGCACCAAAACCAAAAAAACCAACGACAGTTAAAAAACCGGTTACACCTGCTGCATCCAAAAAAACAGCAAAGCCCCAAGGCCAATCAAAGTCTTTACGAAGTGGCAAAAGCATTGTCCCGCGTGAAAGCGTTGCTGGCACAGCTTTAATATTTGTAATCGGGATTATGACTTTCCTGGCTTGCATAACCTTGGGCGGTGTCTCAATGATAAAAACAAGTGCTGGAAAGTGGCAAAGTGATATTTCACGTGAAGTCACAATTCAAATTCGCCCATTTGACGAAGTTGAAATGGAAAAGGCAATTAAAGACGCCTCTGCCATAGCCTTACAATTTGAGGGTGTTGTTAAAACAACAGCTCTTAATGACAAGGAAACTGCAAGACTGTTAGAGCCTTGGCTTGGAGCAGGCTTGAAACTTGATGAGTTACCGGTTCCGCGCCTTTTAACAGTGACAATTGCAGAAGGCGCTAAACCCGATTTTGCTGCCATGGGTCAACAATTGGAAGCACAAGTTCCCGGCAGCACTTTGGATGATCATAGAGCATGGGTTGAACGCTTAACAACCATGGCCTTAACAATGGTAGCGATTGGCACATCAATCTTCCTGTTAATGATGGCAGCCACAATAACAACGGTAATTTTCGCAACCAGAGGTGCCATGGCAGGTAATAAAGATGTCGTCGATGTGCTTCATTTTGTGGGTGCTGATAGCAAATTTATTTCAGGGCAATTCCAAAAACACTTTTTAAATCTGGGTTTAAAAGGCGCGGCAAGTGGCACATTTGGGGCAATCATCCTATTTATCATCTTGGGATTATGGACATCAAACTCCGTGGCAACACCACAAGGTGATCAGGTTGGTGCATTATTTGGAACATTTTCGCTTGGATGGTCAGGTTATTTTGGCATGTTAATCGTCTTGTGTCTGGTTGCAGTTCTTACTGCCGTAACCTCAAGTATAACCGTACAAAGGCAAGTTAACGCCCTGCAGAATTACAAACGCTAGAGCTTATCCAACCGCAAAAGCAACATTATTGTGCCTTTATACGGACAAAATATTTTGTTTCTCTGTTTGAATGCGTAATTTTAGACACTTAAAATATACAGCGCCAAAACTAAAACAATTTACAAAAACTGCTTTCGCAGGGATTTTTGTATTCTGCTTTATGGTCGTATTTGTGAGCTTTTATCAGTTTGCCTCACAAGCTTCAAAAGAAGCAAACTTACTAACATTACCAAAGGCTGATGCGATCGTTGTATTAACAGGAGAAGAAAGCCGCATCCACTCGGCCGTAAACTTGTTGCAAGCAAAAAACGGCAAACGACTTTTAATTTCTGGCGTCTCAACGACAGTCTCTGACAGAACTGTTTATGAAACTTACGCATCAAAAAACGCAGAACGATACTGTTGCATAGATCTTGATCGTCTGGCAATGGACACAAAAGGCAACGCGGAAAATACAGCTAATTGGGTTTCGCTGCATGATTATAAACAACTTATTGTCGTTACAAGCAGTTATCATATGCCACGTAGTTTAACATTGTTAAAACAAAAAATGCCTACCGTTAAAATCATTCCTGCGCAGATTTTACCATCAGATTTAAAAGGAAAATCAACCCTGGCAATGATGGTCGCCCCCAAGGTTATAATTGAATATGGCAAGTTCCTACTCACCAAAACCAAACTGGAACCTGTGGTTAAATATATGTTTGCATCCCTTAATTTGAAAACCAACGGTTGACGCAAGGCTTCCAAAACGTCAAACACAAAAGCATTGGTTTTAGGGGTAACTTGTTTTGATGCTTTTCAGGTCGGTTTTATTCAATATACTGTTTATTTTTGCAACAGCGCTACAACTTGTATTTTGGTTGCCAGTTTATTTCTTCATGCCTCGAGAAGATGGATGGAAGGTTGTAAAAACCTGGGCATGGATTTCACTGTGGATGCAATATCTCATTATTGGAACCAGATGCGAATTTAGGGGCGTTGAGAACATCCCTAAAACAGGCGGCTTTATCCTAGCTTCAAAACACCAGTCGTCATGGGAAACCTATACAGTTGTACCTTTCCTAAACGACCCTAGCTATATTCTAAAACGTGAATTAATGTTTGTTCCAATTTTTGGATGGTTTGCTTGGAAGATGAAAGTTATCTCTGTTAATCGTGGAAAAAAACATGAAGCGCTTAAAGATATGACCCAAAAGGCAAAGCAACAATATCAAGATGGTAGACAAATTGTAATTTACCCTGAGGGGACACGCAAATTTGTCAACGACGACCCCTCATATAAATATGGTATTACGCATGTCTACGCCAATGCAGACACCCGCATTTTGCCAGCAGCGCTTAACTCTGGTCTGTTTTGGCCAAGACGCGGCTGGATGCTCTATAAGGGAACCTGCATACTTGAATTTCTACCTGTCATTGAACCTGGTCTTGAAGCAAAAGAATTTGCTGAAAAACTTGAAAAAACCATCGAAGACAAAACCAAGGAATTAGTCGAAGAAGCAATGGCAGACCCGGAATTTAATGGCAGTAAATTATCAGCTTAAAGCGATAGTTTCGCGTCAATATACTCAAGCGAATGATCTTGAATGCCCACATCCTTAAGCGCGGCAACTGTACTTCTAAGGTAATCAATATTATTACCGGATTTACCTTTTGAGCGTTGAACAATCTTGGTTTGTTGGTCGAGGGATAACCCTTTTGAATATTGGGGGTGATCTTGATCCGTTTTATAAACCAATGCATCTACCTGTTCGCCGCTTTGCAAGCGCACCTTGCGCCAACACTCTAAATATACATCCGTTACGAGTTCTCGCGCTCTTAGGTAGTCAATGGTTTGATTGCGTAAATTGCCCGCAGTTAACATGGCCATGCCTTGGCAAGAGCCACCCTTATCAAGCCCCAACACCAAACCGGGGCTTTCCTGGCTACCACGATGCACCCATGAATAAACACAAAACGACCGGTGCAGCCCATATAATAGAGCGCGTTCTTTTCTTATCACTTCAAAGCCTGGATTCCATATCAAAGAACCATAGCCAAAAACCCAAAAATCACTCATAACAGCCACAATCAGAATCTAATTAATCTTTCAATATATCGAATCGCAGAAAAGGCATAGCCCGTGAAAAAAGGTATCTTTCTTATAAGCATCACTCTTTTATTAATAGTAGGTTGGAGTGCTGGTTGGTTTTTTGTTGCCGACAAAGCGGAGACAGTGATTGAAAAGACAAAAATCAAACTTACTGAAAAAGACCGTGCCTTTGAATGTACCAATCAGGAAATTAACGGCTATCCCTTTAGAATTAGCCTTAATTGCGATGATATCCGTTATACCGATGATGTTTCAGGTATTACGTTCAAAGCTGGCACGTTAAAGTCTGCTGCGCAGGCTTATCAACCCAATAAGGCAATTGTTGAACTACAATCACCTGCAAGCCTTAGCTTTTCTAATGGTGAGCAATTCAATACGACATGGGCTTCAATGCGTTCAAGTTTGAAACTTGGGCTTTCTGGCCCTGATAATATTTCACTTCAAGGAAAAGGTTTAGAGTTAAATTCTACCAATAATATAGATCAAACAATTAACATTGAAGATATCCAGTTGCATGGGCGGAAAATTGGGGAGGATAATATCAATCTTGCCTTTAGTTTAGACAAAACAAGATCACAAAATAAGCTTTGGCCTGCATTTAATCTCAATACAGTTTTCTTGCTAGAAAACAGCTATCAAGACATGATCAACCGTACAGGCCTAATAAAGCTTGCCAAGGCAAAAGGTTTGTCAGGTAAAATTGAGAAGTTCCAATATGCTGCATTAGAGGGCGGCGCTTTGGAAATTACTGGCCCTGCGCAAGTTAACGCACAAGGCGTTTTGTCTGGAAAGTTTAATGTTACAGTGCGTGATTTACCCAAATTGATAAATGCTTTAAAACAAAGCTTTCCTCAGGAGCAGCAAAAATTTCAAGATATTTCTGGCGCTATTGCACTATTGGGGAATGCAGGCGATGAAATCAAACTGCCAATCAGTATAAGAAACGGCACCGTTAGTATAGGCATTTTACCAGTTGCTAAACTACCACCGCTATTTTGAAGGTTTATTCCTCACCATCATCACGACCAAAGTTTGGCGCTTCGACATCTTGTCCAATTTCAATAATGGATTTTCGAATATCCCTTGTTCTGGAGAATAATTCAAATAGATGTTCCCCATCACCACGCCTGATAGCTTTTTGCAGAGAGCTTAAATCTTCTGAAAAGCGTCCAAGCGTTTCAAGAACAGCTTCCTTGTTATGAATAAAAACATCACGCCACATGGTTGGATCAGAGGCTGCAATACGAGTAAAATCCCGAAAGCCTGACGCAGAAAATTTAATTACTTCAGAGCGTGTATCCGTTTCCAAGTCATCTGCGGTACCAACAATATTATAGGCAATTAAATGCGGCAGGTGTGATGTGATCGCCAAAACAAGGTCATGGTGATGGGCATCCATAATCTCAACTTCAGAACCACATTTCTCCCAAAACAGTTTCAGCTTTTCAGTTGCACCCTTATCGGTCATTTCATCAGGTGTTAAAATGCACCAGCGCTTTTCAAACAAAGACGCAAAGCCAGCGTCAGGTCCTGAGTATTCTGTACCTGCAATCGGATGACCCGGAACAAGATGAACATTACCAGGCAAACTTGGTTTCATCTGGGCAATAACAGAGGCTTTCACAGAACCCACATCTGTAATAATGGCGCCTTCTTTTAAATGCGGCGAAATCGTTTTAGCAATACTTTCACAAGCACCAACAGGTGTACAGACAATGACCAAGTCAGCATCCTTAACTGCCTTACCTGCATCAAGTTCATAAATATTACCAAGGCCAATTTCTTCTGCACGTTTCAAGGTCTCAACACTTCGGGTGGAAACAGCAATCAACTTTGCCAGTCCTTCACGTTTCATAACATGCGCAAGGGATGAGCCTATCAGGCCAATACCGATAAGAGTTACTTTTTCAAACATCAGGACATATATTCCCTTAAAGCAGCCAAAGCACCTAGGTTTGCCTCTTTACTACCAATTGTCATGCGAAGCGCATTGGGGAAACCATATCCACCAACCATGCGAAGCACATAGCCACGTTCAGTTAAATATTGATCCGCTCCTGCTGCAGTTTTGTTAGAATTTTCAGGAAAATGCACCAACACAAAATTACCAACCGACGGTGTCACTTCAAGCCCCAATTCTTGTAGCATTTGCGTCACCTTAACAAGCCACTCATCATTATGAACAATGGAGCGCTCTAAATGCACCTTATCGCGTATTGCAGCACTTCCTGCAGCAATTGCAGCAGCATTCACATTAAAAGGCCCGCGAACACGATTTAATGCATCTATCATATGACGAGGCCCATATGCCCAGCCAATGCGAAGTGCAGCAAGCCCATAAATTTTTGAAAACGTTCTGGTCATAATAACATTTGAATTGGCAGAAACCATCTCAACACCAGATTCGTAATCATTGCGACGAACATATTCTGCGTAAGCTGCATCAATGACCAAGACTACGTGACCGGGCAGATTGGAATGCAAACGCCTGATTTCTTCAATCGGTAGATAAGTACCCGTCGGATTATTTGGGTTTGCCAAAAAGACTAATTTGGTCTTTGGCGTTACTGCATTTAAAATCGCATCGACATCTGCCTTGCAATCTTGTTCTTTAACTACCACTGGCGTTGCACCAGCAGCAAGCGTTGCAATGCGGTAAACCAAAAACCCATGCTCTGTAAAAATAGCTTCATCGCCACTCGATAAATAAGTATTGGCAAGCAGGCTCAAAATTTCATCAGAGCCATTGCCGCAGATGATATTATTCGCATTAAGTCCGTGCACTTCTGCAATTGCTTCACGCAGTGCACTCGATGAACCATCCGGATAATCTTCCATTTTAGATGTCACATCAGCAATTGCAGCGATAGCATGCGGACTTGCCCCTATTGGGCTTTCGTTTGACGAAAGTTTATGTAGCTTAACACCAGATGGTACGTTTGATTTACCAGGCACATAGATCGCAATATCCATCACACCAGACTTTGGCTGAGGAAGTGTGTTACTATCGCTCATGGGTTAATACTCCAAACTTAAGTTTCAGATATGAGTTTCTATTGAAACATGATGATAAAATCAAAGAAAAGTTTTAACCATCGCGATTGTTGCGGCTGCTGCCCTGGGGAACCAGAACAGGAACGGCAACACGGCGCTTTACCTTTGCTGTAACCGGTATGCCTTGGTAAAGTTGTTTTGATGCAACAACACAAATTGCCCCCGCAAAAGCAGGAAACGCTTTCCTGCCAAATCGTTCAATACCAGTGCGAAACTTCAGCATAAAATCTTTCGCAGAAGGTGCAAAATGAAGGGCATCCGACCAGACATCGGGGGTAAACTGATTATCTTTCAACAACCGATTAAGTTGACGCCTGCTATAAGGCTTGCCAGTTCCAAATGGTGTATGTTCAAACCTTGCCCAAACACCTGAGCGATTTGGCACAACAATCATCAAAATACCCCCAGGTGATAAAACCCGAAAAGCCTCAGACATACATTCATCAGCATTTTCTGCATGTTCGAGAAAATGCGCCATTAAAATCCGATCCACCGAGCCATTTTTTAAAGGCAATTCATCATCATAGGTTAGTGCTGTTGCAGGGTGTTTTACACTCGGCCAATGAAGCGCTCCTTGTGAGGCAGGCATTAGGCAAATAGTGCGCTCACAATCTTGAGAAAAACGATCAAGCCAAGGTGTAGGATAACCAAGTCCCAAAAAGCGTTCACCTTGAGAGGGCTTCCACATTGCAGAAAGTGACGCCGTAATAGATGCCTCTACCTCTTGCCCCAAGCGATTAGCGTAAAATTCCCGTAGTGCTACAACATCCATTATCATGTTTTTAGGATAATACGCGCTTGCGCAAGAAACAACGCGATATTATGTCTATATGGGAACAGGAGATAAAATACATGGCTGAGTTAGAGTTTCATCAATTTCCATGCTTATCAGATAATTATGGTGTGCTCATTCATAATCCAAAGACTGGTGAGACAGCATCCATAGATGCGCCTGATGCAAATGCTGTTAAAAAGGCACTCAAGGAAAAAGACTGGAAGCTTACTCATATTTTGGTCACCCATCATCACTGGGATCATACTCAAGGCATTGGTGAATTAAAATCCAGCTATAATTGCCATGTCATTGGCCCAAAAGATGAGGCATCAAAAATTGATACTTTGGACGAGACCAAAACAGATGGCGATTACTTTACCTTTGGTGGCGAAACTGTTGGTGTAATATCAACCCCCGGCCACACACTAGGCATGATAAACTTCTATTTTGCAGAAAGTGGCGTCGTTTTTACTGGTGACACACTCTTTGCACTGGGTTGCGGACGTATTTTTGAAGGCGACGCTGACATGATGTGGCGCTCGCTTTCCAAGCTTGCCAAATTGCCTGCAGAAACCATCGTTTATTGCGGGCATGAATATACGCAATCGAATGCAAAGTTCAGCCTTGCAATAGAACCTGATAATAAAGCACTGACCGCAAGAGCAAAAGAAATTGACGCGTTGAGGGCACAAGGCAAACCAACCGTGCCAACTACCATTGGCCTTGAACTTGAGACCAATGTGTTTTTACGCGCTGGCAATGCCACCGAATTTGCCAAAATAAGAACTGCAAAAGATAACGCGTAAAATAAGCACACCCTGCACAGCTTTTGTTGAAAACCTGACAATTCAAATGCTACTAAGGCAATAGATAATATAATATGGAAGCTTTTATCCATCATGGAAAAACACGCAGAGCCGATTTACCTCTCAGGGCCTCTCATACGTAAGAAAACGATTGGCGTACCTGTTGGCAGTGTCATGGTCGGTGGCGATGCACCGATTGTTGTTCAATCCATGACCAATACAGACACCGCTGATATTGATAGCACTGTTGCACAAGTAGCTGCCCTTTATAAAGCAGGCTCTGAACTTGTTCGCATCACAGTTGACAAAGATGAAGCTGCTGCAGCCGTTCCAAAAATCAAAGAGCGTTTGGAGCGCCTTGGCATTGATGTACCCCTAATCGGCGATTTTCATTACATTGGTCATAAGCTATTGGCAGATCATCCCGCTTGTGCGCAGGCGCTTGCCAAATACCGTATTAATCCAGGTAATGTCGGTTTCAAGGAAAAGAAAGACAAACAATTTTCCCAAATCATTGAAACAGCGCTTAAATACGATAAGCCTGTTCGAATTGGCGTTAATTGGGGTTCACTCGACCAAGCGCTTTTAACTGGATTGATGGATAAAAACCAAGACGAAGGCTTTCCCCTTACCGCTGGTGAAGTAACCCGTGAAGCCATGGTTCAATCCGCACTTATGTCTGCCCAGCTGGCAAACGACATTGGCATGAAAGATGACAAGATTATTCTTTCTGTGAAAGTAAGTCAGGTGCAGGATTTAATCGCAGTTTATTGCGAACTTGCGCGTCGTAGCAATCATGCACTTCATTTAGGACTTACAGAAGCTGGCATGGGTACAAAGGGCATTGTCGCATCTTCTGCCGCTATGGGCATACTCTTGCAACAAGGCATCGGTGACACCATTCGCATCTCGCTAACCCCTGAACCAGGTGGTGACAGAACGCGCGAAGTTCAAGTTTCACAAGAACTCTTACAAACCATGGGTTT
>CALDZF010000121.1 GCA_937944165.1 uncultured Rhizobiaceae group bacterium | reverse complement strand
GAAGGAACAACCAGTTCCATCTCAAGAGCGCTATCATTAATAACGACTATTAATGGCCTATCTGCAGGCGGAAATTCATGCACTTCTGCGTTTAGCTCTACGACGCGACCATCAAACGGTGCTTTGAACTCACACGATTGATTGCGCACTTTATGCACCTCTAATTGGGCATGTGCCTCAGCAGACTTTGCCGCAGCCAGTGAGACTTCATTTTTGCCTACCGCTTGATATTTTAACAAACGTCGCTTTGTATTATGTTCGATTGCTGCTGCATTTGCAGAAGCACTTGCAGCTTTTCGTTCTGCTTCATAACGCGAACAATCAAATTGAATTAAACGATCGCCCTTTTTAAATTGTTCGCCACCAAGAAAGCCTGCCTCCTTGATTGGAGCCACAATTTCATTACGATATTCAATTCTACTTGAAGCGCGAATAAGGGCGCGCGCCTCAAAGGTATTGCTGATTGACCCAACAATATCATCTGCAAATGATGTAGGGATATAACACAGTTGTGCTGTTAAAATAAAAGCAGACTTTTGAAATAGTTTTTGACTTCTTAACATTTTACCCACCTAAATCTCCTCTTTCATTCCATGTTTTTTTAAGTGCTTTTGTTAAAGTTGAAACGCTAGCACTGGTATTAAAATCATCACCATAAGGATCAACGCCAATAGTTGAGTAAATTCTAGCAAAGGCATTTTGAAGTTCTGCGTAAGCAATGTCATATTGTGCAGAAGAGATAAGATTGTTCATCTCTTCACGGATTAATGTTTGCTCACCCGTTTCATCAACACGGGCAGAGTCCTGTGTCTTATGCAAAATCTGGTGTTGAATTTGATGATATTGACGCGCTGTTGCCGCTGACTTACGCAGGTAATGATAATTGGCGCGTGCTACCTCAACCTGGGTCATTATTGCCATGGTCATTGCAAGAGCACGCTGCTCAATTAACTCACCTTCCAGATTGATAACGCGTTTTTTTACAGGGTAGGCAAATACTTTCATTGCATTCCATGAAGCGCGCGCGCCCCAGCTTACCCAATCGTTATTTAACAAAAATGAATTGCTATCGCCGTTTAAGCCTGCATAAAGCTGTATCCCAGGTAATAACTCCAAAAGTGCAATTTCTGCTTCATGCTCGTTAATCCTTGCCGAATATCCAAGTTCTCTAATTTCTGAACGATTTTGAAGCGCCAGTCTGGTCATTTCTTCACCAGGAATTTCAAGTGAAATTGAGTTTAGCTTTCTGTTTGGAATAACAAGGGAATATTTTTCACTTGGATTTATATTCATTAAACTTGCCAATTCAATTTTTGCGGTTCTTAATTCGCGTTGAAGGCGTTGAATCTGGCGTTTTATATCGACAAGTTCACGTTGATAAGTCAGTGCTGAAATCGGGGAAGTTAAACCTTCGTCCTTAAGCGCATTTGAATTTGAAAGCGCACGGTTTACACGCCCTTCTAATTTATTAAATCCATTTAACAAACGATCAGCAGTAACAGCTCGCCAATATGCAGTGCGAACTTCTTCCATTATGCGGTTCATTACTTTTCGTTTGTTTTCTTCTGCGATCAAAGCATTGTCGGAAGCCTGTTTTGCTCTAATATATGAAAGACCAAAATCCAAAATATGCCATGTAAACGTTAAGTCACCTGTCACATTTTCCTGCTCACGAGAGGTTGATGGATTAACTGATGGCACACCAGTAATAGAGCGCGAGAATGTAAAAGGGTCATTATCGCGGTCTGAATAATTACCATTTGCTACCAAATCAGGTAAAAGATCAGAACGTGCTAGATTTACTCTTTGATCTGCAAGTCTTGCAGAAAACAATTCAACCTTATGATCAAGATTATATTTAACGGCCCTAGCCATTGCCTCATATAAAGAGATCGAACGGCTTACCGGTTCTTGATTTGCTGTAACCTTGCTTAATTTCGTATCGGCACTTAATGCCAATTCAGTTTCAGTTAAAGGGGTTGTTGCCACACTACATCCCGTTAGGACTATACCCATCACTGTAGCTAACATTGTATTCTTTAACATTTGCCTTTTCCCTTTGCGCTTTAATAGACCTTCCCTTATTTGATTTTCAATCATAGGTTGTATCTTTAGGCATGATTTAGCTTGCTTATGCATTATTTTTTTCCTTAGCTAATTGATTTTAAAAGTGTACGCGTTTGAGTAACAAGTCCGTCTTTCAAACTGCGTAATTGAGTTGAAAAGCCATTTAGAGAGGCTTGTGATTCTGGCTCACCAATCAGATCAGAAGAGACATTAAATGTACCTGACTGATTGTTGATTTCCAGTTGCAGTGTGATACCAAGTTTCTTATTTTCAAGCGTAACTCCAACACTTTCATTTAAGGCATTAGGTATCAAGACAAACAAATTTGAATCTTCATATGTTTGCCAATTAGTATCTGTAGTGGTCCAGCCTGTCATAGCCTCTTGTGAACGCACTTCCAGATATATGCGACCTTGATAAATCAAGGTTCTAATAGTTGTTTCACCTGCCACTGTAGCAATTGTTTCATGCCCACCTCGGTTTACTTCAAGTGGGAGACCATTTTCGTCAACGTTAAAGAATATTTGCTCAATCCTGCGCAATTCTTCACGTTCAGCACTCAACGTATCCAAAGCACCTAGGATAATTGCTTCTTCTGGTTCTGGAGTTTCCAATTCGCTAATTTGAGTTGGTGGAAGTGGCAAAGCATCCAATTCAGCAACAGGGACAAAAGCATCCAGTGCAGTAAAGGTAAAGCTTGTAGAAATGATACCACCCTCACCATCATCAGTTGACACAGTTACTGTATAAATACCATCACCATTGGGTGCATCAACAACGGCATTGGGTGCCAACTGTCCAGAAACCTCACCTGTTACAGGGTCAATTTCCAAACCTTCAGGCAAGCCTTGCGCTGAGAATACAAGATCATCACTATCTATATCTTCAAAATTACCAGCGGTCTGAATTGCAAAATCATTACCAACAGTTTCAGTAAAATCTTCAATTTCTACAGTTATATCTGGCGATATATTGATAATTTCAAAGATAACATTCGTTGTGAATGTATCGCCGTTTTCATCTGTTGCAGTTACAGGAATTATGTAAGTTCCAGGATTGGTAGTGGAACCACCTTGGGACGCATTTGATGCAGGTGTACCTGAAATAATTCCAGTATCTGGATTAAATACCAATCCTGGAGGGAGGTCATTTGAGTCAACCGAAATTGCAACTGTATCATTTGCATCCGGATCACCAAAAAACGGTGTTAAATCAATTGGTGTAATTGATGTGCTATCTTGTGCTATTTGAGTTGGAATAAAGTTTTCTGGATCAAACGGTGGTGTAAATGAAACTTGAGGGTCAAACGGTACACCTATTGGCGGATTTGCAGGATCAATTGGTGTTTGTGTTGGATCAACTGGAATTGGCCCATCATTTTCACCTGTTACAGTCACTGTAAGGATTGCCGTATCAAGGCCACCTTCACCATCTGATATTTGATACCCAATTGTTGTATCACGTGTTTCGCCAACACCAAGACCGTTAAATTCATCGCCAGGATCGAATGTATATGTCCCATCCGGGTTAATAATAAATACACCACTCTGTGTTCCCGCAATAGGTTGTCCAACGCTTGCTGCATCACCACCAACTGCTGAGACGTTAATAGTATCACCATCAGTATCGCGGTCGGACAATGTTGAATTTTCGCCAAGAATGACATTACCTTCAAGTACTGTATCTTCATTGGTCAAAGTAATATCATCGACGGCAACTGGAGCTGGATTTGTAACAGTATAGGTAATTTGCGTTGAGACCAGCTCTCCTTCAGGGTCGGTCGCAGTTACTGTAACGGTATAAATGCCAGGATTATTTACAGGATCATCTCCACCCTGCGAAGCAGAATTATCAACCGTGCCAGTAATAATGCCAGTATCTGGGTCAATCATTAAGCCTTCAGGCAAGTTGTCAACTGCATAAACAAGTTCGGCAGGATTTTCATCATCAACATCAAAGAAGAATTCTGAAACATCCAATGGCGCTGGTGTTTGACTATCATCCAGCGTTTGTGCAGGTATTACAGCATTTGGATCTACTGGATTGGTTGGCGCATTAGGGTCTCCTGATGGTGGTAATAAAGGGTCGATTATTATCGGGCCATCGTTACTACCTGTTACAGTGACCGTAATAGTTGCTGTATCAAAGCCACCTTCCCCATCACTTATTTGATACTCGATCATAGTATCGCGGGTTTCTCCAACATCAAGATCTTGAAAGTCCGTTTCAGGGTCAAATAAATAGGAACCATCTTGATTGATTGTAAAACTGCCTCCCGTTGGTACTTCGACAGGCTGGCCAATGCTATTTTCATCACCGTTAACAGCGCTAATAATTAAATCATCGCTGTCAGGCGTACCATCCAAATCAGCCCCACTACCATTATCACTAATCACATTCCCTATTAGGATTGTGTCTTCACCGATCGTAACAAGATCGTCTTGTGCAATAGGTGCTACATTTTCAATTGTATAAGTAATTTCAGTAGAAACAGCCTCACCTTCAGGATCAGTTGCAGTCACAGTAACTGTGTAAACACCAGGCGCATTAAGTGGATCATCGCCACCTTGTGAAGCGGAATTATCCACTGTGCCAGAGATGATGCCTGTAAGAGGATCAATCACCAACCCGACTGGCAAGTTATCTACTGAAAATTCCAGTGACTCACCATCTACATCCACAAAGAACGGTGTTACATCCAATGGCGCAGGCTGGCTACCATCATCTGCCATAACATCATTAATTACATTATTTGGATCAGCTGGTACGGGTGGCTCGTTTAAATTAGGGAATGGATCATTAGGATCAATCACCCTAGGGCCATCGTTTGAGCCTGTTACAGTAACGCTCAGTACTGCTGTATCAAAACCACCCTCACCATCAGAGATTTGATAAGTAACGCTTGTATCACGCGTCTCACCAACATCCAGATCTTGGAAATCAGTTCCAGGGTCAAAAGAATACGTGCCATTCTGGTTAATTGTAAAACTACCCCCCGTTGGCGCGGCCACAGATTGCCCAACATTTACATCTAGTCCATCAATTGCACTTACAAAGATATTATCGCTATCTGGTGGTGTATCACTATCAATACCATTGCCATTATTAGCGAATACATTACCAATCAGTATTGTATCTTCATCAATGCTAGCAGTATCATCTTGTGCTGTTGGGGGTAAATTCTCAATCGTATATATGATTTGAGTTGATACCATTTCGCCTTCAGGATCAGTTGCAGTGATTACTGCTGTAAAGACACCAGGCGCGTTAAGTGGATCATCACCACCTTGCGAGGCTGAATTATCAATCGTGCCTGATATAATTCCGGTCATTGGATTAATCATCAAGCCTGCTGGCAAGTTAGTCGCACTAAATTCCAAAGGTTCACCATCGACATCCACAAAGAATGGCATCACGTCCAAAGGCGAAAGAATACCCCCATCATTAGCCATGACATCTGCAATGACCGTATTGGAATTAGTTGGGACAGGTGGTTCGTTTGGATTTGGAAAAGGATCATTAGGGTCAATTACAACTGGCGCATCATTAGCACCATTTACGGTAATAGTTACCGTCGCGGTATCAAAGCCACCTTCTCCATCGCTTATTTGATAAGTAATGGTTGTATCTCTGGTTTCTCCAACATCCAAACCCTGAAAGTCCGTTCCAGGATTGAATGTTATATTACCCATTGCATCAATATTAAAGGTTCCACCGTTAGTACCCATTACGTCCATACCAACGTTTGCTGGATCCACAGATAACGCATCTGTACCAATTGCTGATACTGTAATAAGATCCATGTCCGGGTCAGTATCACCAATTAATAATGGATCGTTACCATTAGGATCTAAGACATTTTCACCTGTTAAGATCATATCCTCATTAGCGACTAACGCATCATCTTCTGCAACTGGTGGCGGATTTGAAATATTATACGTAACTTGTGTGGTTACCATTTCACCATCAGGATCTGTCGCAGTAATTATTACTGTATAGACGCCTGGATTGTTAACTGGGTCATCGCCCAGCTGAGAAGCATCAGCATCTGGCGTGCCAGAAATAATACCTGTGCCAGGATCAATCATTAATCCATCAGGCAAATTAGATGCATTGAATGTCAAATCCGTATTAACATTATCATCCACATCTGCGAAGAAAGGTGTTACATCCAGCGGCATTGATATTTGCGTTGAATCATTACCTGATTGATCTGGGATAACATTATTTGGATCAGCTGGAACTGGCGGTTGATTGGGGTTTGGAAAAGGATCATTAGGGTCGATTATAACAGGCGCATCATTTGCTCCATTTACAATTACCGTAACCGTTGCAGTATCAAAACCTTCTTGATTATCACTCACTAGATAGGTAATAGAAGTCGTTGCACTTTCGCCATCTGTCAGGTTTTGGAAATCTGTACCTGGGTCAAAGTTTACGTTGCCATTAACATCAATATTAAACGTGCCACCATTTGCACCTTCTACATCCATACCAACATTTGCTGGATCAAGACTGCCTGTGTTAATACCAACGCCTGAGATAGTAAGTACATCATTATCATTGCCGCCATCCATATCACCAATAAGCAACGGTGAAATGCCATTTGCGTCAAATACTGAAACAGCTGTTGCGACCGTATCTTCATCTGTTGTAATAAAGTCATCTTCTGCAACAGGTGGCTGGTTTGATATTGTATAAATTACATTCGTTGTAACTGTTCCACCATTACCATCATCAACAGTAACTGGTATCGTATAAACACCCGGCGCATTGGCAGGATCGTCGCCACCTTGAGAAGCATCTGATGAAGGTGTGCCAGAAAGCACCCCTGTATTAGGATCAATCATTAAACCGTCAGGCAATGCACCTACGGGCGTTGAGAATGTAAGCACATCACTTGCATCTGGATCTGCAAAGAAAGGTGTCAAATTAAGATCCGTAATTGGCTCACCGTCTAATGCGGACTGTGCGGGTACAACCGCGCTTGGATCAGCAGGCGGAGTGCCTGGATTATTCGGGTCCACAACTTCAGGAGCATCATTTGCACCCATCACAGTTACGGTAACTGTGGCAGTATCAAAGCCGCCTTGTCCGTCAGATACTTGATATGTGATTGTAGTATCACGCATCTCACCTACCGCAAGGTCTTCAAAATCACCGTTATCATCAAATGTATAAGAACCATCAGAATTAATTATAAATTGCCCCCCTGTTGGAGCATTAACGGGTTGGCCTACATTTGCTGTATCACCATCTACTTCACTCACAGTCAATGGATCATTGTCCATATTGCCATCAACATCCATACCCATGCCGTTGTCGTCTGTGATAACATTGCCTGTAATTGGTGCTGCCCCTTCATCATTTGACAACGCATCATCCATGGCATCAGGCGCAGGGTTAGAAATATCAAAAGTAACCATTGTAGACGCTGTTAAGCCATCAGGATCACTGGCAATGATGGTTACAGGGAAAGTTCCATCCATGGCAGGCCCATTAATGCTGGCATCTGCTGGTGGCGTTCCAGTAACTTCACCCGTCATTGGGTCTATCATCAACCATGAAGGTGCATCTGCACCAAGAGCAAACGTCAAAACTGTATCATCTGGGTCGGCAAAAAATTGTGTAACATCCAGTAAAGTAATATCTGTACCATCCTCACCAGTTTGTAACGGCACTACGGCATTCGGATCCGCAGGTGGGTTACTAGGGTCATTGGGATCAATAACAACTGGTGGGTCATTAGCAGGCACAACGGATATAGTTGCCGTACGCAATGGTGAATCATCTTCACTATCGTTTAAGATAACATTGAATATACGATCAGTTTCATCTGGCGTATCAGACGTATTATTAAAGGTAATAGATTCCAATGCAGCTGTATATTCAGCAGTTGTAGCAACATCATCAAAGCGAATTTCAGGAATACCACTATTCAGCACGACCGTATAGTCAACACCGTTTGATGTGCCAATTGGCGATGTTATCATGCCATTGTCAAAAACAAGAACACCATCAACAAATATCTGGTCATTATTTTGTGGATTGGTCAAAGAGACAGTCGCTGTTGCAAGCTCGGAGTCGTCTAAATCTGTAATCACGATCCCAGAATTAATTGATACAGATCCAGCATCTTCTGTAAACGTACCTGTAAAGTTGCCCGCATTGACACCACCAGAATTATCATCATCCAAATCCAGTGTTGGTGGATCATTTACGGGTACAACTGTGATCGTTGAGCTTGCCAAATCTGAAGACAAGTTAACTTCATCAGAAGCCCGAATAGTAATAACGCGATCTCCTGGAACAGGGTTATGTACATCATTGGTTTGCGGCACAAACTGGATAAGTGCTATGGCATCATTCCAGTCTTGAGTCGTGGTACCTGAACCTGCATTCAAGGTAATTGTTTGAGGGCCAGGCGCAAATAATGCGGTACCAGGGACTTGTGTTGCAGTGATGCCACCAGGAAGCATTGATGGGAATTGAAGTGTATCACCAATTTCACCATTGGTAAGTGTTATAACTATTTCCGTAATATTATTCTCAGGATCTGTAATTGAAAAATCTGTATCAACAATATTAATCGCTGGATCATTTTCAATATAATCAACAGCATAATCAATACCTGCTTCATCAGCACCATTTAAATCAACGACAGGTGCATCAGCAACACCATCTATCGTAATATTTACGGTTGCTGTATCAAAACCACCATTCCCATCTGAAATCTGGTAAGTAAAACTGTCCATTCCAGTTTCGCCAACGCGCAAGCTTTCAAACTGGCCGTTTGGATCATAAGAATAGCTTCCATCTGAATTCACAGTTAAAAGTGCTCCTGAGGCAAGGGTAATTTGCATACCTACATTTGCAGACGCGCCATTTACCTGGGTTACAGTAATTGCATTTCCATCAGGATCACTATCTGCACCATTACCATTATCAGTAAATAGGTTTGCGTTTAAGGCCGTGTCTTCATCTGTTATTGCCGCATCATTTTGGGCAACTGGATCATCATTAGGGTCACGGAAATCAAGATCATTTACAAGTGGCGTTGCGGTTCCAATGGAAGCGTCACCCCCTGCATCTGGAAGAAAGCCATTAGAGGTATTTAATGGATCCGTAATACCTTCATTGACGATAAAGCCATCATTTGCATCACCATCAATTGCGGTTTCAAACACATCTGCAAGACCATCACCATCCGTGTCACCTGCAACAAATGTTACCCCAAGGCCGTTTTCATCTGCATCTGAAATTCCATCATCATCACTATCTGGATCAATAAAATCAGCAAGGCCAAGGCCATCAGTATCCACTGGCGTTAGGCCGATTCCATTGGCGGGGCCGCCCGCAATGAGGCCCGCATCAAAGTTATCATCAAGTCCATCGCGGTTTACGTCAACAAATGCACCTCCCATATCAGGATTGCCCGTACCACTTGGCGCTATAAAACCAGCGGTTGTCTGAGCTTCTATGGTATCGGTAATGCCATCGTCATCTGAATCGATATCAAGGAAGTCTGGAATACCATCACCATCTGTATCGGGTAAATTTTGAAGTGACGGCGGTGCTTGGTCCGGTGGCCCTGCGCCATCATTTGACCCTGTAGCAACGCCTTGTAAGAAGAGTTCTGCTGTTGGATTCGCTGTGTCAAAGTCATTGATACGGAAAATTTCACCCGTGTTGTTTCGACTAAAGAACAGCTCTTGTTGCCCTGTTACAGGATCAGTGGACGTCCATCCTGCACCGAACAATCCTAAACTACTTGCCGCTGGAAAGTCGCCCAGAATTTGCGCTTGATTAACCGTCAGCGTATCACCATCCATGACACCTGTGAGGTCAACAGATTGTAAAAATGTTCCAGTCGTATTATTAGGAATTTGATATAAGATTGAGTCAATAATTAAAAATTCACCACTGACGGGTTCTGTTAAATTAAACCTTAAAGTAACAGGATCATCCGTCGATCCGACCGCACCAGAAATATCAAGAAGTGAAATTTGTGAGCCGCCAGAGCGAACGGCTAACATGCCGTCAAATATCGTTCCTGCGATTTGTCCGTTAATATTCGTTGAAGGCCGTCCAATACGGAACACTTCACCGTCTCTGTCAATTTTAATCAAATCATCAGCCAAGACAACATTTCCGGCCGCATCGACACCATCAGTCTGTGCTAACCCATAAATAAAATCGCTATCAGGGTCATAGCCTGTCGCGTTAATATCAAATCCGGCGGGATCACCAATAGGAACATAGCTATCAGTTAAGGGGTTGAATGAGAATAATTGACCAGGCTGAATAATTTCGCCGTCAATTGTTCCGTTATTGATAATCTGATAAAATCCAGAGCCATCATTAAAGGCATCTGCTTGGCCAATAATACCAGGCGTAGGAACTAAGCCCGCTTCAACAACATCTAAAATACCGTCATTATCTGAATCGATATCTTCAGAATTAATAATACCATCCCCATCTGTATCAGCAGCAATATCAATCATAAATACTGAAGATGAAAGGGAGGATGTGTTGGTCGGCGCTACGCCACCACTATCATCTGGAACCGTTGAGGGCGGATTAGACGGTGTCCCGACAGACAAATCAGAAATACGGAATGTTAAAGCCGCACTCCCTAAGAACCCGGGGTTTGCAATAAAGCGGATATAAGTATCTGACGCCAGCAATAGTGCCTCACCATCCGGCACTGGGGTTGGGTCTGTATTATCCGGGTCGCCAAGCTGGAAATCTGTGAATTCGTGATCGTCAAAACCGGCACCTGTTCTCACATATTGAAAACGGCCTTGGCTTTCATCAGCAAATATAACACCAATTGCAAATTCAGCTTGCTCTGCATCACTAATATCTAACTGTGCCAAAAGGTCAGCTACAGAAATCAACCCAAGATCCGAAGCGTTGGCTCCATTGGCAATTGCATCACGAACATCATCACCTGTAAGGTTGGCAATATCAGATGCATTATCCGGGCTAATGACAACAGAAGGTTCCAACCCGACAGTATTATCAGTAGCAACAACAGTCCCGTTGTTATTGGATGCAATCGTTGGAACTGGTGCATCATTAACACGGTCAACTGTAATTGTTGAAGTTGCTACTGTAACGCCTGCAGGGTCAATTACCTGAAATTCAAAGGCGCGCGCTCCATCTGTATTATTCTGGTCTGTATTTTGATAGGCAAGCAAACGCAGGAAGCCTTCAAGCTCGCCTGATTCAAAAGTGCCACCATCAGCATTTGTAAATTCAATCTCACCATTGTTATATGATACTTCGAATGTTGTATCACCAAACACCAGCGGTGTATTCGCGGTAACGAGTCCATCAGAAAGTCTGATTGTAAGATCAATTCCATTAGAGTTAATTCTTAAAAATTCGTCATTACCATCATTGGGATCAGGCAATAGCGGAATGATTGTTACTTGTGCTATGTTATCTTCATCATCTTCAATGACTGCATCAAAAGAGAGCAGATTTGCGAGTGGTTGACCTGGCTGATCTTCAACAAAAACACTATTAAAGTCCGTACCTGGTAGAGCACCATTAAGATCAATGGTCGGTGCGTCATTATCACCGTTTATGGTGATTGTAACCATCGCCGTATCATCGGCAGTACCGTCAGAGACTGTATAGACAAAACTATCTGTCGCTATTTCACCTGTATCAAGATTATCAAACGCGCCGTTCGGATCATAATCAAAACTGCCATCTGTACGAATAGTAAGTAGTGCGCCCGAATCAAGCGTAATAACTTCGCCATTCGTAATATCTTCGCCGTTAATCTGAGTGATATTAAGCGGGTCATTGTTGGCGTCACTATCAACGCCGCTGCCATTATCAGCAAACAGATCACCACTTGTAATCACGCCAATTTCACTTGTGCCCGCTTCTGGGTTTTCATCTATGGTAAAAGCATCATCTTGCGCGTTAGGCGGCACAGTTGCAATCACATCAACGCTCGCTGTTGCTATATTAGATAAAATTAAAGGATTACGTTCAAAGATAATATTATCTATGCCGAAATCATTACCTGTCCCATTGGTCGAAGTATTACGAAGCTGGAAATTAACCTCACTGGCGTCACCAGAATTAAAGTTAAAGGTAAGGGTCTGCCAGTCTTGAATCGGACCGCTATTAACGTCAATTATTCCAATGGATGCGCCATTAATGAGAACTTCAAATGGTCCAGCGCTAAAAGAGTTTTGGCGGCCAATATCAATGCTGACTGTGTAATCTTGATTGATTTCAACTGGAATATTATCCTGACCAAAGATAATGCGCTGATCATTTGGTACATTGCCCCCAGTATTATGGAATAGATAAGTTCCATCCGCATTGTTTGCCAAAGTCTGGTTAAATGGCCCAGCATTATTCGCGTCTTGAATTTGGCCATTTTGCGCTCCAGCACTGGCCCAATAAGGATCAGAACCAATTTGTTCCGCCGTGGCTTGTGAACCTGGTGTTAATTCTTCAAAGTCAATTACCACTCGCGATGGGTCAAATTGGATAGCTTGGAAATCAAAAGTTCGAGCTGTACTATCACTAGGTACGGCGGCTAGATTAAGGTAAGACGTACTACGAAGCAATGCATCAAAATCTGCACTCGGGATAAGACCGCCACTCACCTCGCGTACAGAAATAACACCATCACGATAAGTAATATCAAAAACAGTACTCACACCTGTTATTATTACCCCAGAATGGGTAATATCAGCATTTAGCGGAATATCCAAACCCGCAACTTGCAAGACCTCATTTGCGCCATCCGGCAAGGCAGATGTAGGCGTAATTCTCAACTCACTGAAGCCAGTAATTTGCTCGCCTTCCAGGGCGTCACCGTCAATATCAACAATTGCAACAGAATTGCCACCTGCAATAAATTCAGCGCTAAAATCTCTATCCGTATCATTAAGGGACGCCGCCGAATTTAAGTCTAAAACTGGAGGAGCAAAATCATCCTGTGCATCACGGAAATCAACATCTTCACTCAGCGGCAAACCACCGCTCGCGTCGCCATCAATATCTGGTAGCGCAGCAGCACCTGTGGCAATGGATTCGTTAATATTAAAGCCATCATCAGCCGTTGTACCATTTTGGGTATCAAACTGATCAAACAGACCATCACTGTCAGCATCATTCATATCTTCAGATAAGCCTGTAACTGGAGCTATTCCTAATCCGGCTTCTATAGTATCATTACTACCATCATTATCTGAATCCGTGTCAATAAAGTCAGCATCACCATCATTATCTGTATCGACGGGATTAATTAAAGCTTCGGCTTGTGTTGCCGCTACCGAATTCATATCCAATGTATTGCTATTATCAGCATTGCGATTGTCGAATGCATCATCAAGGCCATCCATATTCACATCTGCGAAACTTGGTGCCCCCCCGACACCAGAAGGAGTAACAAAACCATTTGTGGTTTGCGCCTCAATATTGTCGGTTATACCATCATTGTCACTGTCAATGTCGAGATGATCTGCGATTCCATCACTATCTGTATCAACATCCGTCAGAATACCAAAATTAATGGCATCTATCGCTAGGAAAGCTGTATTATCCTGACTTTGATTAGGTAATTGGATTCCATTACCAACTGGCACAATTAAGATACGGTCATAATTTTCAGTTGCTGTAAAATTGATAACAAATTCGCGCCACTCAGTTGTATTATCAATTAAGTCAGACTGTCCTAATAGATCAACATCAGGGTGGCTACCAATGGTGGTGGGGGTAGTTGAGTTTACATTGGTTGCGTTATTTGCGCTTTGAGAACCACTTACGATTGATGAATTTTCTCTAATCCCAAATATTTGGAAAGTTCCTGGTTGATTAAAAACCGGGTTCCCATTTAATGATCCCAGTTCAAGTTGATAAGCAGCAAAGCTAATACCAACGTCTTGCCCCGCGCTAACGGGAACATCAAGTTCTAATTGTATAACTTCCTGGTTGAAATTTTCACTTGAGTGTAAGCCAGAATAGAAATTACCCTCAAAAGCAGGAAGCAAATTTACGGGTCCCGATGGAAAAGCAACAGACAAATCATTATTCGTGAAAAACCCAGCTGTCCCCGCAAAATTAGTTAGCGGACTATCAGCAGCACTTGGAAACGCAGTCGCAAAGCTGTCAAATCCAGATTCCGTTGGAACATTTGGCGGGTTTTCAAAGTTTTCAGACGTCCCTTGCGATGGGATACGTTCAAAAATATCCAAAATACCGTCATTATCATCATCCACATCAATAAAGTCGTTAACACCATCACTATCTGTATCAATCGTTTCCGCATCACGGAAATCAACATCTTCACTCAGCGGCACACCACCGCTCGCGTCACCATCAATATCTGGTAGCGCAGTAGCACCTGTCGCTATGCTTTCATTAACATCAAAGCCATCATCAGCCGCTGTACCATTTTGGGCATCAAATACATCAAATAGGCCATCACCGTCAGCATCTGTAGTCGCATCAGACAGACCTGTCGCTGGGCCGCTACCAAGGCCTGCCTCTTCAGTGTCATTACCACCTTCATTATCTGAATCTATGTCAAGATAGTCACTATCACCATCACCGTCGCTATCAACGGGGCTTAAGCCTGCGCCGTTCCCCGCTCCTGCGCTCGCAGCGGCAGTCGCCGCGGTAACTATTCTATCGTCATAATTATCATCAAGACCGTCTTGGTTAAGGTCAATATAATCCGCAGTTCCAGCGCGCCCTGAGGGCGCGATAAACCCATTTGCGGTCTGAGCTTCTATATTGTCCGTAATCCCATCATTATCAGAATCGATATCAAGTTGGTTAGCGATACCATCACTGTCAAAATCACTATCTGCTTGTGCTGAGACGGACGTACTTAAAACAAAAGTTGTATTTTCAATGCCTTCAGCGCGGCTACTATTAAGACGCGCATCAATGCCATATGTTTCGCCGTTAAGAAGATCAAACCCGACATTAAACTGACGGTTTGCATTTCTGCCGGAATTACGAAGAATTTCTGTGCCGTCAGCTAAATCAGCCCCAAGCGCGACCCCAACACCGCCGACAGTATGCGTCGTACCGCCAGCCGTCAGTGCAACAGGGTCATCCGAAAGTGTGTGAACAAGGGTATAACGCCCGCTTTCCACACGCCCCGGAGGCCCCCCACCCTGCAAGGCTTGACCTTGGACATTATGCTCGGCTCCTGTAAAATCAAGTCCATTGGATGTTACCGTATAGGTAAAATTATGATTATTCACATTGGGTAAACTATAAATAAGTTGAAGCGCAATATTATTATCAACTAAGCCCACATTTAAGATAGGTGTGAAAAACGTATTCGGATTCGTGCCATTACTACCATTTGTACTGCCATCCCCTGTAAAGCCTGTATAATTTAATGTCAGAGAACCGATTTCTTGCCCCAAACTGTCAATAACAGGGATATCAAATGACCCGCTACCATCCCCATTTTCCGTTAAAATAGCCCCTCCAATGGTAAAGCCGTCAACAACTCTCAAGCCTTCATTAACATCCAAAATACCGTCATTATCATCATCCACATCAATATCATCATTAACACCGTCGCCGTCTGTATCAATGGTAACAACATCCTCTACACCGATGACTGTAATTGTAGAAACAGCGTTATTGCTGCTTAAACCGCTGCTGTCTGTTACTCGTAGCGTTAATGTTCTATCTGTACCACTACCTTCGCTAGGTGTGTTTGAGGTATTTTCGTAGGTAGCAGTGCGAATAATTGCATTGAGGTCATCTTGGGGAAGAACACCACCAGATTGTTCTGTAATCTCTATTGTATTGGTAGCCGTATTAAATTGGATGAATATATTTGTGCCACCAATTGTTAAGCTTTGTTGGGATGTATCACTGCCATCCAGCGGTAACGTTATGCTTGTTGCACCATCCCCATTGAAAGTAATAATTTCATCAGCACCATTGGAAATATTACCAGGTGTGATTTCCAGAAGTTGAATATCATCTTCAGCAATATCATTAGCATTGGCAGACTGAGCTGCAATATTAACTGGTGTATTGCCTTCAGTAAAAATAGTTGCAAACTCAGCATTAGTGTCAACAGTTAGCGGGTTTGCAAAGAAGCCTGCACCAAAATTCCCATCAAGCCCAAAATTAGCTCCTTCGCTTTGTCTATTATAGAAAACTGTAAAACTAGACGTATTGGTAAAGGTTAATTGAACCGTATTAGAGGGCAGAACACCTGGAGTGCCAGGATCATTGTCTGTTGGACGAATGTTAAGTACGCCGTTATTTTCAGTTACAACAATATTTGAATTTGCAGGGTCTTCCAAATTGTAAGCATCGACAGAGCTGGCTGCTATTTCAATCTCTTCAAAAGTGTTATCATTATTACGATTATCAAGATCATTAACCAATGCTGTAAAATTGCCTGTAACAGGTGTTCCCGTAACAAACTCACCTGATACCACTTGTAAAGTATCTGCAATAAAGACATCCCAACGCACTGTTGCAGTATTATTGTTGCCTCCACCTAATCTAACGTTTGCATTATCACCCCCGCTAATACCTAACACAGGGTCTATACCTGTTTGATTTACAACGGTTGCTACAATGTCAATCGCTGTACCATCTGCCAGAACGCCAACATTGCGATAAATAGCTGTTTGGCCATTGCCTGCCCCATCAACATCTTCTGTCTGGCCATTGTTAAGCGTTTGAGGATTACTTTCACCATTAAGGCCACTGAAATCTAACAATGTAAAACCATCTTCACCTGGTGTAGCAGAGCTACTAATGACATCCAGATCAAGCGTTGGAGCTTGATTGCTAGAAATGTCAGTACTAAAGGCAATTGAATCAAGGCCATGCGGATCACGCGCTGTATTTAATACAGCTCCGCTAACAATTGTATGGCGGATGGTTAGATTATTAACCTCACCAGCTGTCACAAAGCCAATTGTATTTTCAATATTTTGACCAGCCACAACCGTAGCTTGAAGGTTACCATCCCCATCAAGCACATCAATATTCGCTGTACCGTCATCGCCAAAGAAAGGGGAGCGTAATGTTACCAAAACTTCCCCATCAGCAATAACTTGATATTCAGCGACCGGATTACCAGTCGTAATTGTGTCAAATATATCAACAAGATCAAAACTGAAAGCATTTACCGGCTCCTCAAAGGCTATGTCTACATCATAAAAATCACCTGCTGTACCGCCTTGTTCAGGGTCTATAAATATCCCCTCACCTGTATCTCCTGAAAAGAAATTGCTTGCCGTTGTTGTTCTAAACTCGGATGCGTTTGTGGTTGTAAAGCTGGTAGAAAATGTAGCTGTTGCGTTATCAAAGGTAATTGTACTGGATGTAGCTGAACCATCACCCGTAGCACCCGACACATCGAATTCATTGCCATTATTTAACACCGTAAGAGTTCCCCCTAACGTGTTAACAACTTCTTCAAATCCATTTTCCTGAAAACCAAGGCCATCCGTATTATTGCCTGATACGAATATTCTAAACTCGCCATCGGCAAAATTGATAGAGTCTGAGGCAGCAGTAGTTGGCTCTGGCGGTGTTTCTAACGTGCCATTCCAGTTTTCAGCTGATAGGCTTCTGGTTTCAATAATACCCGTTTCAACTTCCAAATCCCAGTCGCCACCAAGATTTGCAGCGCCTGTTAAATCTGTTGATGCGGCTACATCAGCACCGGTTGCATTTGATAATGCCTGGATGGCAGATGCACCTCTGGCATGTGCACCAAAGTCACAGCCATAAATTAAAAAATCAGCATTTTGTGAAAGGCTTGCCTGGATAATTGCTAATTCATCTGCATGCTTATTGTTCAAGGAAGCTTCTGTTAATTTGGCATTACCTAAATCAAGTGTCCCTGGTCGTCCATGTGCAAAAATATGAATTGCATCTAAATCAGAACGCCCTTGCAAGGCATTTGCTATCTGCTCAACGCCATCAGAATTTGCATCTATTATGACTATCTCGGTAGATGGCGCAATGCCTTCCAATAGGCTTTCCAAGTCAGCTACCGCTGAGTCAATAAAGACTATCTCGTTTCTACTGTCTTTTAATGGTGCTTGAAGTTCATCCGTAGCGCTGATAGCTCGTATTGCCGCTGCAGCTTCATCTTCAACAACAGGTTCTTGCCAATTTTCTGCCTGTTCGAGCGCAACTTGGTCTGCGAGTGTATCTGCAGTTTCCATACCTGCTGCATCAAGTAATAATCGTTGTTCCAATACCATGCGATCTGGGGTTTTAAGTCCAGATACGCCCAACATATTATTGATTTCAATTTCAGTAAGTACGGTAGAATTTTTATTCTTTTGTTTAGTCAGCCGAGATTGCGTCTTGCCAAGTTTTTTGCCCATTATCTAAATGCCTCATTCAACGTGGTTCCCTGTCACTCCAGATGCATCCGCCCATTAATACAACTATAAGTTGTGCGTTAATATAAAGTAAAGTTATAAAATAAGCTTTACAGAATATATTATTCTTAATTATTTCAGCGACTTGGAGGAATTGAATAGGTAGCTGTTGCATGGGCAACCAGCAAATTCTTAGTTTTTGAACGAATCGAAATTTCACAAACAGCCAAACGTTTGCCTAATTTAAGGAGTTTAGCATCAGCAATTAAATCCCCATCAGGCTTAGCAATAAAGTTGATATTAAGATTGGTTGTGACTGCTAGCGCTACTTTACCGATATGCGCTAAAACAATTAAATAACTGGCACAATCTGCCAATGTAAACATCGTCGGCCCAGAGACAGTTCCCCCTGGTCGCAGATGTTCCTTAGATACTTTCATTGAGACTGAAATTTTACCGACTTCCAAACCCTCAATTTGGAAACCATAATTCTCAATCTGTGGGAATACCTCATCGATATAGGCCTCAACTTCCTTGGCATTCATCAGCAATTGCATTTTAAAATCCTCAAATTTCAGAAAAATGTTAGCCCGAGTTGGCTGTCTGTGCCAATATTATCTTTCAATAAAAACTGATATTAGTAAGAATATATAATGAACGATAAAAAACGAGATGCACCCTCCTACCATCGCAATATAGAGGTTATAACAAATCAGTTACGCATAATATTACCTAAGAACACTAAATATGTTTTAGAAATTGGTAGCGGTACTGGTCAACATGTTGCACATTTTGCCAGTGAATTTCCTGACATCGTCTTTCAACCAACAGATTATAAAGTAGAAAATCTTGAAAGTATCGATGCATGGGCAGCGGATCAAAAAAATATCTTATCGGCACAACGCCTAGACATTACAAAAACAGATTGGTTAGCAGACAGCACAAGAAAGTTTGATGCGCTGTTATGTTTTAATGTAATTCACATTACACCTTGGGAGGTTACTAAAGCAATTTTTATAGGTGCGGATAAGATTATGAATAAGGACTGTAAAATTGCCATCTATGGGCCGTTTAAAATTAACGGCACACAGACAAGCCAAAGCAATGAAGAGTTTGAAAAATGGCTCAAGGGGAGAGACTCTGCATATGGAGTTCGGGATATTGAGGATGTAAACAAGGCGGCACAAGCTTACGGGTTTTCACATATTGAAAAACATCCAATGCCTGCAAATAACTTTATAAACGTATTTGCTCGCACCTGAATAAAATTCAAAGTGCGAGCAAACATTCGCCCCCCAGCGAAAGAATTAATAAAAACTACCGCTTGTTTAGCGCCCAATCATATTCATAATTATCAATAGAAGTTTTGCCGCTTAAAGCCGTTTTTAAAGTTGGGCCCGCAAATTTTTTGATATGCGCAAGAACTGCTTTTTCATTTTTACCAAAATCATCTGAGTACCAAAAATATATCTTGGAAGCTGTTATTTCACCATCTTTAACGCGAACGCCACGAGGGTCATTTACGTAAGAACGGGCAGCTGCATTTAGTTGGGCATTAATTGTCTTGCCCTTATAAGCTTTACTACCAAGATTTGGGCAACTTATAGCCGCACAATTAAAAGCATAGTGCAATCGCGGATCATTCCAAATCGGGCGAACTATACCACTTTCAATCGTATCCAATGTTAGCTTTTTACCATTCACCTTGGCTACATTATCATTGAAAGGGCCTTTTAAATCCAACGCATTGGATTTGATTTCCAAAATTGAATTAATAGGGAAATTTTTAATACCCAAGTTTACGGTACTAGCGTTATATAGATTAAGCCAAAAAGCATATTGCTCGTTACGATTAAGCTTTGTTACATCTGTTGCTTGAAGTTTTGCCAAGTAATTTTGCAACGCTTTTTTATCTCCAGCACTTACGCCGCCATAAGCAACCCGGTTGATGCCACGCCCATCTTTGCGTGTATATTTAGCCAAAAATGCATCCCAAGCACTATGGTCAACCACAATCTTGGAATTTGGATCATGTTTCTTCCATATACTGCTAGAAAGCCGTGACTTGGCAACAAATGCCTTTTCAATTGATGATTGAGCAGTTGCTAAAGAAGGCGCCATTGTTATTGGTAGAGTAATAGATAGAGCGAATAATGTAGCTTTGATAAAACGCATTTTGTATCCTATGATATGGAGGGAATAAGAACACTAATAATCAAAACCTATCAATTAAGTCGAAACAATTTTCTGCACGTTTTTGTTAAGCTGAATCGCGTTTATGTGAGCCAGTTTGGTTTACGCTTTTCAAAAAATGCGCCAACGCCTTCAACTGCTTCTGGTGTTTCCCAAGCATTTGCAAGAGCTTCTGCCGAGCGCAAAATTGCCTTATCATCGATTACAGGCCCAAGCGATCTGGCATAGGCTTTGGCACGCGTAACAGCTGCAGGTGCCGTTGAAAAATAAGGTTTTATTTCAGCTTCAATCGCTTCATCAAGTACATCCACAGGAACAGCTTTTGCTAATAAATCAAGATCAACAGCCTCGTATCCCTGAAACATTTTGCCTGACATAAACACGCGCCTTGCCTTGCCTTCCCCCATACGTGCCAAAACATAGGGACTGATGGTAGCAGGAATTAAACCAAGACGCGTTTCAGTGAGTGCAAATCTTACATCTTCTGTACCAATGGCAATATCGCAGACTGCCATCATACCAATACCACCGCCAAAGGCATGACCCTGAATACGACCAATAAGAGGTTTTGGTAATTCATTTAAATCCCTTAACATAGAAGCCAGCTTCATTGCTTCTTCTACGCGCGCTTCGCGACTTGCAGAAAACTGCTCACGCATCCAGCCAAGATCACCGCCTGCACAAAAGCTTTTGCCTGTACCTGTTAAAACCACTACACGTATTTTTTCATCCTTGCCAAGTTCACTTGCAGCAGTCGTGAGCTCTGAAACCATCAAAGGCGAAAGAGCATTGTGTTTTTCAGGTTGATTAAGCGTGAGGGTTGCAACGCCGCGCTCGTCCGTCTCGATTTTGATTGTTTCATACGTCATGTAGCATTCCTTAAGGTAAGCGCAAACTCTTCTACACTTGCCAATTTTTGCAAATCAATCCTGGTTTTAAAGCCTTTGCTATGCAGCATTTCAACCACACTACCTGTTGCAACATTACCAGCAGCTCCTGGCGCATAAGGACATCCACCCAGTCCTCCAACAGACACATCAAAAGTGCGCAAGCCTTTTTCAAGACTGACTTCGATATTAGCAAGCGCTCGCCCATCTGTATCATGATAATGACCGGCCAGTTTTTCAGCGGGCACGACATCAAGAACTGCATCTAACATAGCGATAATTTTTTCAGGCGTTGCTTGACCAATCGTATCGCCGAGAGAAATCTCATAACACCCGGCTTGAAAGAGTTTCTCTGCCATCCACGCCACTTTGTCGGGCAGTGTTGCGCCATCATAAGGACAATCAGTAACACAGGAAATATACCCACGAACAGGAATGCCATCTTCACGCGCCTGCTTTGTTATCGGCAAAAACCTTTCGATTGTTTCTGCGATGGAAGCATTTACGTTTGCCTTGCTAAACCCTTCACTGGCTGAACCGAAAATTGCAACTTCATCAGCCTTGGCAGTTTTCGCCAATTCATAGCCTTTCAAGTTTGGCGTCAGAACGGCGTAATTAACATTAGGATTTCTTGTTATACCCGCCATCACATCGTTTGCATCAGCCATCTGCGGAACCCACTTGGGAGAAACAAAAGCAGTTGTTTCGATTTTTGAAAAGCCACACGTGGATAGTCTGTCAATCAGTTCTATCTTTTTGGCAGCAGGGATCATCACCTTTTCGTTTTGGAGACCGTCACGCGCACCAACTTCAAAGAGAGTTACATGCTCACTCATCAGCTGTTTCCAACTCAATCAAAATTGTACCATCCTCTACCTGCTCATTGGCTGACACATTCAAACCCCCTATCTTGCCATCTTTGGGCGCTGTTAATGTATGCTCCATTTTCATGGCTTCTAAGACAATCAACGCATCGCCTTCACTGACCGATTGGCCTGAAGAGACATTCACTTGTTTCACCAAGCCGGGCATTGGCGCAACCACCGTATTGCCACCGCCTGCACTTGCTCCATCCCCTTCGAGGGCATCTGGAATTATAAACTCATATGTTCCTTCATCTGTGAAGATCGCAACCTTATTGGCAAAACCAAACACTTCTGGAGCTTCTTCGTCTATTTTGCATTCGATATCTGTGAACCATTTAGAAAACTCACCCTCTCCTCGCTTCACCGAAGATTGCCAGATGTCACCATGACGGCGAATTCGTACTTCGAAACTCTCTTCACCAAACACCAATCTTTGCGTCCAGATTGGGGCTTTCCAGTTTGAAAATCCTGATAGAATATCAAACGGATCTGTTTGACCTATGCCAATATCCTTGCCTTTACTGTTTGGCACATAAGGCATTTGCAGTGCTTCTTTTGCTGCCAGCGCAATAAGTTCATCTGGCAAGGAGACTGGCTTGATGAGAGTGTCAATGTCCCTTTCAATCAAACCTGTATCAACCTTGCCTTTTGCAAAGCCATCATGAAGACAAAGTGCTCGCAAAAAGGCTGCGTTGGTTACTGTTCCAGCAATGCGCGTTTCGCTAAGTGCGCTTTCCAAATCACTTAAGGCTTCTTCGCGTGTATCAGAGTGCGTTACAACTTTTGCAATCATCGGGTCGTAGAAAGGCGTGATTGTATCGCCTTCCATAACGCCAGAATCAATGCGGGCATTTTGTGAGAACTCCAGATATTCCAATGTGCCCGTTGCAGGTAGAAATCCCTTGGGGACATCTTCAGCATAAAGCCTAGCTTCAAAAGCATGACCATTGATTGAAAGCTCATCTTGAAATTTTGGTAAATATTCATCACTGGCAACCTTCAATTGCCATTCAACCAGATCAACACCTGTAATGGCCTCAGTTACTGGGTGCTCCACTTGTAGCCTTGTATTCATTTCCATAAACCAGAAGGCATCTGATTTAAGGCCATCTGTCCCATCAACGATAAACTCAATTGTTCCGGCACCGGAATAATCAATTGCTTTTGCAGCCTTAACTGCTGCTTCGCCCATGGCAGTTCGCATTTCCTGTGTCATGTCCGGTGCGGGCGCTTCTTCGATTACTTTTTGGTGACGACGTTGCAGAGAGCAATCACGTTCAAACAAATGTACGACGTTGCCGTGATTATCACCAAAGACCTGTATTTCGATATGACGCGGGTTTTGGATGAACTTTTCAATCAACACATGCCCATCCCCAAAACTAGCCTGCCCCTCACGCTGCGCACCAACAAGCGCTGCGGCAAAATCTTTTGGGTCATCAACTTTGCGCATGCCCTTGCCGCCACCACCTGCGCGTGCTTTGATTAAAACTGGATAACCGATTTCATTTGCCTTCATAGTTAGAAAGCCTGTTTCTTGCATGTCACCGTGATAACCTGGCACAACAGGCACATTGGCTTTTTCCATCAGGGCTTTGGCTGCATCTTTTAACCCCATGGCACGTATGGCACTGGCAGAAGGGCCAATGAAGGTAAGACCTGCTGCTTCAACGCTTTCCACAAAGTCAGGATTTTCTGATAGAAATCCGTATCCCGGGTGAATAGCTTCAGCACCTTTGTCCAGCGCCGCCTGAATAATTATATCACCAAGCAGATAACTTTCATTGACAGATGCCGATCCTATACGAACTGCTTCATCTGCCATTTTAACATGCTG
>CALDZF010000120.1 GCA_937944165.1 uncultured Rhizobiaceae group bacterium | reverse complement strand
GCAATCATCTTATCTTTGTATTCATCTTTGGATACTGCAAACAAAACGCCAACGCCTAAATCAAATCCATCCAAAATTACGTAAATCAAAATGGAAAGCCCCATAAGGCCTGCAAAAACAACAGGCAGATGCGGGTATATGTGTGTAATATCCATGTGTTTATTCCGATCTATTCTGCAGGAACGGCATTACCGCCGCGTGCGGGCAGTGCAGTACTGCCTGCGGCTCCTGGTTCTGGCATTTCCGTTCCTGGCTTTGAAGCTTTTACGGTTAATCTGATAATTACGAAAAGATAAGCCGCTAGCAACAAGATATAAGTCGCCAGATACATAACGAATGTAGATAGAACCATGCCCCCTGATACTGGGCCCAAGGCCTCCTTGGTACTTAACACACCTGATACAAGCCATGGCTGGCGTCCAATTTCTGTTACATACCATCCAGCAACCGTTGCCAGCCAACCAGAAAACGCCATTGGTACAAAAGCATAGGTTAACAATCTTGGCATTTCACCGCGACGCCATAGATACCAGCTCCCCAACCATGATAAGAGCAGCATTACCATGCCCGTTCCCACCATTATTCTAAACGCCCAAAATACAGGTGCTACAGGTGGGTGTTCGAGTGTTCCATCTTCAGCCACAAAATCATTTAGCCCTGGAACAACGCCTTCAGCTTCATGTTTGAGAATAAGACTTGCACCATTAGGAATGCTAAGTTCGAAGTCATTTGAGCGAGTTTCTTCATTTGGCATTGCGAAGAGAACAAGAGGCACGTTTCCACGCGTCTCCCAATTACCTTCCATGGCCGCAACTTTCGCGGGCTGATGCTCAAGTGTATTCAGGCCATGCAAGTCCCCTACCAGAATTTGGACCGGAATTAACAATGCGCCCATAAAAACACCTGTACGCAGTGCATGGCTCATTGCAGTGGAACGATCCCCCAGTAGCCATCTAAGTGAAGAAAGGCCTGCGACAAGGAATGCAACTGTCAGACCAGAAGCAATCAACATATGAGCAAGTCTATAAGGCATGGATGGATTAAAGATAATAGCCATCCAATCTGTAGCAAATGCGATACCATCGCGGATTTCATATCCAGTAGGTGTGTGCATCCAGGAGTTTAGAACAATAATCCAAAATGCACTCATGGTTGTCCCAAAGGCTACCAAAAAAGTAGCTAGCGTATGTACGCGATTGGAAACTTTTCTGTAACCAAACAACATAATACCTAGGAATACAGCCTCAAGAAAAAACGCGGTTAAAACTTCATAGGCTAAAAGAGGCCCTGCTATATTTCCAACGCGCTCCATGAACCCCGGCCAATTCGTTCCAAACTGGAAACTCATGGTAATTCCTGAAACCACCCCAAGTGCGAAGGAAAGTGCAAAGACTTTTACCCAAAAAAAGTAAGCCTCCATCCAGGCTTTATCGCCTGTTCGGTTAAACTTCAATTTGAAATATAACAGCAACCAACCCAACATAATGGTGATGGTAGGGAATAATATATGGAAGGTGATATTTGCACCAAATTGCATTCGGGAAAGTATGAAAGGATCCATTGATGAACTTTCTGCATTTGTTAACAATATGATTTATGTAGTAACTGTTTGTCCTGATATTAGTGGGCAGACTGCCGCATGACAGCCTGACGCAGTTTACAATAGCTAAAACCAAAAACTATTGAATGCTCAATTAAAACATGCAACGCAGTAAAAACATACTCAAGAAATAAGATAGCGGATTTACAAGTGACTGTTCCCATTGCCTCCCTTTCCATGTATGACTGGCCAGAGACGGGGCATGCGCTGGATGTTTTATGGTCAAATATTCAAAACCAGCTTACCCTTCAAGATATTCAAGCCCCTGTTAGTCTTGATCGTAACAACCACCCAGCAGCACTATGGAGCAAGCCTGAGCTTTTAATCGGACAAACTTGCGGATGGCCTTATGCTAATTATTTAAAAGAGCAGGTTATTCCTTTTGCCCGTTTTCACTATGATTTGCCTGATTGTCCGCCTGGTCATTATAACTCTGTCTACATCGGCCATAACGACGATGACTTTGATCATCTTGCCTCGCCTGCGGCATTTCAGTTTGTTGAAAAAATTGCAATGAACAGCGACGATTCCCAATCTGGTTTTCATGTATTTTCGGAAATTACGGGCGAACCCGCTGAGAAAAGCATTGTAAAGGAAAAACGCATCGTAACTGGCGCTCATCGCAATTCAATTTCAGCAATTGCAAATGGGGATGCCAATATTGCAGCTATTGACGCAGTCGCATTTGAACTTGCCAAACATTATGAGCCAGAAATAGTTTCAAAAATTATAGTCCTTCGCAATTCAAAACCTTTGCCTGGTCTTCCGCTCATAACCTCGAAAGACAACCAGCATCTAGCGCCTCTACTCTTTGAAGCGGTTGAAACAGCAATTGAAGAAACGGCAATTGATGTATTGGAAACATTATTGATTAAAGGCGTTGTAAAGGCAAAACCATCTGATTATGACGCGTTTAAAGTAGCGGGATAATTTAAGACTCAAAATGTGTTACCCCTCTGCGGTCTTCGTTAATTGTTAGCGAAGAATGAAATGGATCATGCGCACGTTGTTGACAATTATGCCTTGGACATAATCTACAATTAATACCGACTTCTGTAACTGATTGTGTTGAGACTGAATCTTGTTGCTGTCCGTAAACAAGATCAGGTGCATACTCAACAGGACATCCAAGTGATATAGCAAGGCGTTTGTCTTCTGTTGAATAACGAATAGCAGGGCGATTAACTGTACGGTTAATGGTTAGATACCTACTATGATCCGGCATTTCTACAGTTTGTATTAAAATTCGACCAGGTACACGAAAACAGTAATGCACATCAAGTTTAGAACAAGCTCCACCAAATCGGGCAAGCTGGATGGGCGTTACATTAAAACGCTTGGAAACATTTCCACCTCTGTCAATTCTCAAGAAGAAAAATGGGACGCCACGCTTTCCCGGCTTTTGTAGAGTTGTCATACGATGACACACCTGTTCATAAGAGACTGAAAAATATGCAGCCAATCGTTCAATGTCATATTTTGTTCGAACAGCCTCTTCGTAAAACTCATCGTAAGGCATTATGATTGCAGCTGCTAAATAATTCGCAAGCTCTACTCTACACCGCGAAGTAGCTCTTTCATTTTGAGTAATTGATTTTGGTAATTGCTCGTTGAGTAACTCGGTAAATTCTATAAAAGCGACCATGTGCGCTAATTGGAAAACTTTATTTTGATGGTCTAAAGCGTCAGAAAGCAATAATTGTTTTTTCTCACGATTATAATAACGCAATGAAGAGCCAAGCACTTCATCCCTAACTTGACGAACTTCAACATCTAGATTCTTTATTAAGTGCTTACGGAGATCTGTAGAAAGTTCTTGGCGATCAAGGATAAATTTTTTACTGCATTCTTCAGCACATCTTTCCAACGCATCAAAATAATTATTATTACTTCGAAAGAAGTCATGCACATTTTGTTCAATGCCTAATCCCGAATCATTATTAGGCGCAATGAATTCATTTTGCTCAGCCAGGCGTTCACCATAAGCCCTGTAGGCATTGTAGATGTTCACAAATCCATCTATGAGATTTGGCGAACCTTCCAATGCAGAGCGTAATTCTTCTATATCAGGAAGTATTTCACCAAAAGCTGGGTCTTTTGTAATTTGTCGTAAATCTGAAAGCGCAATACCATCATCAACATTTGTGAGTTCACGCCAATTCAGACCAAACTTGTCAGATAAAGTTATAAGAAATTTCAAAGATGCGGGGCGTTGATTACGTTCAATCAGATTTATGTAACTAGCGCTCACACCAAGTTCACCTGCCATTTCAGCTTGAGTAAACTGCCGCGCATGCCGTAATTCCCTTAGTTTGGGACCAATGAATACTTTTTCACCTGCCATATAATAAAATTGCTTGTAAATTTACCAAATGTCAATTTTGTAAACTACCTATTTTCAAAAACACTAAATAGCCGCAAACATGTATTGGAGCACATGTTTGCGGCCTTATAAGAACAGAGATAAATCGGGTTTATACTCTCGTTCATAATTTTCATTTGTTAAGTTAACTGGAAGCTCCAAATCTAACTTCTGGTTTTCGTTCCGCAGCAGCATGCTGATCAAATGGCTTGATGATATCGCCCTTACCAGTTTCAACGACATAAAACACTTTGCTGACAAAGGGGATTTGGTTAAGATTACAAAGATGAGCAACTTTTGGCACGTCATCTGTAATAACCAATGAATTTCCATTGCTGTGTTCAATTACTTCACAAATTTGAGCTTCTTCATCTGAACCTAAAATATCAATATTTATGTTTAATTGTTTATAGCTAATAAAGTGGTTACGAAGTTTTTTCAAAATAACTTCTTCAATTGGCCGACTGTTACCTTTTTCACAACGACGCAAATCAATTACTGACTCATATTCAAAACGCCCATCAGTCGATATATCACAAAGCTCAATAAAGCTCGAAAGAGTCACACTATTTTCAGTTTTCATAATCATCTCCTTAAGCAGCAATGCTTTTTAAACTGGCGGTTTCAGTAATAAATATTTCCTGAGCAGCAGCGACACCTGAACCAAGCTCAATATTAATTCCACAATCACGCATAGCAATTTCAGCACCTGCCAAAGCCTGTAAAACCATAATTTCATTAAGGTCGCCAAGATGACCAATGCGAAAGACTTTACCAGCAACTTTATTTAACCCTGCTCCAAGCGACATATTGTATTTGTAATAAGCAGTCTTGGTGACCTGCGCACTGTCAAAGCCCTCAGGCACCATTATCGCAGAGACTGTATTTGAATAATTTTCCGGATTTTGAGCGCAAAGATTTAAACCCCAAGCATGAACACCTGCACGAACCGCCTGCGCCAATCGCGTATGCCGCGCAATTACATTTTCCAAACCTTCTTTAAAAATAAAATCCAGTGACGCACGAAGCCCATGAAACATTTGCGTCGCGGGTGTGTATGGGAAGTGCCCGGTTTCATTTGTCTTCATCATATCATCGTAGGACAGAAATGTGCGAGGTAGCGTAGCATTACTACGCATTTCCATCGCTTTTTGGCTTACAGCAACGATTGCCAACCCAGTTGGCAGCATAAAGCCTTTTTGTGAACCAGACACCGCAACATCAATGCCCCATTCATCCATACGAAAATCAAGCGAACCTACAGAACTTACCGCATCTACACATAATAATGCTGGATGGTTTAAGTCATCCAATATGCCTCTAATTTCTGCAATATCAGACACAACACCCGTTGCCGTTTCATTATGACAAGCAAAAACACCCTTAATCTCATGCCTAACATCTTGTTCCAAAATTTTACGATATTCAGCATGTGGAATACCCAAACCCCATTCGACTTCACAATGCTGAACATCAAGACCAAAGCGCTGAGCCATATCAACCCAAAGCAATGAAAACTGACCAAAGCTGGACATTAAAACACTATCACCAGCACTAAAGAGATTGGATACTGCAGACTCCCACCCCGCAGTTCCCGACCCTGGAAACATAAAAACTTCTGCAGTTTGTGTTTTGAAGATTTTTTTCAAGTCGGAAAATAGAGGAAGCGTAAGTTCACCAAAGTCTGGCGCTCGCATATCTTGCATTGGCACATTAAGTGCCTGACGAACACAATCAGGAATATTTGTTGGACCAGGTATAAAAAGGCCGGTTTTACCATTAGTATTTTTAATCATTGCTCTTGCCTCCAGTTGTTGAAACCAAGATGCAATTTCATAAAAAATAAAGATATTAAATTTGTGTAATTATGTATTTTTTGTAATTTACATTAATTACAATTGTAAATTTTGTAATATTTACCTTTTGTATTTTACCCTCGATAAACATACTGATCTGTAGAAACATCCCCAGACCATATAAAAACAGACATGAAGGCTTTGTCTTTTGTGCGTGTTGCATGCGGTAGCATTGAAGGGTGGTAAGAGCGTTTGCCAGCAGTTTCGCAAATATAGTCTTCGTCCCCTCGCTTCCACCAAGCTTCGCCTGCAAGCATTACAAAAACTTCCTCTGCGGGGTGCGTTCTGATGCCATAGTCTGCATTGGGATACATGCCATAAAGCCCCATTCGGATTTTGCCTGATTTGACGATACCGTCTGGACCAATAAGTTCTACATGGGCTTTCTTGATGCTTGCCGCAATATAAGCTGGGTCACTTGAAGTGCGCGGCGGCTCCCACATAAGTTTTGCATTTGCAATTTCTGCACAAACTGAATGCACATCCGGCATAGCGAACACATCCAGCATGGGAGCTTTGAGTGGTGACGTCTCCCCTTCGTAATAGGCAAACTCAGCAGCAAGGCGCAGTTCTTGCGCACCGAAGCGTTCGATCTCCAAATCCCCATCCAGTGCGTCAGCAAGGGCAAGAAAGAGAGGTTTTAATCGCATGTTGAAATTGCCTTTATAATTTTCAACTACCTATTTTAAAAATCAGTTGGGGCGCCGCCTTCTTCTTTACGCTTGATAACAAAGGCTTCCAGCTCTTCACGTATTGCCTCATCCATTGGAGGGGCTTCAAACTCTGCCAAGATTTGTTTCCAGATTTTGTTTGCGCGCGTAACAGTTAATTCTGCGCCACGGTCTTCCCAGTTTTCAAAGTTTGACCAATCTGACAAGAAAGGCGAATAAAAAGCGCTTTCATAGCGATCTTGCGTATGTTGAATACCAAAGAAGTGGCCGCCTTGGCCTACTTCTGCCATGGCATCAAGTGCCAATTCATCCTTGTCCCATTTTACAGGCCCCATATAAGCAATCATCTGCTGAAGTTGCTCACAATCCATAATGAATTTTTCATAGGATGCACATAAGCCACCCTCTAGCCAACCAGCAGCATGGTAGACCATGTTCACGCCCGAAGTCATGGCAGCAAATAAAGAATGGGAACTTTCCCATGTGGCCTGATTATCTGGCGCATTGGAAACACAAGTGTTTGAAGCACGTAGTGGGATATTATAATACCGCGCCATCTGTCCTGTCATTTGTGTTGTACGCATATAGTCCGGTGTACCAAAGGCAGGTGCGCCTGTTTTCATGTCAACATTAGAAGAAAATGTGCCAATGGCTGATGGGCACCCCGACTTAACACATTGAACCAGAACAACAGCAATCAAAGCTTCTGCTATGGATTGTGCTACAGTCCCTGCAAGAGTGATTGGCGACATAGCGCCCGCAAGCGTAAATGGCGTTACAACCGTTGGCTGCCCTCGGCGTGCAAGCCGCATTAAGCCATCCAGCATGGGATAATCATGTTTAAGCGGAGAAGTTGAGTTGATGTTGGTATACATACGCGGTGTTGCATCAAATTCATCGTGAGTCAGGCCACCAGCAATGCGCGTCATCTCCATCACATCTTCAACGCGTTCCTTGCCCAATGAATAAGCATGAACGACTTTATCTGTCAGTGTCAGCTTGTCATAAAGGCAATCGAGATGTCTAATAGAGGGGTGAATATCCATCGGCTCAACAGGATACCCGCCTGCGAAATGCATACAGTTAAAATATTGTGTCAGTTTGATAAAATCCTGATAGGCCTTGCGGTTACCAACTTTACGCCCTTCATCAAGGTTTGAATAATTTGGCGGTGACGATACATTGCCAAAGACCATGTGATGGTCACCAATGGTAATCTTTCTATCAAGATTGCGTGGCGTTAAAGTAAAGCTTGCAGGAACGGTTTTCAATTTTTCCATGACCATGCCACGATCCATTTTCACCAGCGCACTTTCACTTGTGATATTGGAAAGTTCAGCACCATGGGCTTTAAGAATTTCCGCTGCTTCAAGATTTAGAAACTCAATGCCTATTTCTTCCAGAATGCGCATTGCCGTATCGTGGATTGCTTCTACCCCTTCTGGTGGAAGAGGCTCTGTTGGCTTGTCTGTATTTAAAGGAACAGACCATGGAATTTGGCTGATAGCAGCACCCTGCCCGCGTTTATTACCTGCACGCCCTCCACCACGACCACGCCGTCCTCCACGCTTTGATGCTTCATCTTGTGTCTGGATTTCTTCAGTGGACATGGTTTCTCCCGTTCATGTCTAAAACTTTTATGGAGTTTGGCATCATGAAGCCAGAAAGCAAGCATAAATTTACGACGTTATGTTCGGATTCAAGACAGATAAACAAATGCTGCCTTTCACAAGTTTTTTAGTCGTAAAACCAAAATAAAAATGTCAAGACTGCCACACTAATAATAATACTTAAGAGAGATTTCATGACTATTCAATTTTATGAATTAGCAGGCGAAAATACTGATATTAAATTCAGCCCATTTGTGTGGCGCACCCGTATGGCACTTTTACATAAAGGCCTGGATTTTGAATCACACGCCTGGCAATTCAAAGACCGCACTTCTACAGAGCATAAAACCGTACCTGCTATTTATGATAATGGTAAAATGATTTCAGACAGTTTTGAAATCGCAAAATACCTTGATGCTCAATATCCTGACAAACCAACATTAATGAATGGCGCAGAAGGTGAAGCACATGCTCAACTTGTTAGCGCGATATGTAATAACTTAATTTTCTTCACAGCAGTAACAATGGCCATTTATCCCGTTTCACAAATTTTGGATAATGAGAGTGCGCCATATTTTCTGGAAACACGTGAAGGAAAGTTCGGTAAAAAGCTATCTGAGATTAATGCAGATGACCGCGATGCTGCGAAAGAAAACTTAAAGAAGGGCCTCGCCGCATTTGAAGATACGCTTGGTATCAGTGATTATCTGGGCGGAGAAAAACCTACCTATGCAGATTATACGCTTTTCGGAGTGTTAAAGTGGATAGATGTTGTTGCTTATCGCCCTGTAGATGATTCAAGTAATGTGGGTAAATGGTTTGATCGCATTAGCAATCTATACAATGGTAATGCAGCCAATGCGCCAACTGTAAATAACAAATAATAAAAAACTCCCCTGAAAACATTTACCTTTCAGGGGAGCTTTCGACTAAGAATAAAGTCAAATCTCAAATGTTAAGAACGTTTGCTTTCATCATCACGACGTTCACCAGCTCTTCGCTCAATTGCAATTGGCTCGTTCTCAGGTAATTGAGTAATACGTCTGTCTATATCTATTCTTTTATCATTTATTTGCTTATCAATCATATCATTCCCCTTGCTAAATGAAGCTACGACATTAACCAAGAAGCGTTAATACAGGGTAAATACTTAATTCCACATAGTATTCATAAGCTTAGCTTAAATTTATGAATATTAGAGCCCGATGCTTAAAGCTATATACTCATAAAATTAGCAAACACACCTACTCGTAGTGATGTTTTTCAATTGACTTTATCCAGGTTTCAACTTGTTTTTCTGGGTCACGATTATGTATTATGTCTGTCACAACAGCAGCACTGTCAGCACCAGCAGAAAGGACGCCCGCTAGCCTTTGTAAGTTTAAACCACCAATAGCAACTAGCGGCAAGTCACCAATTTTTTCTTTCCAGATTGTAAGTTTTTCAAGTCCTTGTGGCTCCCATGGCACATGCTTTGTTACTGTCGGAAAAACTGGCCCCAAAGCAATATAATCTGGTTTGTAATCCAGTGCGCGGTCAAGTTCAGGGATAGAGTGCGTTGAAAGTCCTAGTTTAATGCCGGCTTTCTTTATTAAATCTATATTGGCGACGTCCAAATCTTCTTGACCTAAATGCACATAATCACAGCCCAATTCTATTGCGATTTGCCAATAATCATTAATTACCAACTGGCAGTCATGTTTTTCGCATATGACTTTTGCGCGTATGATTTCAGATTTGATTATATCATCTGCTTTATCTTTAATTCGCAATTGAACCAGTTTAACGCCAATAGGTACTAACCTTTCAATCCAATCAGTACTATCTACAATCAAATAAAATGAATTAAGCTTTTTCATAATAGATTTCGACATTTCTTGTACGGGTTCACAAGTGCAAACTATATTACATTATTCTAATTAGATGGTAGTCAACATTGCCTGGTGATTTTACACTGGCATTATTCAGTGGTTCGAGGAAGTAATTTAAGAACCTTGAATACTTGGTGATGGTATTGGGCAATCGCACCATCAGGACACAGCCAAATATGTGCCCAAATATTGTCACGAAGAGCCATCTTTCGCCAATGATGAAGAAATAAAAGTCTTATGGTTATAGAGTCTAAATCACTCGACAAAGTTGGCGAGACTAAATATTGTTGGATCAATAAATTTAACTGTTTCACAATCTCTACAGTCTTGGTTGGAACGAGTCGATCTTCAAACCATGCAGGAATTAAATCTCTTTCAAACTCAAGCTCAATACATTGCAGATTGGTCATTTTATTGGCACAAGGAACCAGATAAATATTCTTCAGTAGCATAATAACATTTGACGCTTGTTCTTGTGGCACCAAGTCTAATGAAGGAATGAGGGTAAGTTGCCAGCCATCAGGATACTTGACATTCTCACGGTAAACATCCTCGTAAACAGCGTTTGTTTCTTCCAGACCATTTTTTGATAATTGATATATGACCTCCCGGCCTACCTTTGTCGTGTTTATCCAACCATCTTTTTTAAGTCGATGTAGCGCAACGCGTGTTGCTTCTGATTTGATCCCAATATGATTGAGTATCAAGTTAATTTCCTTACCCGACATACAAGTAGCAGAACTCCCCCCAAGATGATCACCCAACATGGTAATGATAAAAGACCAGGTTTTTATGGTATCAACGCTGCTTATAGTATCTATTAAAGTTTGGGTATTTTTCAAAACTCAAATATTCCATATCCAAAAACTGATGAATTGATTAAATGTATTCTCAATAAACAACTTATAAGTCACTGATGCTTTGCAACACTCAATGTCCGGCCTGGTCGTAATCCCAAACCACCTCATCAGATACTGGATAACTTTGACACGTAAGAACGTAGCCAGCCTCCACTTCGTAATCTTCAAGAGCGTGATTAGCGATCATTTCCACCGCACCTTTTAAAACTTTGGCCTTACAAGTCGAGCACACGCCAGCCTTACATGCGAACGGCGCATCAAGTTTATTCCCCACCGATGCTTCAAGTAGACTTGTATTCGGCAACACTGTGATACTGCGAGTCTCACCGCCAATCGTAACAAGACCTGGAATGCCCTTTTCATTGCTTGTAGCACTAACAGCTTTTTTCTTTGCTCGCCCAGACTGACGGCTGGTAAAGAGCTCAAAGCGTATCTGGTTTTTTTCAAGACCATGTTCCTTCAAAGCATCTGATATCGACAGCATCATGGGTTCAGGGCCGCAGATATAGGCCATACTAATTGTTTCAATATCAACCCAGGTGTCAAACAACTGCTTACATTTCTTGCCATCAACTCGGCCATAAAACAGATCAATGTCCTGACTTTCATCTTCCAAAATATGGATAACGTTAAAACGTCCCATGTTATAGTTTTTTATATCTTCCAGTTCCTCGCGGAACATAATTGTGTTGGGATTCTTATTTGCATAAATAAGCGTAAATCGCGCATCAGGCTCATGCATTAAGCCTGTTTTTATTATAGATATAATTGGCGTAATTCCAGATCCACCAGCAAAAGTAATATAATGTGGATTATCTATATTTTGCTTTGCATAAAAGTTACCCATAGGTGGCATGGCCTCAACCACATCGCCTACTTTTAATTCCGAATTAACCCATGTTGAAAAAACACCACCATCAACCCTTTTTATACCAACTTGCAGCAAATCATCATCTTTACTCGAACAAATTGAGTAAGAGCGACGAAGTTCTTGACCATCAAAATCATGTCTAAAAGTCAAATATTGACCTTGTACAAACTCAAATTGTCCAGTTATTTGCGGCTTTAAAGTTAAAACCACTGCGTCGCGGATTGTCTTATGAATTTCAGTGACAGTAAGTTTGTGGAATTCAACCATTAGCTTTGCCTCAAATACATTTGAAGTAGTCGAAAGGTTCAAGGCAATCTTGGCAGCGCCATTGCGCCTTACATGGTGTCGAACCAAATTGGCTAACTTTTTCGACTTTCACTGATTTGCAGTTAGGGCAACGTTGCGGTTCACCTGCTTTTTGCGGTGGTGCGATGCCATATTCTTCTAAACGATCCTTACCTTTTTCACTTAACCAGTCAGTCGTCCAAGCTGGTGCAATTTTAGTTTCAAGTTCAAGATTACTAACACCTTGTTTGAATAATTCTGTCTCTATATCCATGGCAATAACGCTCATGGCCGGACAACCCGAATACGTAGGCGTAATCGTGACTTTTATCAAATCCTTGTCCACGTCAACAGCGCGTATTATGCCAAGATCCACAATGGAAATAACAGGTATCTCTGGATCTGGAACAGCTTCCAACCAGTTCCAAACTTGCTCAGTTGTAATAGATTGTATGCTCACCATTCAGCTCCAGGATAAGAACGTTGCAGAGTTTGCATAGTGGCAAGCATATGGCCAAGATGTTCTGTATGACGGAAACCTGTTCGACCACCAGAATGTGCAAACTCACTGTTAGGTATTACCAAAAAGGCTTCACTTAAGGCTCGCTCAACGCATGCCCTCCATGTCCCTTTTAAAGTGGAAGGAACAGGTGCTACACCCTGTTCGCTCATTGCATGGTCTACTTCATCTGCGCCAAAAATCTCACCACAGTATGGCCATAGATAATCCAATGCATTTTGCATGCGGCTATTGCTTTCTTCGGTACCATCACCAAGTGCTATAACAGTCTCGCGTGAGCGCTCCAGATGATAACGCGCCTCTTTTACAGACTTTGCTGCAATTGCTGCGACCCGCTCATTTGAAGAGTTTTGAAGTTCTGTAAGCCATGGAACTTGATAGGTATCAAACATAAATTGGCGCATAAGTGTTCTACCAAAATCTTCATTAGGTACTTCCATCATCAAAATATTGCGAAAGTCATAAGCATCGCGTAGAAATGCCAAATCATTAGCAGAACGGTTATTCCCCTCAACCTCAGCTGCATACCCAAGCCATAGTTGTGTCTGACCAATTAAATCCAAAGCAGTATTTGCAAGTGCAATATCTTCTTCTAAAGCAGGGCCAACTCCACACCATTGTGATGTTCGGTGACCAAGCACAAGAGCATTATCCCCTTGGCGAAGGAGGAACTCAAATAGATGGTTAGTTTGTTCGCTCATCACATATTACCTGCCTCTTCAGGAAGGTCATAAAATGTTGGGTGACGATAAACTTTATCACGTGCAGGCTCATAAAGCGGACCTTTATCACTTGGGCTAGAAGCGCTTATATTTTCTGCTTCTACAACCCAAATACTGACACCCTCATTACGACGCGTGTAGACATCACGAGCATTTTTGATGGCATGTTCTGCGTCGACTGCATGCAGTGAACCAACATGTCGATGGCTCATACCATGTTGGCCACGAATAAAGACTTCCCATAAAGGCCATTCTTTTGATTTTGTCATTATCTACTCCGCTGCGATTTTGCATTGTGCTTTTTTATCTGCATGAGCCATCATTCCTTCACGCACCCATGAACCCTCACGCCAAGCTTTCTTACGCGCTTCTAAACGGTCAGTATTGCAAGGCCCATTGCCTGAAATGACGTCCATAAACTCATTCCAATCTGGCTCACTATAGTCGTAATGACCTGTCTCTTCATTAAACATTAAACGCTCATCAGGTACCGTCAGGCTCAAGAACTTTGCTTGTGGCACGGTTTCATCGACAAACTTTTGCCGCAACTCATCATTCGTATTCATCTTGATTTTCCAAGCCATAGATTGAGCAGAATGAACGCTGTCTTTATCTGATGGCCCAAACATCATCAGAGCTGGATACCAAAATCTATTAAAAGCATCTTGTGCCATTCGCTTTTGATCTGCCGTGCCTTCTTTCGCCATTTTAATCATGATGTGATAGCCTTGGCGCTGGTGAAAGCTTTCTTCCTTACAAATACGAACCATGGCTCTAGCATATGGACCATATGATGTACGCTGTAGTGGCACTTGATTCATAATGGCAGCACCATCAACAAGCCATCCTACAGCTCCCATATCTGCCCAAGTAAGCGTTGGATAATTAAAGATTGAAGAGTATTTCATCTTGCCGCAATGCAGCATCTCAAACAATTCATCGCGGCTAACACCAAGTGTTTCCGCAGCACAATAAAGGTAAAGTCCGTGACCGGCTTCATCTTGAACTTTAGCAAGCAAATTCGCTTTTCGCTCAAGTGTCGGCGCACGCGTAATCCAGTTCCCCTCAGGCAATTGTCCAACAATCTCCGAATGAGCATGTTGTCCAATTTGACGGATTAGGTTTTTGCGATAAGCATCTGGCATCCAATCTTTGGGTTCAATTTTTTCACCACGATCAATTCGCTCCTGAAAAGCACGGTCTTGAGGGCTCATATCCTCTAAAGCCTGAACGCCCTTTCCTGTGGATTTTACCATCTGTGCGTACATATTGTATCTCCGCATATAGTTTCAGGATCAAAGCAGCATATTCTGTGATTTTATTTTTATTCAATCGGATAAAACCCAAGGACTTTTTTATTATGCACTTCATCTGCATACAACTTATATGTTACAACTATAAAAATATCAATAATTACGTAACATAAAATAAATCAAGACCTATGGGGAAAATCAAAAGACTTCAATATGCAAAAACAATACACAGCAAAAAATTGCATTTTAAGAAAAACCAACCCAAAATTAGGCATCTGAAATATTAATGTGGAGTGCCATGGTAATTTATCATTTAACAAAATAAAAACCGAAGAAAACTGGGCTTTTGAAAAATTACTGTTTTCTTATTTTACCATTATTGCCAAGAAATTTTACCATTGTCTCTTATAGCCCCTCAACTCCATGTAAGTTGTTGCTCAGAAACGGCCTAATTTTGAAAGTAATCTAAGGTTTGCTTTGAGACTTTAGCTACATTTTTTGTAATGAAAGCTCTGATCTATAAATAATCAGTGTCTACAGACTAGATTTACACACCCCTTTAAAGCATTGATTTAATTAATAAACTTTATACTTTTGAGAAGCTTATAGCAAAAAAGACGCGGACTAGCTGGTCATTAAGTTTCCGCGTCTCTTGGATGCTTTAAATAAACGAGTTCAGGTGAAAACCTGTTACTCAGCCTAATATGGTAGCAAAAAATGCAACTTCTGCAAATATTGTATGATTTTTAACTAGGTCATGTTGACAAACTGGATTCCCAAAAGCTCACGAATATGATTCAAGATAATTTTTGTGGAGATTATTTTGGCTCGCTTGTTAATGACAGATACAGAATGGGCTTTCTTTGAGCCTTTTTTAGTAGGTATTCGTGGTCGTGGCGGTCGCCCTGCTACAAACCATCGTTTGATTTTGGATGCAGTGTTTTGGGTAGCCCGAACAGGTTCTCCTTGGCGGGATTTGCCCGAAGAATTTGGCAAGTGGTCAAGTGTTTACCGCCAGTTTAGGCGCTGGACGTTGGCAGGTTTGTGGGAGCTGATCCTTGAGGCTCTGAATGATAGTGGAGCAATGCCTGACCAAGTTCAAATGGTCGATAGCACTGTTATCCGCGCCCATCACTTGGCAGCGGGCGCAAAACCCTTCTCGACGTTGCAAGCAACGTCTGCCAGGTTATAGGGAACTCAAAAAGAAGGTTTTGGGCGCTTCTCGACGGCGCTTCGCTTGTCTGTCAGCCTATGGCTCAAAAGGTGGCTTTACGACCAAAATCCACCTCATTGCCAACGCTCACGGATTGCCTATCAGGGCGGAAATAACTGGCGGAGAAGTTAGCGATTATAAAGGCTTTGATGCTTTGGTCGATAGCGACCTTGCATCCGCAAAAGTATTCTTGGCAGATCGCGGGTATGATAGTGACCATATTCGCAATACAATAATACAACGTGGTGGAACGCCTGTAATACCAAGCAAGAGCAATCGTAAAGTGCAAATCCCACTTGATGTAGTAACATATGCTTTGAGAAATCAAGTTGAGCGGTGTTTTAACAAACTAAAATGCTCAAGAAGGCTGGCAACAAGATACGATAAAACGGCAGCAAGTTACCTCGGCTTTATTCAAATCGCAGCTCTAAGGCTTTGGGTAAGAAGTTTCTCAACATGACCTAACTGTTTTTATGCTTTGTTAGGAAGATTAAATCTCACTGTATAAAAATTGTTAACCATACGGAAAGTTTTTTGTTTTACCTTCACGTAAATTTTATACACAAGTCAATTGAAGGTAATTTTAATGGTTAACGCAAAATTACAAGATAGAATTTTGGACTCAGAAGTCACTCAGGTAAATTCTGATGATATTAATCTAACACAAAATGTAGCTACCGATATTTCACTAAACCTGGATAGAGAAGATATTTTTGATTTATCCCGTAAAGGTAAAGACCTTGTTATTGAGCTTTCAAGTGGTGAAATAATCATTATTCAAGATTTTTACGCAGACAATGCGGATGGCAAGCAAAACCGTTTATTTGTTTCTGATGATGAAATAATTGCTCAGGTTAATACAACTGATCTGAATGGTGTTGAATTTGCTGAAGTTGGTGCTGAGTTTGAACCCATTGTTTTTGGTCATAGTTTGGGCATAGCAGCGCCTATATTAGGTGCATTAGCTGCTACTGGTGGTGTTGCATTAGCGTCTAGTGGCGGCAGTGATAGTAGTTCTGCCCCAGCCACGATTGATGCCCCTGTAATTGCAAGTGTTACAGAAAACGCTGATGGTACTTTGGATGTATCAGGTACTGGTGAGCCAGGTTCTACGGTTACAGTTACATTTCCTGATGGTACAATAGGCACAGCGGTTGTTGCCGCAGATGGTTCTTATGGTCCTGTTACATCAGCTACACCACAAACCAGTGGTACAGTGACGGCAACTCAAGCAGATGCAGCAGGCAACATGTCAGCGGCTTCCTCAGAGACCTTTACAGATACTTCTGCACCAGCGGCACCTGCGACAATGTCTACCCAGAATGCTGATGGTACTTTGGATGTATCAGGTACAGGTGAGCCAGGTTCTACGGTTACCGTTACATTCCCTGATGGTACAATGGGTACGACAACAGTTGCAGCAGACGGTACTTATGGCCCTGTTACATCAGCTACACCACAAACCAGTGGTACAGTGACGGCTACGCAAGCGGATGCAGCAGGCAACATGTCAGCGGCTTCCTCAGAGACCTTTACAGATGGTTCTGCACCAGCAGCACCTACGACAATGTCTACCCAGAACGCTGATAATACTCTAGCTGTCTCAGGTACAGGTGAGCCAGGTTCTACGGTTACTGTTACCTTCCCTGATGGTACAATGGGAACCGCAACGGTTGATGCGATGGGTAATTTTGGCCCTGTTACATCAGCTGCGCCGCAAGCCAGTGGTACAGTGACGGCAACGCAAGCAGATGCAGCAGGCAATATGTCAGCGGCTTCCTCAGAGACCTTTACAGATACTTCTGCACCAGCGACACCTGCGACAATGTCTACCCAGAATGCTGATGGTACTTTGGATGTATCAGGTACAGGTGAGCCAGGTTCTACGGTTACTGTTACATTCCCTGATGGTACAATGGGTACGACAACAGTTGCAGCAGACGGTACTTATGGCCCTGTTACATCAGCTACACCACAAACCAGTGGTACAGTGACGGCTACGCAAGCGGATGCAGCAGGCAACATGTCAGCGGC
>CALDZF010000119.1 GCA_937944165.1 uncultured Rhizobiaceae group bacterium | reverse complement strand
GTTGTTGAAGGTTGTATCGTCCGTGAAGGCTCTGTGCTTGGCATGGGTGTCTACATCGGGCAATCAACAAAAATCGTAAACCGCGCAACAGGCGAAGTAAGCTATGGCGAAGTGCCGCCTTATTCAGTGGTCGTTGCAGGTGCAATGCCAGGCAAACCTATGCCAAACGGCGAACCAGGCCCTAACCTATATTGCGCAGTGATTGTTAAAACCGTTGATGAACGCACGCGTTCGAAAACTGGCATTAATGAATTGTTGCGAGATTAATGATAACATACGTCATCCTAGGCCTTGTGCCTAGGATCTAAGCAACTCTAATTAGCATAAGTGTGTTGGCTATTGGATTAGATCCCCGCCACAAGGACGAGGATGACGTTCTGCTAGCTTATTGTGTTAAACCACTTCCCAATGTAGCGGATACAGTGGGTCGAATACGGTAACATCACCAGCGTCGGTTTTTATCTTTTCAGGATAAGAGATTGGCGTTTTTTGTTTGTTCAAGGTGATGGTTTCGCTGTTGGTTTCCAGACCATAAAAGGCCGGGCCGTTGAGAGAGGCGAAGTTTTCCAACTTATCCAGCGCCCCTTCTTCTTCAAATACATGCGCCAAGCAAGACATGGTATTGATCGAAGTAAAGCACCCTGCACAGCCACATGCTTGCAGTTTTAGCGGGTCAGTATGCGGTGCTGAATCTGTTCCCAAGAAAAACGTCTTGTCACCAGAAGTTGCTGCTTCACGCAATGCATGGCGATGCTCTTCTCGTTTTGCCACTGGCAGGCAATAATAATGCGGACGGATGCCGCCAGCCAGAATTGCGTTACGATTGATAATCAGGTGGTGCGTCGTAATCGTTGCACCTAAATTGTCACCGCCTGAACGCGCATAGTCCACACCCTGTTTGGTTGTGACATGTTCCATCACCACGCGTAAGTCAGGCACACGTTCGCGAAGTGGATCAAGCACTGTTTCAATAAATACAGCTTCACGATCAAAGATATCAACGTCCGCACTTGTGACTTCCCCATGCACACAAAGTGGTATTCCGATCTCTGCCATTTTTTCCAATGTTGGAATGACGTTTTCAAAGTTGGTGACGCCACCATCAGAGTTTGTTGTAGCACCAGCAGGATAGAGTTTTAACGCTTTAATCAAACCGGAGGCATGACCAACTGCAACATCTTTTGGATCCGTGTTTTCTGTAAGGTACAATGTCATCAGCGGCGTGAAATCCATGCCATCTGGCAGTGCCTTCATAATACGCTCGCGGTAGGCAGTAGCATCCTGAGTTGTCACAATAGGTGGCACAAGATTTGGCATGATGATGGCTCTTGCAAAGTCTTTTGCAGAATGTTCAATCACCCCTTCCAGCATTTCTCCATCGCGCAAATGAAGGTGCCAGTCGTCCGGGCGTTTAATTGTGATTGAGGTCATGTGCAAAATCCTGAAGAATACGATATGTCTTTTGTATCGTTACTGCATCACTTTTTCAAACCTCAACAGGAAACTACCCACATGACAAATCGTATTGAGAGCATTGAACAATTGGAAACGCTTTATGGTGAACCTGCCCAAGCCTCGCTCGTAAAGGAAGTTGCGGAGATTATCCCGCAGTATCGAGCATTTATTGAACGTTCGCCATTTTGCTCCCTCGCAACAGCCGGCCCTGAAGGATTGGATTGCAGTCCACGTGGTGATGTTCCAGGTTTTGTGCGAATTCATGATAAACGTACTTTGATGATACCAGACCGCCGGGGCAATAATCGTTGTGACTCGCTCAAGAACATTGTTCGTGATCCAATGGTTGCCCTTTGCTTTTTAATTCCAGGTTCTCGCACAACCTTGCGTGTAAATGGTGAAGCTTATTTATCGATTGATCCTGAACTGAAAGCAAATTTTGCTGAACAGGGCAAAGAGCCGCGCAGTGTTATCGTTATCAAGACTCAGGCTATTTATTTCCAATGCGGACGTGCAATCATTCGCTCCAAACTTTGGGAGCAAGGCGCACAAGTTGATCCTGCAACGCTTCCAACACCCGGCGAGGTTTTAGCATATCTTTCAAACAATGAAGTGGGCGGCAAAAAGTATGACGATGAGTGGGAAGAACGTGCCAATAAAACAATGTGGTAAAAACTGATTGCATATCACGGCCATAAGCATAAAGAATAATGCCCATGAATTTCTTTCGTCAAACGCTGCCTGAAATTTTCAAGGCCTTTGCTCTTTTTGTTAAAGGAGAGAGCAAGGCGAATGAATATATAAAAATTTCTGAAGCTCACTGGCTTTTATCCTGGCTTATGGTTATCGCTGGTTTATTTATTTATCTTTTCTACCTGCCAAATGCTTTTGTGAACGCAATAGAAAAAGGCGCTGTGCCTGCAAAAATCTTATATTCAAGTTTTAAAACTGCCAACATGGCATCGCTTATTCTTGTTCTTTTAACAGGGTATTTACTCGTCGTTCTATTTTCAGAAATATTTAAATATCAAGGCAGCATCAGGCGTTATATTATTGTTCAAAACTGGGTATTTGCTATCTCCATCATCTTGTTAGTCCCATTATCAACACATCTGGCTTCCATGAATGAAAATAGTCCGTTTGTCAGTATTCTTTTTGCTATTTTTATCTTCATACTGTTTTTTGCCTATCGCACATTAAAAATCACCTTGGGCATAAACATGTTCAAAGCATTCACGCTTTTAACAGTTTTATTAATACTTGAATTGATAATGGATAACGCAATTGACCGCTGGTTTGGCCTCGTAGTTGCCGCTGAAATCTAAGGCATATATTTTTTATTGGCTTCTTTAGAAATAGCATTAATTCTCGTCTCAAGTATATTCTCCAAAAGGCTTGATGCAGAATGTTTTTGTGAACGCGAGATGTTACTATATTTTATCAGACGATGTAGATAGGCAATGTTGTAATTATAGGCTCCACCGTCAAACAGGTTTTCTTGAAGTCGCGCATCGCAGGTTGCGTTTCTTTGTCTTGCACATGCCACATGGGTATTCTTACCTTCTTCCAAATGGCGAAGCTCATGCACTATAATATTACTAATAGTAACAGGATTGGCTTTTTCCAGTTCAAGATTTGAAATATCAATGCGTTTTTCAGCAAAATTTGCCTTGGCTGAAAAAGCCAGAATATCTTGACGCTGCAACGTTGGCCTGATTACCTTTGCCCATTCATAAAAATCAAATTCCAGCTCTGTGTCAGGTAAAAACGTGACCGTATCATCAAGAAAATACAGGGCATTTAAGATTGCAGTTTCGGGCGAATTACAAACTGGCGCTTCGAAATTCCAAGATTGATCAAAAGCAAAATCAACCTGGTATTTCTGCTCACCCAAAACGAAAAGTTTCTGACATTCCTCTTCGCTGAGCGAATGATCATTGGAAGGCAAGAACCAAAATACCGCGCTAAAAAATACTGCGCAAAGAATAAGAAATCCAAGTTCATGTCGATTATGGGTTTTGCTCATTCATGAATTCTAGCAAAGAGCCACGGGTTTAGTAACCCACCTTCATAAAGTATAGCCCATATGGCACGGCCACTGGGCCGCATCTGGTGCGGTCTTTTGCGTGGAGTGCATCGACCAGATCCTGCTTTGACCATTTACCATCGCCGACCAGTCTTAATGTACCCGCAAAAGAGCGGATTTGATTGTGCAGGAAAGCACGTGCTTCTGCGATGATTTCGATTTCCGTTTCGCTAATGCGATTGACATCAAGCTTGTCGAGAGTGCGAATGGGAGACTTTGCCTGACAGTCAGTTGAGCGAAACGTTGTGAAGTCATGTTCTCCAACAAGTTTCTGCGCTGCCTCATGCATGGCATCCACATCAAGCGGGAAACGCACCCATAGAGCACGTTCCAAATCAACCGTTAGCGGCGCACGACGGTTTACAATACGATATTTATAGGAGCGGTATTTGGCTGAAAATCTTGCGTCAAAATCATCTGCCGCCTCTTCCACTTTCAAAACAGAAATCGGATGACCTGCAAACTTCAATAACCCATTAGTGGCTTCCATGATTTTAAAGGGCTTCCAATGTTTTTCAAAATCAACATGGATAACTTGCCCGCGTGCGTGCACACCTGCATCGGTGCGCCCAGCGGCAAAAACAATAACCTCATGTTGGGCAAATTGGCTCATGGCTTTTTCGATTGCTTGTTGAACCGTTGGCAAGCCTTCCTGTTTTTGCCAGCCCTTATAGGGCATTCCGTCATATTCTATGGTGAGTTTATAACGCGGCATTATAAAACCGCTTCGACTTTATTACCACGCAAAAATTCATTGGCAGATTGTGCCTGCTTGCCAGCACGCTGAACGCGGGTGAGTTTAACAGCACCTTCTCCGCAACAAATCGTTAGATCATCGAAAATCTTGCCAGCCACACCTGTACCCGAAGCAACTTCAGAATTGATGACTTTAACCCGTTGCAGTTTTCCGCCCAATTGCATTTCGCACCAGGCGCCTGGAAAGGGTGAAAGTCCACGAATGTGATTGTGCACTTCTTGTGCTGGTTTTGACCAATCGATACGGCTTTCAGATTTATCAATCTTGCTTGCGTAGAGAACCCCTTCTTTAGATTGTTCTTTTAAAACTATTCTGCCCTCTTCCAGATCACTTGCAGCTTTCACCATTAGATCTGCAGTTACTTGTGAAAGCGCATCGTGCAATTCACCTACCGTCATGTTTTTGGTAATCGAAAGCATCTGCGACAGGGCGACAGAACCTGTATCAAGCCCCACATCCATTTTCATGATGTTTACGCCTGTCTCAATATCACCCGCCATAATCGCACGTTGAAGCGGCGCAGCACCTCGCCACCTTGGAAGAAGCGAAGCATGGCCGTTATAGCAACCCAAGCGTGGTGCATCTAAAATCGCTTTCGGCAATAAAAGGCCATAAGCAATAACAATCGCCACGTCTGCATCAAGAGCCTTGAATTTTTTCTTTTCATCTTCTGACTTGAAGTTTTCTGGTGTGAAAACAGGAATACCAAGTTCTTCGGCTTTTGCATGCACGGGTGATTTTTTCAGTTCCAACCCACGTCTGCCAGCAGGTCTGGGTGGTTGCGAATAACAAGCGATAATTTCATGGCCTGCGCTTATGAGCGCTACAAGTGAAGGAACCGAAAAGTCCGGTGTTCCCATGAAGATGATACGAAGCGCCATAGTGCGCGCCTTAAAGCACAAGCGGGCTTGCTTGCCCCTTGCCTGATTGTTTGGCGATTTTGGTGAATTTCTTTACGACCATATCGCGCTTTAATTTTGATAATTCATCAATGAACAACTTACCATTTAAGTGATCTATTTCATGTTGCAGACAAGTTGATAATAACCCTTCAGCCTTAATCACCTGCCCCTGACCATCGCGGTCGATATATTTAACCACGCAACCTGCAGGGCGTTCGACTTCTGCATAATATTCGGGAATGGAAAGGCAGCCCTCTTCGTAGGTTGAAGGCTCATCTGAATATCCTACGATTTCCGGATTAATCAGAAAGATCGGATTGCGACTTGCTTCATCGGAAGGTTCATCGTCACGCTGTGGCTCGCCATCTTCGGTTTCTTCTTCAGACTTGGCACGCTGATCACAATCGACCACGACGACCCTCAATGGAAGTGCAATTTGTATGCCTGCAAGGCCAATGCCTGGGGCTTCATACATGGTGTCCGCCATATCATCGAGCATCTTTAAAAGCTCAGGGCTAATCTGCTCAACAGGCTTTGAAGCCTCACGAAGGATTGGGTCTGGAATATGGATAATTTCTCTAACTGTCATGGAGACGAGATAAGCAATCCACAGGCTTGCGTCAACTATAGGTTTTGCAGAATAAAGTTTCTTGTTTTGTTCTTTTTAATAAAGTCAGAATCGGTTATGCTTTTTAAATGACTTTATCAGAAGAAATCAATACGATTTTCAGCCAGCCCTATATGACGCTTGGCGCAACGACTTTCACGCTTGGGCAAGCGCTCTTGTTTGCGCTTGCTGTGTTCACGCTATTTATTCTTTATCTAATTTTTTCATCTATAAAAGCTGGCAAGCGCCGTGCTGCCAATGAAGCAGCAGCACTTGAGCGGGCACGCCAAGCCGAAATGAAAATGGCACAATTGGTTGAAAGCCAAAATGAACTGACAGGGCGAATGCAGGAGTTGGGTTCAAGCCTTGTAAACCGCCAATCAGAACTTGGCCAAGCAGTTAACCAACGCCTAGATGCCATGGGTGGGCGTATTGGGCAATCGATTACAGATACGACAAAGAACACGCAGGAGAGTTTAGCAAAATTACAAGAGCGCCTGGCCGTGATTGATAAGGCACAGGACAATATTACAGGTCTTGCAGGGCAAGTCGTGGAATTACAAAACATTCTCTCCAACAAACAAACCAGAGGTGCCTTCGGCGAAGGGCGCATGAAAGCAATTGTTCAAGATGGCCTGCCGATGGGATCATATGAATTTCAGGCAACGCTTTCCAATACCACGCGTCCTGATTGTTTAATTCACATGCCGAACGATACGCCCTCGCTTGTCATTGATGCAAAATTTCCGCTGGAAGCGTGGAATGCTATTCGTTCCGCCGAAAGCCCGGAACGAGCTAAAATTGCAGCACAAGCCTTCAAGCGTGATGTGGAAGTTCATTTAAAAGCAATTTCTGAAAAATATCTTATTACTGGAGAAACACAGGATACGGCTTTCATGTTCGTGCCATCAGAATCAATCTTTGCAGAAATTCATGAAAACTTCGAAAGCCT
>CALDZF010000118.1 GCA_937944165.1 uncultured Rhizobiaceae group bacterium | reverse complement strand
CATAGCTTTATTTATTGGCGAACAAACCAAAAGGGTTTGCTTCGCTGGTATAAATCGGAAATCTCGACTGAGATTAGATTGGGCAGTGAGCGACTTACGGATGCGAAATCATCCAAGAGGCTTTGTCGGAACGATGTGCCTGAGTAGTTCGATACTGACATCAAATCTCCGCGTGAGGGCTGAAAGCCCAGCACATAGGGCATTTTATTATTCAGCCCTCACAGTTGTGCTTTAGCGAAGCAATGCCTTGGCATTGTTCGCATAAAATATTGGCAAACAGGCCAAAAAGGCCTGCTTTGCTACAAGCGACAGCGACGTCGTTGCTCGGCAGACAAGCGGAGCGCCGTTGAGAGAGCTTTGTTTCTTTTTCGCAAGCGTATCCACGCTTTCGACCGTTCGCGCAGTGGCAGTTTGGCTAGTCGCCAAACTTTCTGCTGCCACGTAGGGGAGGAGAATTCTTCATACAACACCGTTCGAGGTTCGAGCGAGTGAACGTATAAACATGTCAAATTGTATTCTCATATCTCTAACTTGCAGAAAGGTTCCTTTTGAACTGTTCGCAAACAAGCAAAGCAATTCTTTGTTTATTTCCCCTCTGTCGCTACGCAACCTCGCGGCTCTTGTTTGATTTGTTTGCCTGTAAAAAGTGCAATCTATCACACCTCGCACATCATTCATGGTTTCGTGAGTTGCATGTTAAGCCTATAACGAGGATAGTGTGATAAACCCTACTGAATCAATTAGAGGAAAAAATCAAATGAAACAAATATCCAAAATCATTGCAGCTGGGGTTTTCGCGGCGGCATCCTTCAGCGCCATGCTGCAGCCAGCAAATGCAGTGAGTGCAAATTTTCCTGGAGCGGCCGTTTCAAAAATTAATTCTCAAGGCTTTAAAACCTGCAAAGCAATGGGCGATAGTGGTTATACTGCGGTTGCACGTGGTATTCTGGGCGATGGCGGCGGCGGTGTAAACTCTGGTGGATTTCGTTACTTTCAGATCCGCACATGTTTTAAAACAAGCGCGGCTTGTGAAAAATTCATCAAACGCATTGATCATAAAATCAGTCAAATTGAACGATTAAATTATGCTGGTTGCAAATCACGCGCTTAAGGAGAGCAAATTATGAAAAAGATTTTTCTAGCCATTGCCGTGAGTGCAATTGTAGCAACACCCATTCTTTCTGCAGCAAATGCAGCAATACCTGGCCGCGGCGCAATCGTAAAAATTAATGGCGAAGGCAGCCGCAAGTGCAAGGCATTTGATGCAAGCGGCACAAAAGCATGGACTGCAAATGCCAAAGGGCGCCTTGAAGAAGGCAGTGGCGGGTTTCTTGACATTTTTAATATCAAAACCTGTTTTGCCACCAAAGCTGAATGCAATCGGTTTATAGACCGCATTCATCATCATATCTTGGCGATTGAAGAATTACGTTTTGCACGGTGTAAAGTTCGTAACGGTTAAAAATAAAAACTCGGTGCTTGTTTTTTGATGTTCGCAAGCACCCGCCAAACTAAAGGATTGCGATCTCTCCCCGCAATCCTTTTTTCATTTAGATTAGAGCTAATCTATTGATTATTCAGATTGTAAAAACGGATTTGTTCTGCGCTCTTCGCCAAAAGTACCGCCTTGGCCATGTCCGCAAACGAAAGTAACATCATCACCAAGAGGAAAGAGCTTGGTTTTTATAGAGCGAATTAGATCGTCATGATTGCCACCTGGCAAATCTGTTCTACCGACAGAGCCATTAAACAAAAGATCCCCTACATGAGCAAAATTTAACTCTGGAGAATAAAACACAACATGGCCAGGCGCATGACCAGGGCAATGTAGAACGTCAAACTCAAACCCTGCGATTGAAATGGTATCACCTTCTTCAAGCCATTGATCTGGTATAACATTCTTAAAAGTGTCAGGCATGTTATATTGAGCTGCAACTGTTTCCACAGCCTCGCAAAGTGGTTTATCATCAATGTGTGGACCGATAATTTCAACACCGTAATCTGATTTGATTTCCATCGCGCCACCCACATGATCCAGATGGCCATGCGTGAGATATACAGTCTCCACTATCATGCCAATTTCATTCACCGCCTCTCGAATGCGGTCAGTGTCGCCGCCGGGGTCTATAATGCAACCTTGCTTTGTATCCTCATCCCACATGAGCGTACAATTTTGCTCAAAAGGCGTAACAGGCACAATGGCAATACTAAGTTTAGACATGAGAGAAGACCTTCAAGAGTGATTATAAAGTTAAATGAAGTCATACAAAAAGGGCGACTGCCAAGCAACCGCCCTTCTTTCATAAAACTATATAGGTGTAACGTTCCGAGTAAATTACTCTGCGTCGCCACCTTTGTTGCCAAGCAACATGCCAGCAATGCCAGTTAATGCACCGCCACCAACAGCGCCGCCACCAGCCTGGCCTAGTAGACCACCAAGGTCAAAGCCACCAACTGCAGCACCTGCATCGCCAGTTGCTGCACCAGCAGCGCCACCAATTAATGATCCAAGTGCAGTACCACCAGCAAGACCACCAACGCCACCTGCAAGCAATTTAGGTAACATACCCATCGCTGCTTGTTTTAGCATGCCACCAGCAACACCGCCGCCGACCATACCTGATATTGCAGGAATAATAAGTGCTAAAATACCTTCCATTATATACGCTCCCTCTAAGGCCCAAAATTTTGAGCAAATTATATGACAACCCCTGTCATGAGAAGGCACTATTTTTTGTGCCCATACATATAATAACCAGCACATGACCAAAGGTAAAGTCTTATGTATTATATCTTCACAACTATAATAATGGCCAATTCAAGCGTTAAACATGCGCACGAACAGCCTTATCGTAGTCTTCCATTAGTGATTTACAAATCTCACCTGGTGTAAATTTAAACTCACCAATTTCAGAAACCGGCGTTACTTCCGCAGCGGTTCCGGTTAAAAAACACTCTGAAAAATCTGCCATTTCTTCTGGCATAATTGTGCGCTCAACAACTTCAATGCCACGCGCTTTTGCTAAATCCACTGCTGTTTGACGTGTGATACCATTAAGAAAACAATCAGGCGTAGGCGTATGAATAACACCCTCTTTAATGAAAAATACATTAGCACCAGTAGCTTCTGCAATATGCCCACGGTAATCAAGCATAAGTGCATCAGCATAGCCATTAGCCTCAGCAGCATGTTTGGAAAGGGTACAAATCATGTAAAGACCTGCAGCTTTTGCAAAACAAGGAATAGTTGCAGGGTCAGGACGACGATATTGCGCACGATCCAAGCGGATACCTTTCAGTCGCTCTTCTGGCGCAAAGTAGCTTGGCCATTCCCAAACCGCGATTGCAACGTTGATACGGTTGGATTGTGCAGACACGCCCATCATCTCACTGCCACGCCAAACAACCGGCCGGATGTAAGCATCCGTAAGACCTTGCTTTTCAAGTGTATCAATACATGCCTGATTAATTTCTTCGACCGTGTAAGGCATTTTCATGCCAAGCGTTTCAGCAGAATAAAACAAACGTTCGGTGTGTTCTTGAAGTTTAAAAATTTGCCCAGCGTATGCACGTTCCCCTTCAAAAACACTGCTTGCGTAATGAAGTCCATGAGTAAGCACATGAACTTTAGCATCCGCCCAAGCTATAAACTCACCGTTATACCAAATATAACCACTCATTTGATCGTAGGGAACACCTGCCATTTTTCTCTCCAAACAACGTAAAAAGGCTAAATATTTCGAAAGTGGTATTCATTACCAAGCTTTTGTAGTTAAAAACCGTATGAGTAAAATAAATTTAAGTCAATACTACTGACATAAATTTAATTTCATGTAATAAAGAAAATATTATGCGCAATACCGACCCTGATATAAATCGCCCAATCACAAGCGAAGAAATTTCAAATCTTGAAATAATAGAATTGCTGTTCTTTGCCTATCGAGACTTTATTGCAGACGCTGATCTGATCTTGCAAAGCCTAAATTTTGGCCGCGCCCATCACCGCGTCGTATATTTCGTAAGTCGCAATCCCGGAATGACTGTTGCAGAGCTTTTATCAATTTTAAAAATTACCAAGCAAAGCCTCGCCAGGGTGCTTCGACAATTAATTGACAGCGAATATATCTTACAAACAGAAGGCGAAAATGATCGACGAAAACGTTTATTGTTTACAACTGAAAAAGGCAAAAACCTTGTTCATTCACTTTCAGCACCCCAATCAAAGCGGATTAATCAAGCTTTGGTAAAATTGGAACCTGAAACCAAAAAACATGTTATTAACTTTCTAAATGCCATGATTGAACCGCAAAAATAAACGATGCTAGCATCAGCATAGTACACCGTTGTTTCATTTAGACATAAAACTTCATTTTAAAGCCCCAAACTTATATTTTAAGATTAAGGCACGTTTATATATTAAATATACGGATTTTGATTATGACTAATGCCGCTAAAATTATGACAAAGCCAGAAGATGAGGCGCCTCATGTATTGGTTGTTGATGATGATAGACGGCTTCGCGATCTTTTATCACGTTATCTTTCGAGTAACGGTTTTCGCGTTTCTAATGCTTCTAATGCCGCTGAAGCGCGTAAAAAAATAGAAAATTTGGAATTTGACTTGCTTGTAGTCGATGTGATGATGCCAGGCGAAACGGGAATAAATCTTACAAAATCATTACGTGAAAACAAAGAAACTCCGATTTTAATGTTAACGGCTCTTGCCGATATTGATAAACGCATCGAAGGATTGGAGGCAGGTGCAGATGATTATTTGCCAAAACCGTTTGAGCCACGTGAATTGGTTTTACGCATCAATAGTATTTTAAAGCGTACAGTAAAACCCGAGGAACCGGTAATTGAGCAAGTTAATTTCGGTAATTATCATTTTTCTGTAACACGTGGTGAACTAAAGCTTGATGGCGAACTCGTTCGCTTAACGGATCGTGAAAGAGAAATTTTAACAACCTTTGCCTCCAAACCAGGCGGTACAATTGCGCGCCATGAATTGTTGGGAACACAAAGTATCGCAGGTGAGCGGAAAATTGACGTTCAGATAAATCGTTTGCGAAGAAAAATTGAAGACGATCCCACAAACCCCAAATGGCTACAAACTGTGCGTGGTATTGGCTATCGCTTGAGCGTAAATGCCTAAGTGTAATTTTATATAGTTTTCTTATTGTTGATAGTATGAAATATTATGAGCAACAAAAAGCTCATAGGCGATCCATTGACACTTAAAGACATAAACATACCATCCTTCTCATTGCGAAATAAACGTAATCCATTTCAGGTATTTGGAAGATGGTTTTCAAAGAAAATGCCAAAGGGACTTTATGCAAGGTCTCTATTAATCATTATTGTGCCTATGGTCGTTCTGCAATCGGTAATTGCATTTGTCTTCATGGAGCGCCATTGGCAAACCGTCACTCAAAGACTGTCACGCACTGTGACCGCAGATATAGCAGCGATTATTGCGGTAATTGAGAAATACCCACAAGACAGTGAGTTTTCAGTCATTAAAGAATTGGCACAAGACAAGTTAAATTTAAACATAGATATTCAACCACCAGACCCATTTCCTGCAGCAGGTAAAAAACCGTTTTTTTCTTTGTTAGACGATACATTAAGAACAGAGTTTACAAATCAAATTGGCAGGCCGTTTTGGATTGATACGGTCGGCGATTCCGACTTTTTACAAGTCCGTGTCAGATTGGAAAAACCAGATAATGTGCTTCGTGTATTCGTACAAAGAAACCGAGCCTATGCATCCAATAGTCATATTTTCTTAATCTGGATGGTTGGCACATCACTTGTCTTACTAATCATAGCAATATTATTCCTACGCAACCAAATTAGACCAATACAACAATTATCCCAGGCAGCGGAAAGTTTTGGTAAAGGTCAGGTAATGTCTAAGGACTTTCGCATAAGGGGCGCCAGTGAAGTGCGACAAGCCAGCCTTGCATTCATTCAAATGCGCTCGCGTATTGAACGCCAAATTGATCAACGCACGACAATGCTAACAGGCGTAAGTCATGATCTTAGAACCATATTAACGCGATTTAAACTACAACTTGCCCTAGTCAAACAAACCGATGAAATTGAAGAACTACAAGCAGATGTTGATGATATGCAAAAGATGCTTGAAGGTTATATTGATTTTGCCAAAGGGGATATGGACGAGGGTGTCGACAATATCAATATTTTTGAGATCCTCGAGCGTTACAACAGTGAAAAAGATCTTTTGCAAAAAACCTATAATATTGATTGCCCAAAAGACCTTTCCATAGAAACCCGCCCTGATGCATTTGGTCGTTTGATTTCAAATTTAATTTCAAATGCATTTAGGTATTCAAATCATCTCAACGTAAAAGTATCCCAAGGAAACGAAAGCATTACGATGACCTTTGATGATAATGGCCCTGGCGTACCAGAAGGCATGAGGGAAGAAGTTTTCAAACCTTTTATGCGTCTTGATGAGGCACGAAATCTGGATGAGACAGGAACAGGCCTTGGACTTTCCATAGCACGCGACATTGCACGAAATCATGGTGGTGATGTTAATTTGTATGACAGTCCGATGGGCGGCTTGCGGGTTATCGTCGTCTTGCCAACCTAAAGTGATGCCCTGGACTCAGAACCTAATGCAGTCGACCTCCAAGTGGAACTTTTTTATCAATACTAGCAAGCGTTACATTCCCGTCTGCATCTTCAAACCCAAGCGTCAAAACTTCTGACATAAAAGGCCCAATTTGACGCGGAGGAAAATTAACAACAGCCATAACCTGTTTTCCAATAAGTTCATCAGAAGTATAATTTGCAACAATTTGCGCAGAGCTTTTCTTCACACCAATTTTCTCGCCAAAATCAATTTGAAGTTTCCATGCAGGTTTTCGAGCTTCAGGAAATTCATCTACCTGTATTATTTCACCTACGCGGATATCAACCTTCAAAAAGTTTTCAAAAGATGTTTCATCCGATTTATTCATGATAATTCCTCTGAGCGTTTTTTAGCAGCCAGAATCGCTTGCTCTAATAATTGCGGCATACCACCCTCGCCCATCAGGACTTCCAGCGCAGCAGCTGTTGTGCCATTTGGGGAGGTCACATTTTTACGAAGTATTGCAGGTGTATCTGATGATTGGGCTAATAATTCGCCCGCCCCTGAAACGGTTTGTACAGCAAGTGTCATGGCAAGTTCTTCCGGAAGCCCAGCACGTAAACCCGCTTGCGCCATACATTCAGCCAAGTGAAACACATACGCAGGCCCACTACCAGAAACAGCCGTAACAGCATCTATAAACTTTTCATCTTCAACCCATTCGATCTTACCAACAGCCTGCATCAAGTCATGCACGTTTTCTTTTTGCTTTTTCGTAACTTTGGCATTTGGACAAGCAACACTCATCCCACGTAAAACAAGCGCAGGCGTGTTTGGCATCACACGGATAGCCGCAACATCACCAAAAGCTGAAGAAATTGTAGAAAGCGTCGTACCTGCGGCAACAGAAACAACAACAGTATTATCCCCCACAAGATTAGTTAGAGTTGGCAAAACCTTTTCCATCATTTGCGGTTTAATTGCCACAATCAAAACATCAGACGCTGAAAGACCGTGTGACGTTTCTGAATGATGAACCTTACTATCCGATAAAATATGTTTCATTTGGCCAGACGGTGAAGGGTCAAGCACCGTAATGTTAGACGGATCCATGCCATTGGCAATCCATCCTTTTAACATAGCGCCACCCATATTACCGGCACCGACAAGCACAACAGAGAAATTCATTTTAGCAACCTTTATCTCTTAACAAAAAGATATAATCATGCACTGCCATAGGTTTCAAACAAAGCCCCTTCAATGGCTTTTTCCGCTTCATGTCCTGCCCATACAACAAACTGAAATGCTTGATAATATCGTTCACAAGCCTCAAGTGCGCTCACCATCAGACATTCCAATTGCTCACCAGTAGGAACTGCGCCACCATTAAGCATCAGTGTTTGGCGAAACATTACCGTCCCCTCTTTCATCCAAACATCAAAATGACCAATCAGCATTTGTTCATTGATAAGGGATAATAATTTCGTTGTTTCAGCAATACGGCTGGGAGGAACTTTCAGATCAAACGCACAAGCCATATGCAGCGCTTCAAGGTCTTCCATCCAGGAAAGAGAAACATTGTAATCTGTCCACACACCCCCAACAGTTAAACAAATCTCATCATCGCTGGCACGTTCAAACTCCCATTGATTATGCGATGCAACATGCTCAATCATATCAACCGGATTTATTTGCCGTTCAAATTCTGCCCCAACTAGCGACATCGCATTCCCTTATATGTTCAAGCTAAAAGCAGCTTATTAAATTTAAATACAGGAGAATGGGCAGGGCATAATATCAACACCCCTGCCTTGATCAAAAGCGTTTAAGGCAGTCCTAACCTCGTATTAAAAGAACTGCCGAAAACCCAAGCCCACCACGAATCAACCTGTAATATCAGTGTATAAGGCTGACTCGCTAATACCACCCCATGAGGATTCACTAAGCTCTTGATTCTGTGGAGAAGCCTTGAATCAAAAGATTCAAACTATGACGTAAAGGATTCTGGCAATTAGGTTTTTTCAAACTTATTCACTGCTGGAAAATTTTTAAATTATTTTGAAGCTACAGGCTTTTTCTTGGGCTTCGCCGCAGTTTCAAGTGCTTTTATACGTTTATCCATAGATACGAGTTGGCTTTTCAACGCTTCATTTTCTGTGCGTGCCTTAGAGGCCATTTCCTGGACGACGTCAAAATCTTCACGCTTTACCAAATCCATATCAGCAAGGAACCGCTCCGCCTGAGATCGAAAAGCCGTTTCAGCTTCACGCTTCACACCTTGCGCTGCGCCAGCAGCATCCGTCATGAGTTTTGCAAATTCATCAAACATACGATTGGGAGCCTGGCTCATTTTGATATTCCACTTAAGTTGTGACGTCTATGTAAGTCTTTAGCATGATATGTAAGCTCTTAGCCGATGTGTTTCAACTTTAAATAACATCATGGTAAAGACAGGTGACAAATTATACATGAAATGCAATTTAGTTCTTATGACAAAAAGGATTCTTAAATCTCCATGCTTCAAACCCTAACCGCATTCGTGCATCCTCAAATTGATCCGGTACTAATTTCTTTAGGCCCCCTACAAGTGCACTGGTACGGCGTTGCTTACGTCGTGGGTATTTTATTTGGTTGGTGGTACGCAAAAAAGCTGGTCACCAATAATCATCTTTGGGGTGTGGCCGGTTCTCCAATCAGCGAGTTGGATTTAGATGACTTTTTGGTATGGGCAGTCGGAGGCATCATCCTTGGGGGACGCATAGGGTATATCCTGTTTTATGATTTTGCTTCCTACATCGATAATCCGCTGAATATTTTTAAAGTATGGGAAGGTGGCATGAGCTTCCACGGCGGCTTGGCAGGCATAACCATTGCCATGATCCTTTTTGCAAAACGCAGAGGCTTCTCGCCCTTCTCCCTTTTCGATGTGATTGCAGCTTGTTGTGGGATTGGACTATTTTTGGGGCGCGTTGCCAATTTTGTTAATCAAGAACTTTTTGGCAAAATTACGGACGTACCTTGGGCTGTTATCTTTCCTATTATTGATGATAAGCCTCGTCATGCAAGCCAACTTTACGAAGGGATTCTTGAAGGGCTTTTACTGTTCATTCTTTTGGCAATTCTTGCATGGAAGTTTAAAAAACTGAGAACACCCGGTTTTATTGGCGGCGCTTTCATTGTTGAATATGGCATCAGTCGTATTTTTGTAGAATTCTTCAGAATTCCTGATCAACAATTAGGCTATTTTTTCAACACAGACTGGATAACAATGGGCATGATGTTGTCTCTGCCAATTATCGCGCTGGGCCTATGGTCAATTATCACTGCCAGAAATCGCATACCAGCCATATGACACCTTTAAAATCACGCATTATAAAACACATTAAAACAGCAGGCGCCCTGCCCTTGGCTGAATATATGCACTGGTGCATGGCTGATGCAAAAGACGGGTATTATGCAAATCAAACGGCTATTGGCTCTAAGGGCGATTTTATTACCGCACCAGAAATTAGCCAGATGTTTGGTGAAATGATTGGCATATGGGCGGCAGAAACATGGGACGCACTTGGCAAACCATCGCCTTTTAATTTGGTAGAGCTGGGTCCAGGCAAAGGCACGCTCATGCACGATTTATTGCGCATTGGAAATGCTGTTCCTGACTTTCTTGTAGCTGCACAAATTCAAATGATTGAAACCAGCGATAAGCTGATTAAAACGCAAAAACAAACTCTAAACGAATATGATAATATTACGTGGCACAAGTCCATCCAGAATATTCCTGCACAGCCAACTATACTTATTGCCAATGAGTTTTTAGATGTACTACCCATTCGCCAATACATAAAAACAGGCAATGAGTGGCGCGAACATTCAATTAGCCTTGATGACAATGATGCACTCATATGGGTTTTGGGCGCTGGCGTTTTAGAAGCTGATAGCCTGCCACCAAATGCAATGAATGAACCAGATGGCGCAGTCTTTGAAATTTCCACAATCCGCGAAGCATTCATCGCAAACACATCAAACTTGCTAAAAGAAAACACAGGCAGTGCAATCTTCATTGATTATGGTCATGGCAAAACTGGTTTTGGTGACACAGTTCAAGCCATGCGTAATCACGGATTTGCTGATATTTTAAAAGAACCTGGCCTTGCAGACTTAACCTCACATGTAGATTTTGATTCACTTGGAAAAATTGCCAAGGAAACAGGATTGAATATCAAGCCTCTTCAAAAACAAGGTGAGTTTTTAATCAAGACTGGCCTTTTGGAACGCGCTGGTCAATTAGGCCATCAAAAATCCCCCGAAATACAGGAACTTCTCACCCAACAGGCAGAGCGATTGGCATTGCCAGATGAAATGGGCGATCTCTTCAAAGTCTTTGAATTTGGGACGCTTTAAAACGAGTATCTTAAAACACATATTGACTCAACCTGCCGGTATCATAAAGTTATCCCCATGAACACGCCAAAACCAATCCAATCCGAAGTCCTTAAAAACGCTGCTACAACACATGGTTTTTTCACCCGAATAGGCGGTGCTTCAACTGGCATTTATGAAGGCTTAAATGTCGGACTTGGTTCTGATGATGAGCGTGAAACTGTATTGGAAAATCGCAGACGCGTTGCTAAAAGCATGGGCGTTACAGATGACAGGCTGATGATGGTCTATCAGGTTCACTCAGCCGATGTAGCAATAGCAGACACACCTTGGACAATGGACAATCGCCCAAAGCAGGACGCAATGGTATGCAGCACACCAGATATTGCCATTGGTATCATGACTGCAGATTGCGGGCCTGTTTTATTTCAAGACGCAGAAAACGGCGTTATAGGTGCAGCACACGCAGGTTGGAAAGGTGCAACAGGCGGCATTCTGGAAAACACCATTTCAGCCATGGAAACCATTGGAGCAGAACGCGAAAACATCGTTGCATTGCTTGGCCCTACCATTAGCCAGAAACATTATGAAGTTGGCCCTGAGTTTATTGAAAACATTCTTGATATGAATGCAAAGAACGAAACTTATTTTGCGCCTTCAACGAATGCCAATCACGCCATGTTTAATCTTCCCCAATATATTTTGGATCGATTACATGGGCAAGAAGTCAAAGCATCCTGGACTGGCGATTGCACGTATTCAGACGAAAAACAATTTTTCTCATACAGAAGAAAAACCCACCGCAGCGAAGCTGATTATGGTCGGCAAATCTCAGTTATAAAAATCAACGGATAAACCATCATGGCGCTACATTTTTCAAAGCAGGAATATGCAAACCGGCTCGAACGTTTAAAAGCAAAAATGGCAGAAGAAAACCTCGATTGTCTTTTGCTCTTTGCACAAGAAAGCATGTATTGGCTTACAGGCTACGATACTTTTGGATATTGCTTTTTCCAGTCCATGATTGTTAAAGCTAATGGTGAAATAGCTTTGCTCACCCGCGCACCAGATTTGCGCCAAGCTCAACATACTTCAATTGTTGAAAATATAATTATTTGGACGGACAAAGGAGGCGCTGATCCAACACTGAATTTACATAATATCCTTTCAGACATGGATTTAGTGGGCGCAAAGATTGGCGTTGAATATGATACCGTTGGCTTAACTGCAAAATACGGCATGGATGTTAATTCACGCCTTTCCTCATTTGCGCAATTACAAGATGCTTCTGAACTTGTAAACGGACTTCGCCTCGTAAAATCCGAAGAAGAACTCGAGTATGTTCGCAAAGCAGGCGAACTTTCTGATCTAGCATTGGATGCTGCTATTAAAACCACCAAGGCAGGAGCAAGCGAAGGCGATATACTCGCTGCCATGCACTCTGCAATCTTTAGTGCAGGCGGAGATTATGCAGGTAATGAATTTATTATTGGTTCTGGACGAGACGCCCTTTTGTGCCGCTATAAATCCGGCCGCAGAACGTTAGATAGAAACGACCAACTAACACTAGAATGGTCAGGCGCATGGGCGCATTATCATGCAGCCATGATGCGAACGTTGATTACAGGAAAACCATCTAGCCGACACATTGAACTCCACGAAGCTGCAAGTGCCGCTCATGTTGGCGTTCGTCAAGCTATGCAGATTGGCAATACATTTTCAGATATGTTTGATGCCCACGCAAAAGCATTGGATGAAGCAGGTCTATCCAAGCACCGATTAAACGCATGCGGGTATTCACTCGGTGCTGTTTACACCCCTTGCTGGATGGATAAACCAATGATCTTTTCTGGCAATGAAACTGAAATAGTTGAAAACATGGTAATCTTCACGCACATGATTATCGCAGACAGTGAAAGCGAAACTGCCATGACTATTGGACAAAGTTACATAACAAAAGCGTCAGGGCCGCAAGATTTATCACGTCATGATATTGACCTAATTGTTTGCTAAAGGCAAACCTCATGAAAATGATTCTTTAATGGGGACTGGGCAACACGTATGTTTATTAAGGGCTTTAAAGCAAGTCTCACGCTTGTTGCATTTATAATAATGTCAGCATGCACGAATGCGTCTGTTGAACAGGATTTAAGACCACAACCAATTACTGCTCAACCAGCACCAACTACAAACACCCAACAAGCAGTGAATCAAGTTGCTGGACAAACGGCTAATCCAACCGCACTCGCACCACAGGCAACCCCGACACCCAGTCAGAATGTTGCGGAAGCACAACTTCAACAACAAGCAAACCAGCAAGTTCAATCCACTGGGTTGGCAGATACAACGCAACCAACAGTTGCCAGTCTCACACCAACAGCGCCAGCACAAGTTCCCAGCATAGACGCAAGCAAAGCGTTAAGCTTTCTGCCATTCGAAGGCGCGCCACAAAATAAGGCAACAAGTTTTAACAGGTTTTTGAACACTACAGCGCAAACCAATGGGCTAACAGTATTTCCCCCAACACGCTCTGGCGCAAAATACAAGGTCAAAGGTTACTTCTCTGCGCTAAATGATGGGACTGGCACTTTGTTGGTTTATGTTTGGGATGTAACAGACAGCACAGGCAAACGCCTGCACCGCATCAATGGCCGCGAACGCACTGGCACTTCAAGGTCTGATCCTTGGCAAGCCATTACTGACAGGGAAATCCAACGCGTTGCGGCTACAACAACAGCAAAACTAAAATCCTGGATCGACAGACGTTCTTAATCAAAGCCCACGCAATAAATATTCAACTGCTTGGGCAGAAATCCCCAACTGATTAGCCTTTTTAAGAAAGTCACCATTGCTAGGTTAAACGCATTGGCTTAAGAAACTTGTAAAATCTTATCTTGCAGGGTCTGTATAATGAAAATTTTCGCTGGGAACTCTAACGAAACCCTCGCACAACAAGTCGCAGAACATATTGATGTCCCCCTTGGCAAAGCCAATGTAAGACGTTTTGCCGATCAGGAAATATTTGTAGAAATTCTTGAAAACGTTCGAGGCGAAGATTGTTTTGTATTACAATCAACTTCTTTCCCGGCAAATGACAACCTTATGGAATTGCTGATTATGATTGACGCGCTTCGTCGCGCATCTGCAAGACGCATTACTGCAGTTATTCCCTATTTCGGTTACGCAAGACAAGATAGAAAACCAGGCCCACGCGCGCCGATTTCTGCCAAACTTGTTGCCAATATGATTACACAAGCAGGTGCTGACCGTGTATTAACGCTTGATCTTCATGCAGCTCAAATTCAAGGTTTCTTTGACATACCAACCGACAACCTTTTCGCTGTACCAGTTCTCTCACGCGATGCAAAAGAGCATCTGGACATTGGTAATGTTATGGTCGTATCACCAGACGTAGGCGGCGTGGTTCGTGCACGCGCACTGGCCAAACGGCTGGATTCACTTCTTGCCATCGTAGACAAACGCCGCGACAAGCCAGGAGAATCCGAGGTAATGAACGTTATTGGTGACGTTAAGGGCAAAGACTGTATCTTGATTGATGACATCATTGATTCAGGCGGAACGCTCTGCAATGCTGCCGAAGCACTTCTTAAAATGGGTGCCACAAGCGTAACAGCTTATATCACCCACGGCGTATTATCAGGCGGTGCAGTTGCAAGAATTACATCTTCAATGTTGAAAGAGCTTGTTATAACAGACTCGATTGAGCCCACTTCAGCCATAAGAGCTGCAAGCAACATTCGTGTTGTTTCAATTGCAGAACTCATGGGCGAAGCTGTTAAACGCACAGCCTCGGAAAAATCTGTTTCTAGCCTGTTCGACTAGGATCAGAATCTAGACTTTACTTTAGCCACATTTTACCTGCTAATGAGCTTTAAAATATAAGGCTCTCCAAATGTTAAAAATAATCCACCCTGCGCTTTTTGCGCTATCAATACTCGTATTCAGCAATTCACAATCCTATGCAGAAGATCGCATAGAACTGGGCGAGCTTGAATGTTTCGTCGATGAAGGAACGGGGTTTATCATTGGGTCTCAAAAAGATATCTCTTGCGTTTTCACCTCTTATAAATCAGAAGAGATCGTCGATAATTACTTCGGCGTCATCAACAAGCTTGGCCTTGATATCGGTAAAACGGAAGAATCCTACATCAAGTGGATTGTGGCCGCGCCGACAGATAGTCAGTTCACCAAGGGATTTTTGCAGGGCGATTATATCGGCGCACAAGCCTCGGCCACCTTTGCGGTGGGTTTGGGAGCAAATGTGCTTGTAGGCGGATCAAGTCAAACCTTTGCGCTACAACCCATCAGTCTGCAAAGTCAAAAAGGCCTAAACATCGCAGCAGGCGTAGCAGAAATTGAACTTCGCAGCATCGTGGACTAATCACCAAACGCGGTTTTAAATCCCCTCTCACCTTTTTGCGTAAAAATCAGCAACCTTGGTGTTTCAGATTTTCGAACCCAATCCTTTGCATAAAACTGTTTTAGGATCGCTGCGCCCAAGCCACCTGAGAGATGAGAACGACGTGCACTCCAATCAAGACATATTCTGCAAATTGGCCGTTTTGCCTTTCTTAAAAGATCAGTATCAATCCCGAAGTCATTGAAAAACATAATACCTTTATCGCTGAGCTTGATCTGGTTTTCGCTTTTTTGCGTATAGTCAAAACTCAGCAAATCCCGCCGCACCAAACTGTCAAACAAGGCAACACCCATTTCTCCCGCAAGGTGATCATAACAAAGCCGTGCCTTGCGCATTCTGGCATCTTTCGGACCTGGTTTGGTTTTCTTCATACCAATTCCGGCAGAGATGCTCATAAGCGCCTCAAGCAATTGCGCAACATCTGCATTTGCCAATCTGTAGTAATGGTGCCTACCCTGCTTTTCTACTTCAAGCAGATTTGCATCAAGCATTTTGCTTAAATGCGAACTTGCAGTTTGTTTGGTAATACTCGCCTCATTCGCAAGCTCTGTGGCTGTGAGTGCCTCACCCGACATGAGTGCCGCCAGCATGAGAGAGCGTGATGGATCGCCTATCAGGGAAGCAACGACTGTCATTTCAGATTCATAAGTCATGCAGATTATATAACACAGTTTGGCCTGCAATAGTTCGGTCATTATCGAACCATGTAATTTTCCCTTCATGTAGGATTATCCCAAATCAACCAAAGGGAATTCATTCAAATGTTAAGCGATTCAACCGTACTATATGCAATGTTAACTGGCTGGGCAGGCTTGGCGGCCGCAGCGATTTCACCTGGGCCAAACATGTTTGCCGTCGTCTCATCATCACTGGGTGGTGGCATAAGGCAGGGGTTGCAAGTTAATCTGGGAATTGCAATTGGAGCCTTCATTTGGGCAATCTTGGCAACATTAGGCCTTGCCAGCATCCTGATTATAGCGCCCGCTTTCCTGTATATCTTTACGTTTCTGGGCGCATCTTACTTGTTGTACCTCGCCTATAAAGCGTTCAAATCCAGCTTGAACAGAGATGAAACATCAATGGTTTCATCATCAAGCACGCGGTCATTGAAAGCGAACATCCTGCATGGTCTTGGCGTGACCTTTTCAAACCCGAAAGTGGCCTTGTTCTGGGTATCCATCTCGTCGCTCATCACAGCTGTTACAACCAATTTCTCAATTCTTGCGGTCTTTGCGATAGGAGCCAGCATCGTGGTTTTCATCATTTACGGGACTTATTCGCTGGCATTTTCAACGAATTTCTTCAGATTATTTTATCAAAGATTTCGCCGATTTGCAGATGCATTCTTTGGCGTCACATTCACGTTGCTTGCATTCAGGGTTTTGTATAATTTAAGGAACCTATAACGGGCAAATTGGGACAAGCGCGAAGCCACCCAAAACGCTTGCATTCTGCCCCTTTCTCCCCTATAACCCAGCCACCCGCACAGACACCCTTGGAGGCACTGCGGGTTTGTTGTTTTTTGACATAGAAAAACTACAATTTTCGGAGGTCAGAAATGATCGGCCGAAATGCCAAAACTACAAGCTTTCTCCT
>CALDZF010000117.1 GCA_937944165.1 uncultured Rhizobiaceae group bacterium | reverse complement strand
AACATATGCCGCATTGGACGGCAGATCCTTATTCGGCACAATATCAACCTTAACTGGTCGGAAGATTGCCTTTTCTTCATCCTTAATAAACCGCTCTCGAAGTTTAGATGTAAATTCAGATGCTCTACCCCCCAAAAGATAAAAATGCAGGTGAAACTGCCACCAAGTTTTACCGTTTTCAAAGCTATTAAGGGAAACATCAACAACACCAATTACACACATGTCATTAGGAAGAATGCGTTTAATCTTGGTAGTATGCCTACGTTTAAACGATAGAAGATCAAATGAATATATATCATGATAAGCCACCCAACCATCAGCAGGTATTACAGTAAAAAACTTTATCCGCTTTTTCTTTTTAAAGTGCTTTGTAATTGCCTCCGCAAAAGCTAATTGGGTTTTGTCTCTGCATAATCTACACGCTGCAAGGTTACAATTATATGCGTCCTCATCGCGACATTTTTCTATTTCCTTAGCTAGCTTGTGAGACTTTGGAGTGTTCATCTTTTTTAGCCGCTTGATAGTCAAGCGAACTTGGTCATCAATATGCTCTTGGCAGGTTTTCTTTGGTGCGCACATTACTTTGCCTCCATCTTATCAATGAAGGCAAGGATTTCAGACTTACGCCATACGCTCACCCTGTCACTAAGCTTAATAGGTGGAGGAATTTTTCCAGCTGCAACCCAGTTGTAAAATGTACTTCTACTGATTGGTAACAAGCCACCATCACCAATTAAATGATGAAGTCGAAGATAGTTCTGGTTTCTATTAATTTCCATTTCAAACTCCTTGTGTTGGAGCTTTAAAGGTATAATAAATTTTATTGGTTCAAAATTACGCTAATAAATTTGAACCACTTAAAGGCCGCATTTAAGAAGTACCTAACTACGATAATTCTTCTTAGACATTGTTTTTACTATAATTTTTTACGTAATTTAAAATCTACGATTTCTTTTGAAATAAGCTTTTTTGCTCGAAATTTTGTTTTACTTATTTTTTTATGAATGAGCCACTCGCCTACAGGGCTTTGTGCAGTATTTCTCAATGGCTTAAGATATTTTGAATAATAATAAGATGACATTGAAAGCCACTCAGGCAATTTTTCCAATAAAACCCTAGTGTTTAATTGAGTTGATAAAATCATTTCAAGGAGAGTTCGCTTGCTATTTATCTTTATATAATTTGCGGTGTATAGCATTGCTAAGGACTGCCTATATTTTGCCCAACCTTCTCTTAAGCGAGTATCTGCATATGATGACTCGAAAACTATCTCTATTGCTGAAGGGTCAGATTTGACTCGATTAGAAGCAGCAAATTGCCTGACAAAGTTCCAACTTGGTGGCCGATGTTTTTCTTCGTCATATATATCACCAATAGTATGCAGCAGGAGTAGACAATAGTTAATTGAGTTAATGCTTTTCAACTCGCCTAAAAGACCTTCTTCTAAGTCCAAGCCACTCATAAAATGTTCATAGGGACTTGATCCAGCTAAGGGAGCTCTAATGTCTTTATGAAAAGTATCGCCAAGCAATACATGATTGCCAAATATCTCTTTTATCTCTTCATTTTCAAAACTATAATCACATGAAAAAGCAACGCACTCTCCCAGAATTCTTTCAATTTCTAAGTACATTAGGCTTTCTGCAAAAAAAATTTTCAGTAGGGTCAAAAACCCATCCGCATAGGCCAGCAGCAAGAACGCACTTAAAGGGAGAGTCCATTGGTTCATCATCAAGCAGTATCTCTAAAACTCTAGTTGTGCTAAATTTTTCTCTAAAAAAAGATAACTTATAAAACTGCTGCTGCTTTGGATGCTCAGGATAGAGTTTATGCTTGGAACGAAGTTTTTTAAGAACATTTTCTAACGTTTGAAAATCTTTAAAGCTAATATTTGTGGGATTGTCTGTTTCCAAAAGCTGCTTCACATCCTAGATATTTATCGAATATGATAAGTAACTATTATAAGATTTGAAAAACAACTGTTATTTTGACTAAAGACCAGAATAAATTGTTAGCGGGTTTATTCTAAGAGCCTGATTGGAAATTCAATTCACGACATATTAAATGCCGCTTTGGAGATACTTAAGCAGCAATCAAACAAAAGTGCCGATGGAATTAGAGCCATTCAGAATGGTATTTGCTGCGAAACTTCATCATTCTTTCTGATACTGTTGAATTTTGAATCAGTCTCTTAGACACCTTCAGTTTCATTTTCTACTGCTTTTTAAAATTGATTGGCGATAGCATTCCGTTGTTAGAATGTTTGCGTTTTGGATTGTAGAGCATCTCAATGTAATCGAACACGTCTAATCTTGCTTCATCTCGTGCGCGATAGGTTTTTCTGCGGACACGTTCACGCTGAAGCAAGCTAAAGAAGTTTTCTGCGACTGCATTGTCATGACAATTTCCACGACGGCTCATAGAGTGTTCTAGATTGTGTTGCTTTAGAAACGAGTTCCAATCAACACTTTACTTTTCGGTCTTCTACGCCGCACGGACATCAACAAAGCCTGCAAAACCAAATCTATTGTTTGACGATTTTGCATTGACCAACCAACTACACGTCTGGAATAGAGGTCGATAACAACCGCCAATTATTCGGCGTAGTTTTTATCTTCCACAAACATTCTCATTTGTTAAATGACTACGTACTTCATAATTAATATTTAACAAAGTTCATGAAAAATTAAATTTGTTGGTTTTTATGTTGGTTATTTAATTTATAAAATATATTTTTACTATTATCTTCAATAACTTAAATATGATATATGATGACTATCGGGATCACCAAAGCCCAGGCCGTAAATTAGTGATAAATTTACCAGGGATTGTACTTAAGTTATTTCTTTTTCTTTGCAGACATTGAAAATAAATTGTCCATATCGCGCAATATGAAAAGTGCAATTAAAGCACCAAGTGTTGGAATTGAGGTCAACAGCAGATTCTTTGGGTAATTATAATAGGTTAAAAACGAGCCCAAGGACCCAATTACACCAGCAGCCGACATTAGCATTACCAAACCATAAGTGTAGGTGCGCATAAAGCCAGAAACAAAAGCTAAAACAATTATGATTTGTATGCCCCCCAAGAAATAAGACAAATTATCTGTAACCGTAAAAAAGCTGATATTATAAGAGCCTTCAAAAATATTACGCTGCCACTCAGGGCGGTGGAATTTTAAAGTTGCCCAAAGCCCCAGAAATATTGCTGCAGTTACACGAATCACTAAAAGTGCAATTTCAATACGTCGTTCTTGTTTCATCAAGATATCACCTAATAAAATACCACGCCTTAATTATAAGGCGTGGTATGATTATAAACTTATGCTTTTCTTATGGGAATAAGAAAATAATTACGATTGAGTAATAGGTGAAATTCGAACTTCAACACGGCGATTTGCAGCACGACCCGCGTCAGATGCATTGTCTGCAATCGGACGGCTTTCGCCAAATCCAATCACTTGCAAACGACGGCTATCTACTTGGCGAGAATTCAAATAGCGCGCAACATTAACAGCACGACGTTCAGACAAAGCTTGATTAGAACCGATATCACCGACACTGTCTGTATGACCATCAACATCCAATATTGTTTTTGGATATTTGTTCAAGATAATTGCCACCGAGTCCAACACTTGGAAGAAGTTTGGATTAAGTGAATCCTGACCTGATGCAAATGTCACGTTGGAAGGCATATTAAGAATAATATCATTGCCATTACGTGTAACACTAACACCTGAATTAATCAGCTGTTGACGAAGCTCTTGTTCCTGACGGTCTTGGTAAGCACCAATGCCACCACCTGTTAAGGCACCAACACCTGCTCCAATCAAAATCGCTTTTCGTTTATCACTACCGCTTTTGTTTCTTGCAATGACAAGACCAGCGACCGCACCAACTGCTGCACCAACACCTGCACCAATTGCGGTATTATTGCGTTGAGCTTGACCAGTAAGCGGGTCTGTTGTGCTTGAACAAGAAGCTAAAGCTAACGTTGTTGCGAGAATTATTGCGCCACGTTTCATGATTTGTAACCTTTTTAATTAATTTATTAATCATTCATACATTTTTATTAAAGAACGGTTAATAGCCACCGATTTTTTAAAAATAACATAAACTGCATGAACAAGCTCTGAACGCTAAAAATGTCAAAAAAACGGTACCCGAAACAGATACCGTTCGCGAAGCTCACGCCCTGGAGATTACAGTGTATCATGGTTTGAAAATTAATTCATAAAACGAGCATCATATGGATAAGTTGTAAGGTTTTCATAACCGTTTTCCGTTACCAAAACCTGATCTTCTAATTTAATAGAAAAGCCAGCTTCTTCTGTCCCTATCAAGGCTTCAACGCATAACATCATGCCAGGTTCAATATCATATTCAAAAGCACCTGGTGAATGGTTTTTTGGGTAAGCAATTAATGGCCATTCATCACAAAGGCCAACGCCGTGCATTCGACATCCATATTGTGCAGGCACAAATTTCTCTGGCAACTGATGACCACCGAACACAAGTTCATTGAAAGAAACACCCGGCTTTAACAAAGCCATATTTTCCATAATATGTTGATGCCCAAGCTGGTAATATTCTTTCATCAAATCAGTTGGCTCTCCATCGCCGACAAACCACGTGCGCGAAATATCCACGCACAGTCCGTAAACACCAATCAGATCGGTATCAAAGGCCAGAATTTCATTTTCCTGAATTATCCTTGGGCCACATTCCTGAAACCATGGGAAAGTCCTTGGCCCTGAAGCCAGCAGACGCGTTTCTATCCACTCACCACCACGCTTGATATTCTCTGCATGAAGAACAGCCCAAACATCATCTTCACTCATGCCAGGTTGAACAGCATTTTCCATGGCGCGTACTGAAGCTTCACAAGAATGCACAGCACAACGCATCGCCTTTATTTCTTCGCTACCTTTGATAACGCGTGCCTTTTCGGTGAGTTCTTCCCCTTCCATCACTTCAAGCCCGCAGCGCTCTAACGCTTTGAGGCCAGCAACCATAATTTTATCAACCGCAATGCGCCGATTATCGCCAGCGTGTTTGCGCATCAAACCATCAATTTCACTGATAAAAGTTTTCGCATCTTGCTCAATATTATCGCCATTGCCAAAATAAAACATTGAAGCACCAGAACGAACTTCTTTTACGAGCGGATTATGATCAGCCAAAAATGGAGAGTTTTTATAATCCCACAAAATCATATGACCATCAGCAAACAAGACACAGGCACGGAAAGGATTATGCGTATTCCACAACTGCATGTTCGTACTATCAGTTGCATATCGGATGTTAAGTGGATCCATCATCATGATTGCACCATAGTCGCGCTTATGAAGTTCCGCTAGCAACCGATCATATCGATATTTTCGAAGTGCAGGCATATTGGGCATCTCAAGACCTGCTGCTTGCCATTCAGCAAATGCTAAGTCGGTTGGCCCAATTTCAATGCGATTATTATCATCAGGCGTGCCATCAGGCTTTAATCCTGGTTTCTTCGATGGGTCAATTTTACGGTCTTCAACTGAAAATGTAGTATTGATATTCATACCTACTTTCCTTCCATATAATATGGTAAGTAGCCTATGCGCATTAAGATAGATGTCAATTCTACTGATACGTCACAAATGACGCGAATAAAGCAGAAAGCCTAAGTTCACAACTTAGATAAATTCCAAACCAGCCAAGTTTCCTTTCATCCAGGCAAGACGGCAAACTGCACGAATATCTTTGTCAGGGTAGTTTAAAATCAACCGCTTGGGCAAATAACCACTTGAGCTTTCTATCATCGCACCACCATCTGATATATTATGCACTAGACAGGTAATCTTGCGGCCATTTAAATCTACAATGAGTTCGGCAAGCTCTTTGGTCAATTCACGCGGTGTGCTTCTGCGATTGGAACGCATAATATCAGCGTTTTGATTTGCTTCATAAAGAGATGAAAAAGAAGCGCGCACGTACATAAGTATTCTCCTGTTCGCCGCCCAGCTTCTAATTACTATGTCAGGCAAATCTTAATAAGAATTAAAAAATACTACTTTGAATTAAATCAATTGCGATAACCGTCATGACAAATTTAAAGGCTCGTTTTATTATAACCTCGGGAGCCTTATTGAGGATTGAGGTTCCCATCTTTGCACCTAAAAACCCTGAAATAACGATTAAAACAATCAGTGGAAGCCATTGCCAAAAGGCAAATCCTGCAATTATAAAAGCCAGCACTTTCAAACAATGCTGCAAAGTCATCACCATACCATGGGTTGCAACCATTTTTCTATGCTCATCAAAAAGCGAGTTTAAAAACACTGCAACCAATGGCCCTGTTGCCCCAATAAACATGGTTGCAAATGTCGTTATCGTGCCACCAAAACCGATGACCACTGCATTTGCATTTTGTATCTTTGGAAGTTTTATCCAAACCACAACAATCAGAAACATTCCAAGAATAAACTGCAATAGATAAGCAGGTATCTGAACTGCCAACATAGCCCCTGCTAAAACGCCAAACACACTTCCCAAAAAAAACAGAAAAACAATACGCCACTTAATATGCGCACGCTGAATAAACGAACGACTTGTATTTGAACCTAACTGAACAAGTCCGTGCACAGGAATAAGAGCGGCAATCGGAATAACATAGGTCATCAACCCCAACATAAATAAACCACCGCCAACACCAACTGAAGCGGTCAGTGCTGAGGTAAAAAAGCTTGCTACAATTAAAATACTTGCGGAAAAGAATGTTAAACTTTCAGGAAGAAAACCCAACAACCCTTGCACTTATTCATTCTCATCAGCAATCTTGGTAAATTGACCATGCGGGCGATATTGAACCAGGTAAGTTGGTAAAATTGCAGCCATTGGTGTGGGTTGAATACCCATGCCTTCAAAGGTTAGCTTTTGTTTAATCGCTTCATCTGAAACCACATTATCGGTTTTCAACATTTCAACCTGATCAGAAGTAATTGGCGCACCAGGCAACCAACCCAGCGCCTTGCCCATCATGCCAGCAACAACCCATGGAAGGTTTAAAAGCACTTTCTTGCGCCCAACTTCCTTTAACAGCAGTTCAAGACACTCGCGGAATGTTGGTGTTTGTGGCCCACCCAATTCATAGGTTTTACCATCTTGCAACTTTCCCTCAACAGCAAGCGCAAAGGCCTGTGCAACATCGCCTACATAAACGGGTTGAAATCTTGTTTTACCCCCACCGATTAACGGCAATGCTGGTGCAAGTCTTGACATTGCACCAAAGCGATTAAAGAAATCATCTTCCTGACCAAACACAATCGAAGGGCGCAGAATAATTGCATCTTTTACAATTTCACGAACCGCTTCTTCACCCTTGCCCTTGGTTTCACCATAGGCAGAGGCAGAATCTGGATCAGCGCCAATTGCACTCATATGAATAAGCTTGGCTTTTTCAAACTTGGCAGCCTGCGCAACGGCACGTGCACCTTCAAATTGAACTGCATCAAATTTTTGTTGACCTGACTCAGCCAAAATACCAACCAGATTGATAACAACATCAGAACCTTTGGTCGCCGCTTCAACTGACTTTGCATATCGCAAATTAGCCTGTACCAATTGGATTTGACCAACGTTGCCAATGGGCTGTAAAAAGCCAGCCAAGTCTGGACGGCGCACCGCAACACGAACACGGTATCCTCTATTAACCAGCGCACGAACTACATAACGGCCAACAAAGCCTGAGCCGCCAAAAATAGTTACAAGTTTAGGAGTGTCTGAAATTTTCATATTTAGCCTGTCAAACTGCTGTCATTGAAATCTGTTGAAGCCTTTGTACTCATTCTTACAACAAATGGAAAGGTGGCAAAACGGCTTTGCGAAGTAAATCCTACTGATTTGTTCGCCACTAAATAATGCAAACAGACCAAAAGGTCTGCTTTGTAATTTAATCTTCTTTGGGCTTCTTCTTATTACGTCTGCATTTGGCAGAGCAATATACAATTTCTTCCCAATTCTTCTCCCACTTCTTACGCCACAAAAATGGCCGTTCGCATACAGGACACATTTTCTCAGGCAGGTCGTTCTTGTTAATCATCTTCATGGGGTTTGAGTCCCTTTGGTTTTGTGAGCAATAACATGAAGCAGTGAGTATAAGCTAGTAGCTGACATTTTCATTTCCCTCTCCCTGAGCAAAGTCGATGGGCGACGGGCTTGAAGCATGAGGGGCTGTTATCTGCGTCATCCTAGGCCTTGTGCCTAGGATCTCATCAAGTTTCGATAGTGTCGAACCTCCAAGTTGGACAAGATTTACAACTTCTCCATTTACTGTCTCTTTTGTTTTCTTGCGTAGATCCTAGGGATTGAGGCGCAGACAATTAACAATTGAGAATTGTTTATTGCGCCGAAGCCCTAGGAGGACGAACGTGTGTATACGCTCACTCGCCCATCTATGAACGGTGGTATATAAGAATTCCTCCCCTCCGTGGCAGCACAAGGCTTTGGCGATTAGCCGCTGGCTGGCAAACAAGCGCAGCGACGTTGAGAAGCCAAAACGCCAGTGCGTGAACCACTGCTCGGCAGACAAACGAAGTGCCGTCGAGAGAGGGACGATAAGGCGGATGCCTTATCGGAAAGCAAATTAACCACAACTGTGAGGGCTGAATAAGTAACGCCCGTATGTGCTGGGCTTTCAGCCCTCACGCGGAGATTTGATGTTGTCGGATGAGATTCTCAGGCACACTTCCCACCAACACCTCTTGGATGATTTCGCATCCGTAAGCCGCCCACTGTCCAATCTGATTTGCTTGTTACAAACAAACCACCGATTGTGATCAGCGCAGCAAATCCTTTTGATTTGTTCGCCAATAAACTAACGAAGCAAATCCTTTTGATTTGTTCGCCAATAAACTAACGAAGCAATGCTTTTGGTTTGTTCGCCAAAGACTATGGCCACCGCCGCTCCGCATTCAGCCAGACATAAAACAATAGACGCGTTCTACGGTTGTGCATCTTGCTGATGAAAGAATTATGCTTGAGGTTTGGAATGCGGGGAAAAGTTTATTGGAGAAAAAATATTTTAGTAATGGCAGGTGTGTGCTGCCAGAAGCTACCTAATGGTTAAAATGCCCCAATGGCTGAATTGAGCCCAATTTACCAATTTTCTTTACCGCAGCAAAAGTTCACTTTCTGGAAATGACATAGGCCTGCGCCGCAAACGGCCTTAGGAGGTTACTTATCGTCACCTCATAACTTCGCCAAAGCTGATATTAAATAACAAGGGTAATTCCAATTTTGTCTATCCCTTGAGAAATAATTTGCATTCAGAGAACTTGCCCTTTTTTGATAAATGCTTCGATGTCAAAATCTTTAGATGCAGCCTGGCCCCAAGCCTTCAAGACACTGAGAACACAATCACTTACTTTGTTAGCGGGTATGTTAGCTCCCATAAATCCTCGAAACCATGGAGCCTTGAATGAATCACCCTTTGATTTGCAATCGATTCCCTTCGATCCTAACGCCTTCAAAAAATCATCTTTATTTTTTGATTTCTGTGACGACTTTTTTAAAAGTTTCGATATGTCAGTGACCTTAGACAACGCGGAATATTCCAAGTCTCCTTCAAGGAAGAATACTGGCACCTGTCGTTTCAAGAAGTAGCTATTGCACTTCCGAGTTTGGGTCAACCATTCCTCAGTCTTTTTATCTGTAAGTGCTTTAGACATTTCACTCAGCAAATCATTTCTGTCTTTCTTGCCGTCTCCATATCCGAGGTCATCTAATATCCGAGACATTTCCGAAGATGTGTCCGCATCTGTAATAATGTGCCATTTGATAGGAACAGCCCCCAACTTCTCAAAGCTCTTTAATAATTTAGCCGTAGGGATGAATTGCGTGTTTCCTCCTACTGGAACAACTGACATGCGCGAGCACGCTCCAGATTTATCGACACGGGAAATTCGACGTCTAAGGGCCTCAAAAAACTGCCGATCACCTTCGCCCTCTACCAACAATACGGATTTACTAAAGAGCATTTCAGCATGTAATCCGACTAACAACGCGGTGTTGATTTCATCCCTTTGGTCACCTTCGGATTGAGAAGGAAAAAACTTTCGGTCTGCACAAATTACTATGTCTTGATAGCTGGTTTCTTCAATTATGTAAGGGCTATGCGTAGTAAGCAGTAGTTTCATCCCATTACTTACATATCGATCCAATAGAGCAACTAAATCGCGCTGCGCCGACGGATGTAGAAACGCTTCGGGCTCATCGATGGCAAGATAGTTTGTTTCCAAAAGCCCACTTTCCTGAGGGATATGTAAAGCTATGTCGAGCATGGACTGCAGTCCCGAACCTACAGCATTCTTCTTAACTCTATTTGTGTCATGCGAGCCAGTGGCGAGCTCAAAGCTAAGATGATCTAATAACCAATTTACGACGTCATTTTGTTTAACGTTTAGGACAGCTTTAGCATCTTGAAATAGATGGCTAGGCATGAACTCTTTTAATGTTTCAAATACAGGCTGGACCAAACTCGTTGAAGTTTTTTGCAATGTTTCAAAAGCACTTTTGGTATCTCTATACCCAGTCGGTGCGCCGCCTTGTTGAGCGTGGTGTACGCGTTCATTAAGCTTTTCTCTAAATACGTGAGTTATAGTTGAGTTAAATCTACCAGACTCAGCATCGCGGAACGATGGAATATAAGTGAATGAAATTTTTTTTCTTAGAAGTCGAATTAATTTGATTGCCTTTTCATCGGAAACTGGCTCCTCCGATCTTTTAGGTTCACCAATCTTGGCGAATAGTGAGCTCTTGCCTTTACGATAATTGACACGGAGTAGAATGGAATCTTCTTTCCCTCTTCCTGTTTTAAAGCTTTTGCGTCTTCGTCCGTCAGGAATAGAAATTCTAAACTCTATTCTTCGGGCTTGCTTACCAGTTTCTCGTGCTGGTAATAACACATCAATGGTCTCGGAACTTGGGGAGGTTTCTTCAAGCTCACTAAGCTGTAAGCGATTTAAAAACCAATCCATAACTAACAGCAAAGAAGATTTACCAGCGTTATTTTCACCCACAAACACGATTTTGTCCTGGTCAAACTCTAAAGTTGTATCGGAAAATCCGCGAATATTTTGCATTCTGATTGACTGAATTGATATTACCATTTTGCTTTCAAAAAATAGTTTCATTTAGAATAGAGCAAAGCAAACATCAACACTCAAGTACAGTAAATTTTTTGGTGTTGTTGGTACTTTTGGCCGCAAGTGCAAAAAATAAAAAGCAGTCATTGGTCATTCGGATGGCAAGGTCTGTATTGTCCGCACACCTGCCGTTCTTTATCTAAATTCCAAAGGCAACTTGGGTCAGAAACCGCCATTAGCACTCAAACTCGCCTCACCCCAGTCGGCTTTTCATATAAATAAGCAATGCGTTCAATCGCTGGTAGGAGTGGTTCTGAGGTTGCGTCCATGCTGTTGCCGTTGGCGTGGAGGAGTAACCC
>CALDZF010000116.1 GCA_937944165.1 uncultured Rhizobiaceae group bacterium | reverse complement strand
ACTTGTTGGTCGTGATGGTCCTTATGCAATTCTTCGCCTTAATTCAGGTGAGCAACGTTTAATCCATGGTGAGTGTATTGCAACAATTGGTGCAGTATCGAACCCGGATAATTCTAATACCAACAAAGGTAAAGCTGGGCGCACGCGCTGGCTTGGTCGCAGACCTTCAGTTCGTGGTGTAGCCATGAACCCGGTCGATCACCCACATGGTGGTGGTGAAGGCCGTACTTCAGGTGGTCGCCATCCGGTGACACCTTGGGGTAAACCTACCAAAGGTAAACGAACTCGCGCCAAAAATAAGGCATCCGATAAACTAATCATGCGCTCACGTCATCAGCGCAAGAAACGATAGGGAGCCTACATCGTGGCACGTTCTATTTGGAAAGGTCCTTTTGTCGACGGTTATCTCTTGAAAAAAGCAGATAAAGTCCGTGAAAGTGGCAGAAGTGAAGTCATCAAGACCTGGAGCAGACGTTCAACCGTATTGCCTCAGTTCGTTGGTCTTACCTTCGGTGTATATAATGGTCAAAAACATATTCCGGTGAATATCACTGAGGACATGATTGGGCACAAGCTCGGTGAATTTTCGCCAAGTCGTACCTATTACGGTCACGGCGCTGATAAAAAAGCGAAGAGGAAGTAATTATGGGCAAGCAAAAACGCGAACGTGTGCTTAAGGATAACGAGGCTCGTGCAGTCACTCGTACCATCCGTACAAGCCCGCAAAAACTAAACGATGTTTGTATGCTTATTCGTGGTAAAAAAGTTCAAAAAGCCTTGGCTGATCTTGAATTTAACCAAAGACGAATTTCAGACACTGTTTTGAAGACTTTGCAGTCTGCAATTGCAAATGCTGAAAACAACCATGACCTTGATGTTGATAGTCTGGTTGTAGCAGAAGCACACGTTGGTAAATCAATCACCATGAAACGCTTCAGAGTGCGTGGTCGTGGTAAATCAACACGTATTTTGAAACCATTCTCACACCTTACTATTGTGGTGCGTGAAGTGGAAGAGGAGGCCGCGTAATGGGTCAGAAGATTAATCCAATTGGCTTCCGTCTCGGTATTAACCGCACATGGGATTCACGCTGGTTTGCTACAAAAGGCGAATATGGCAATCTTCTTCATGAAGATATTGCAATTCGTGCTTATCTTGAAAAAGAACTTGCAGCTGCTTCAATTTCCAAGATTGTAATCGAACGCCCACACAAGAAGTGCCGCGTGACAATTCACTCAGCACGTCCTGGTATCATTATTGGTAAAAAAGGCGCTGACATCGAAAAGCTTCGTCGTAAGCTTGGTGAGATGACTTCATCTGAAGTGCATATCAACATCAATGAAGTACGTAAGCCGGAAATTGATGCAACAATTGTTGCTCAATCAATTGCACAACAGCTTGAGCGTCGTATTGCGTTTCGTCGTGCAATGAAACGTTCGGTTCAATCAGCAATGCGCCTTGGTGCACTTGGTATTCGTATCAATTGTGCTGGTCGTCTTGGTGGTGCAGAGATTGCTCGTATGGAATGGTACCGCGAAGGTCGTGTGCCGCTACACACATTACGTGCAGACATCGATTATGGCGTCGCATCAGCAGCAACTGCTTATGGTATTTGCGGTATTAAGGTTTGGATTTTCAAAGGCGAAATCTTTGAACATGACCCATATGCATCTGAGCGTCGTGGAAATGAAGCGCAAGAGCAGGGTGGTGGTAATAACAATCGTCGCTCTAACTCAAATAATAAACGGGATTAAGAAAAATGTTGCAGCCAAAGCGCACAAAATTCCGCAAGCAGCACAAAGGTCGCATTAGCGGTAAAGCCAAGGGCGGTTCTCGCCTAACGTTTGGTGCTTACGGTTTAAAGGCTATGGAGCCTGATCGTGTTAATGCACGTCAAATTGAAGCAGCACGTCGTGCGATTACTCGCCATATGAAACGTGCTGGTCGTGTTTGGATCCGTATTTTCCCTGACCTTCCAGTCTCTGCGAAACCAACTGAGGTTCGCATGGGTAAAGGTAAGGGATCGATCGATTATTGGGCGGCTAGAGTTAAGCCTGGTCGTGTGATGTTCGAAATTGATGGTGTATCTGAAGAAGTTGCTCGTGAAGCGCTTCGTCTGGGTGGCCGTAAATTATCTGTTAAAACCCGCTTTGTTCAGCGTATAGCTGACTAGGCATTAGACGAGAGAGTTTGAGCCATGAAGGCCGATGATATTCGTTCCAAAACACCAGATGAGCTTGTAACAGAGCTTGTCAACTTGAAGAAAGAGCAGTTTAACCTGCGTTTTCAAAGAGCGACTGGTCAGTTGGAAAACACAGCACGTATGCGTCAGGTTCGCCGTGACATTGCGCGCATTCAGACAATTGCTGCTGAAAAGCAGTCAGCAGAAGCCAAGGCTTAACAGCCTTACAAAGGAAAGATTGAAGACATGCCAAAGCGCGTTTTGCAGGGCACTGTTGTCAGTGACAAAAACGACAAGACAGTCGTCGTTAAAGTTGAGCGTAGGTTTATCCACCCGCTTTTCAAGAAGACTGTGCGTCGTACAAAAAATTACAAAGCCCATGATGCGGCTAATGTGAAAAAAGTTGGAGATCAGGTGTTTATTGAAGAATGTGCACCAATCTCCAAGGACAAACGTTGGACTGTTATTGAAGGTCAAGCGTAATAAGTTTGGCAGGCACTGTGGAACGCGCAAGTGTTTCATGGACATATTAATTAAAGAAGAAGGTAGCCAGTCATGATTCAGATGCAAACAAATCTCGAGGTCGCTGATAACTCAGGTGCCCGTCGTATTATGTGCATCAAGGTACTGGGCGGTTCCAAGCGGAAATACGCCTCAGTTGGTGACATTATTGTAGCTTCAGTTAAAGAAGCTATTCCACGCGGTCGCGTGAAAAAAGGTGATGTGATTAAGGCGGTTGTTGTACGTACCGCACAATCACTGCGTCGTGCTGATGGCAGCATGATTAAGTTTGATGGCAATGCGGCTGTTATCGTTGATAACAAAAGCGAACCAGTTGGTACACGTATATTCGGCCCTGTGCCGCGTGAACTACGTGCTAAAAGACACATGAAAATCATCTCACTCGCACCTGAAGTGCTGTAAGGGGTAGACATTATGCAAAAGCTAAGAAAAGGCGATAGCGTTGTCGTTCTGACCGGTAAAGACAAAGGTCGAACAGGTGCAATCGTTAAAATGATGCCAAGCGAGGGTAAAGCTCTTGTATCTGGTATTAATATGGTGAAAAGACATCAAAAACAAAGCCAGGCTCAAGAGGGTGGTATTGTTTCCAAGGAGGCGGCTATTCAAGTATCAAACCTTGCTTTAGCAGATCCTAAAGATGGCAAGCCAACACGTGTTGGTATTAAAATTAAGGACGACGGCAGCAAAGTGCGTGTCGCGAAGCGTTCTGGAGAAGAAATCAATGGCTGATACGAATTACGCACCACGCCTGCGCGCGCATTATACTGACGTTATTCGCGGTAAAATGATTGAGTCTTTTGGCTATAAAAACCCTATGGAAGTTCCTAAGATCGATAAAATCGTTCTTAATATGGGGGTTGGTGAAACAACACAAGATTCCAAAAAAGCACAAATTGCAGCTGATGATTTGACGCAAATTGCAGGTCAAAAAGCTCAAGTTACATATGCACGCAAGTCTATCGCTACCTTTAAGGTGCGTGAAGGCATGCCACTTGGCGCAAAGGTTACTCTTCGCGGCCCTCGCATGTATGACTTTATTGACCGTCTGGTTACAATCGCACTACCACGCGTTCGTGACTTTCGTGGTCTAAACCCGAAAAGCTTTGATGGCCGTGGCAATTTTGCTATGGGCATTAAGGAACACATCGTGTTCCCGGAAATCAACTACGATAAAGTAGACAAGATCTGGGGCATGGACGTAATCGTCTGTACGACTGCAAAGACGGATGACGAGGCCAGAGCTCTTTTAACAGAGTTTAACTTCCCATTCCCTCAAAACCAGTAACGGCAAGCGTGAAGCAAAGGAAAAATTAAATGGCTAAAGTTAGCGCATTTACAAAAAACAAGACACGTGTTCGTAAGGCTAAAAATCAAGCCGCGAAACGCGCTGCTCTTAAAGCAATTATCATGAATCGTGAATTGCCAATTGAGGAACGCTTTAAAGCGCAATTGAAGATGAACGAACTACCACGTGATGGATCAAAGATACGCATTCGTAATCGTTGTGAAGTGACCGGTCGTCCACGTGGTTATTACCGCAAACTTAAAGTGTCTCGTATCGCGCTTCGCGAACTGGGCAATTTTGGCAAGATCCCTGGTCTTGTTAAGTCTAGCTGGTAAGGGAGATAATCTATGTCAGGTATTACTGATCCACTCGGTGACATGTTAACTCGCATCCGTAATGGTTTAATGCGTAACAAGTCCAAAGTTTCAAGCCCTTCTTCAAAGTTACGCGCAAATGTGTGTGAAGTATTGAAGTCTGAGGGTTATATTCGTGACTATTCAACGGCACAATTTGATGATGGCAAGTCTGAAATCGTCATTGAATTGAAATACTATGAAGAAAAGCCGGTTATTCGTGAAATTTCACGCGTATCTCGACCAGGTCTTCGCGTATATTCTTCTGTCAAATCCATCCCACATGTGGCGAACGGTCTTGGCATTAACATTCTATCGACACCAAAAGGTGTTATGGCGGATCACGAAGCCCGCTCTCAGAATGTTGGTGGCGAAATTCTTTGCCGCGTATTCTAAGGGAGGTTTGATAAATGTCTCGTATTGGTAAAAAACCAGTTCAAATTCCTGAAGGTGTTACTGCTACAGTTGATGGCCAAACGGTTACAGCTAAAGGCCCTAAAGGTGAATTGAACTTTGTTGTAAACAAAGAAGTATTAGTGAAAATGGAAGATGGTGTTCTTCAGGTTGATCCACGTGATCAGACTAAGGGCGCACGCTCAAAGTGGGGCATGTCCCGCACCATGCTTGCTAATATTCTTGAAGGTGTAAAAGACGGTTTTGAAAAGAAACTAGAGATAAATGGTGTTGGTTATCGTGCAGCAATGCAGGGTAAGGATGTTCAATTGTCTTTGGGTTTCTCACATGAAGTTGTCTACAAAGTGCCAGAAGGCGTTACAGTCGCTTGTACAAAGCCAACTGAAATTAGCATTACTGGTATTGATAAACAAAAAGTCGGTCAGGTTGCTGCAGAAATCCGCAGCTATCGCCCACCAGAGCCATATAAAGGCAAAGGTGTAAAATATTCCGACGAAACGATCTTCCGCAAGGAAGGCAAGAAGAAGTAAGGCATACGCATTATGGGAATCAAACTATCCACTGAAGCGCGCCGTGCTAGTCGTGTACGTCGTCAGCTTAAAAAAGTTGCAAACGGTCGTCCACGTTTAAGTGTTTACCGCTCTTCGCAAAATATTTACGCTCAAGTAATTGATGATGCTGCAGGTCACACACTTGCATCAGCATCAACGCTAGACAAAGATTTCAAAGGCGGGAAAGGCTCTAATGTAGAAGCTGCTCAAGCCATTGGTAAACTTGTTGCTGAGCGTGCATCAAAAGCAGGCATCAAAGAAGTTGTCTTCGACCGTGGTTCATACATCTATCATGGCCGTGTGAAAGCATTGGCAGAAGCAGCACGCGAAGGCGGGTTGAGCTTCTAGTCCAGTTGGTCTAATAGACAAGCATACAAGAATAGGGAGGCTGTTTTTAAATAGCCTCTTTCATCCAGTTTGATACCTGAATATCACAAAACAATTCAAAGGGTCTTGCTGATTAAGTCTAGTGCTACCGGAAAAGAATAAGGAACAGGTAAATGGCACCAAGAGAAAACTCCCGTAATAGGGATCGCGATGAAAAAGACAGTGAATTTGTTGATAAACTCGTTCACATCAATCGCGTTGCAAAAGTTGTAAAAGGCGGCCGTCGTTTCGGTTTTGCTGCACTCGTAGTTGTAGGCGACCAAAAGGGTCGCGTAGGCTTCGGACACGGTAAAGCTAAAGAGGTGCCAGAAGCTATTCGTAAGGCTACAGAAGCTGCAAAGCGCGATTTGATTTTCGTGCCGTTGCGCTCTGGTCGTACACTTCACCACGATGTTAAAGGCCGTCATGGTGCTGGTAAGGTTCTTCTTCGTGCAGCTCCAGCGGGTACTGGTATTATTGCTGGTGGTCCAATGCGTGCTGTTTTTGAAACGCTTGGTATCCAGGATATCGTTGCGAAGTCACAAGGTTCTTCAAATGCATACAACATGGTTCGCGCAACGTTTGATGCTTTGAAAAACCAGATGCACCCGAAAGATATCGCTTCTCAGCGTGGTCTTAAATATTCAACCCTTCAGGAACGCCGTCGCGACCTGATTGGTTCAGAAGACTAAGGGGTAGGTATCATGGCTAAAAAGACAGTAACCGTTCAACAAACAGGTAGCCCGCTTCGCCGTCCGGCAGATCAGCGCGCAACTTTGATTGGCCTTGGACTTAACAAAATGAACCGCCGCTCTACTCTGGAAGATACTCCAGCAGTGCGTGGCATGATCCGCAAAGTGAGCCATATGGTTCGTGTTGTCGAAGACGACGCTTAAGCGATCAGGAGTAGATATTATGAAACTCAATGAAATTTCAGATAATGCTGGATCATTAAAGTCACGCAGACGCGTTGGCCGTGGTATTGGTTCAAGCAAAGGTAAAACTGGTGGACGTGGTGTTAAAGGCCAAAAGTCTCGTTCAGGTGTGGCTATCAATGGATTTGAAGGTGGGCAAATGCCAATCTTCCGTCGCCTTCCCAAGCGCGGCTTCTCTAACGCTATGTTTACTTCAGACATGAAAATCATTTCTGTAGGGAGCTTACAAAAAGCAATCGATGACAAGAAAATTGATGGCAAGGCTACAATCACTGTTGAAATGCTTGTGGAAGCTGGCCTTCTGCGTAGGGCAGGTGATGGTGTTCGTATTCTTTCTGATGGTGATCTTAAAGCAAAGCTTACTTGTGAAGTAGCTGGTGCATCAAAAGCTGCTATTGAAAAAATCGAAAAAGCAGGCGGTTCAGTCAAGGTATTTGAAAAGCCCGTTTATGAGAAAAAAGTATACGTCCCTAAAGACGCATAATAAAATAGTCGTAAAAGACAGTTTCGGCCTCGCAATTTAAGGCCGAAACACTTATCTTGTCCCGAAGGACGTAAATCACATGCCTGCTATGTTCAGGCTATCGGGAGATTAAAATGGCATCAGCTGCCGAGCAACTCGCTTCAAATCTTAGCTTCTCATCGTTTTCAAAAGCGGATGAATTAAAAAAGCGCCTGTGGTTTACACTAGGTGCTTTAATTGTTTATCGCCTTGGAACCTACATTCCATTACCCGGCATCAATTTCAGTGCTTATGCGCAACTTTTTGAGGGGCAAGCAGGCGGTATAGGTGGTTTGTTGAACGTGTTTAATGGTGGTGCAGTAGAGCGCTTGGCCATTTTTGCATTGGGTATTATGCCCTATATCTCCGCATCCATTATTATGCAGTTGATGACTTCTGTTGTGCCAACACTTGAACAACTTAAAAAAGAAGGCGAGCAGGGGCGTAAAGTAATCAACCAATATACCCGTTATGGTACCGTTATCTTGGGGACTTTGCAGGCCTATGGCATTTCCGTTGGCTTGGAAGCCTCCAATGTCGTGGCTGATCCGGGCTGGTTCTTCCGTATTTCAACAGTTCTAACGCTAGTTGGCGGTACTATGTTCCTTATGTGGCTTGGTGAGCAAATTACGGCACGTGGAATTGGTAATGGTATTTCATTGATTATCTTTGCTGGTATTGTTGCTGCCATGCCTTCTGCGGTCGCGCAGTTACTGGAGCAGGGGCGTACAGGGGCTATTTCAACAGCTACCATGCTGACTGTGCTTGTCGTTGCTGTAGCGCTAGTCTTTTTGATTGTCTTTGTAGAACGAGCCCAGCGAAAGCTTCTCATTCAGTATCCAAAGCGACAAGTCGGCAATAAAATGTTTGAAGGCAATTCTTCGCACTTGCCCCTTAAGCTCAACACAGCTGGCGTTATTCCTGCAATCTTTGCGTCATCTTTACTGCTACTGCCATTAACGGCTGCAGGCTTTACCTCTGGCGGTGAGTCTAACCTTCCTGATTGGCTTGCATTTATTGTGAGTTATTTGGGCAGAGGTCAGCCGATGTATCTACTACTATTTGGCGCGCTGATTGCATTCTTTGCTTTCTTTTATACAGCGATTGTTTTCAACCCAAAAGAAACTGCTGATAATCTGAAGCAACAAGGTGGCTTTATTCCAGGTGTTCGTCCAGGCGAACGCACCGCAGAACATATTGACCGTGTATTGACACGCATCACTGTTGTTGGTGCCATTTATTTGGTGTTTGTATGTCTGGTTCCTGAAGTATTTATGTCTAATGTCGGTATTTCAGCTTTCCTTGGTGGTACATCACTGCTTATTATGGTGAGTGTAACAATGGACACTGTAGCGCAAGTTCAAGGGCATTTACTTGCACAACAATATGAAGGCCTCATGAAAAAGCAAAAATTGCGCGGAGGCAAGCGTAGGGGAGCGCGACGTAAATGAAGCTAATACTTGTTGGGCCTCCAGGGGCCGGTAAAGGCACGCAGGCAAAACTGATTGTAGACAAATATTCTATTCCACAGCTTTCCACAGGCGATATGCTCCGTGAAGCCGTTGCAAATGGAACTGATGTTGGCAAAAAAGCCAAAGCAGTTATGGATGCAGGCAATCTTGTTTCTGATGATATTGTAAACGCGATTGTATCAGAACGTCTTGACCAGGCAGATTGCAAGAATGGTTTTATTCTTGACGGCTTTCCAAGAACACTAGAACAAGCTGAAGCACTTTCAGGCATGTTGTCTGATAAAGATATGAGACTTGATAAAGTCGTTGAACTTAAAGTTAATGATGAAGCATTAGTGGAACGTGTTTCTGGTCGTTATACGTGTGGCAATTGTGGCGAGGGATATCACGACACATTTAAACAACCTGCCAAAGAAGGCATCTGTGATCGCTGTGGTAATTCGCAGTTTAAACGCCGCCCAGATGATAATGCCGACACATTGCGCACAAGATTGATGGCTTATTACAAAGAAACATCACCATTATTAGGGTATTATTTTGCTAAAGGCGATTTAAAATCAGTTGATGGCATGGGCGATATTGGCGATATCTTTAATTCAATTGATAATATTTTGAAATCTGCCTAACAGATTCATATAAAAGGGAGTTTTGTCGCTTGACGAAGGCAAGAAGTCTCGTTAAATGATTAATCATTCGCAATCAATTTGCTGGTCAGTTCCTTATCCCTATGGATAATGGAGGCTGGCCTTTATATTGTTTGTATTATCATTCGCAAGGGCCGGCCTCCACCGGACGCGAATTAACCGAAAGATGGAGTTAAAAAATGGCACGTATCGCCGGTGTAAACTTACCAACAAACAAGCGTGTAATCATTGCATTACAATATATTCATGGCATTGGTCCCAAAGGGGCTGCTGATATCATGAAACAAGCTGGTTTCGATGAAGCACGTCGTATCAATCAATTAACTGATGCAGAAGTGCTTCAGATCCGCGAAATTATCGACCGTGATTTTATGGTGGAAGGCGATCTTCGTCGTGAAGTTTCCATGAATATCAAACGCCTTATGGATTTGGGTTGTTACCGTGGTCTTCGTCACCGTCGTGGCTTGCCTGTTCGTGGACAACGTACAAGTACAAATGCGCGCACACGCAAAGGCCCTGCAAAGGCTATTGCTGGCAAGAAGAAATAATTAGGGCGAAAGCCGAAACAGAATTTGAAAAGCCTTTTGGTTTTTCAGGTGGAGCTGCTGGCAATACGGCAGTGTAGAGATCGATAAAAAGGAAATGTAAATGGCAAAAGAAGCCGGTAAAGTTCGCCGCCGCGAACGCAAGAATATCACATCGGGAATGGCTCATGTGAATTCAACATTTAACAATACAATGGTAACAATCACAGATGCTCAAGGAAATGCTATCTCTTGGTCTTCTGCTGGTTCGCAAGGTTTTAAAGGTTCTCGCAAATCTACACCTTATGCCGCTCAAATGGCTGCTGAAGATGCTGGCAAAAAAGCGCAAGAACACGGTATGAAGTCCTTGGAAGTTGAAGTGCGCGGGCCAGGTTCTGGACGTGAGTCAGCATTGCGTGCCTTGCAGGCAATAGGCTTTGTTATCACATCAATTCGTGACGTAACATCTATTCCACATAATGGTTGTAGAGCTAAGAAAAAACGTCGCGTTTAATACTGATCCACCTGCAACAAATCCACATTGCAGGTAGATGTCTTGAAATTTGCCACGAAGGGATGGTGGCAGAAGCCCAAGGATATATTTATGATACAGAAAAATTGGCAAGAACTCATTAAGCCTAACAAATTAGATGTTGTATCTAGCACGCAATTCAAATCTGTTATTGTTGCTGAGCCACTTGAGCGTGGTTATGGTTTGACACTTGGTAATGCACTTCGCCGTGTATTGCTTTCATCGCTTCAAGGTGCGGCTGTAACTGCGGTACAAATTGACGGTGTTCTTCACGAATTTTCATCTATTACGGGTGTGCGCGAAGATGTAACTGACATTGTTCTTAACGTTAAAGAAATTGCGCTTCGCATGGAAGGCGACGGCCCAAAACGCATGGTCGTGCGTAAAGAAGGACCAGGCGTTGTTACTGCTGCTGATATTCAAACAGTAGGCGATGTTGAAATTCTAAACCCTGATCATCAGCTTTGTACGCTGGACGAGGGCGCTGAAATTCGCATGGAACTAACTGTAAATACTGGCAAGGGCTATGCACCTGCTGAACGTAACCGTGCAGAAGATGCTCCTATAGGTCTTATTCCGGTAGACAGCTTATTCTCACCAGTTCGCAAAGTGTCTTACAAAATCGATAAAACACGTGAAGGCCAGGTTCTCGATTACGATAAACTGACACTGACAGTTGAAACAGACGGTTCTGTAACACCAGATGATGCAGTGGCTTATGCAGCGCGCATTATGCAAGATCAGCTTTCAATCTTCGTAAACTTCGAAGAGCCACAAAAAGAAGAAGTACAGGAAGAAGTGCAAGAACTTGCATTCAACCCGGCACTCCTGAAAAAAGTGGACGAATTGGAATTGTCAGTGCGTTCTGCAAACTGCTTGAAGAACGACAACATTGTTTACATTGGCGATCTCATTCAAAAGACAGAGGCAGAAATGCTTCGCACACCAAACTTTGGTCGCAAGTCCTTGAATGAAATCAAAGAAGTTCTTGCTGGCATGGGCTTGCACCTAGGAATGGAAATACCTGCATGGCCACCTGAGAACATTGAAGATCTCGCCAAGCGTTACGAAGACCAATACTAATAAAAGCCTTTTCCCGAAAAGTTGCAGACTTTTCAGATAAGAGAATGCGAAGAATAAAGTAAAAGAGCATTAAGCTCATAACCAAAGGGGTGGTCTTAAGAGCCAGGCCATCCTGCAAAAGAAGAAGGGGAGCATATTATGCGCCACCGTTTAAAAGGCCGGAAACTGAACAGAACTGCAAGCCATCGTAAAGCGATGTTTGCAAACATGGCAGCGGCATTGATCGAGCATGAACAAATCGTAACAACTTTGCCAAAAGCCAAAGAACTTCGCGGCATTGTTGATAAACTAATCACTTTAGGCAAGCGTGGTGATTTGCACTCGCGCCGTTTGGCAATTTCCAGAACACGTGATGTTGCACAGTCAAAGAAACTATTTGATGTACTTGCACCACGTTATAAAGATCGTAATGGCGGCTATACACGCGTTCTTAAAGCAGGTTTCCGCTATGGTGATAATGCACCAATGGCTGTTATCGAGCTTGTTGACCGTGATGTTTCTGCAAAAGGTGCAAAAGACCGCGCACGCATGGAAGCCATGGAAGCAGAACAAGGTGTAGCAGAAACAGAAGAATAAATTGTTTTTGCAAATCCAATAAATTTTTAAAGCCTGCATCTAATCATGCGGGCTTTTTCTTGTCTGAAACTCTATCAACAACCAATGTCATAAAATCGCTTGTCTCACCAGATAAAGTTCCTAGATTGAATGAGAATAAACATTCATCCATCAGGCATAATTGGAGAATATATATGTCGTTTTTTAATTTGAAAAACTTAGCTGCCTTAATACTTTCAATGGCAATGACATACTTGCCTGCCCATGCCCAGACTACACAAGTACCAACAAACCGAACTGAAATTCAGCTTTCCTTTGCGCCCTTGGTGAAACAGGTTTCACCTTCGGTTGTAAATGTTTACGCGGCAAGAAGAGCAGTGCAAACATCCCCTTTTGCGGGTGATCCATTTTTTGAGCGATTTTTTGGAGGCCGAGGCTTTGGACGCCCCAGAGATCAAAATTCACTTGGTTCAGGCGTTATTGTTGATAGTTCAGGTGTCATCATAACCAACCACCACGTTATTAAAGGTGCTGATGAAGTTAAAATTGCACTTTCTGACGGACGTGAATTTGAGGCAGAGATTGTTCTTAAAGATGAAGCCTCTGACTTGGCAGTTTTAAAGACGGTCGAAGACGTGAACTTTAAAGCAATTGAAATTGGTAATTCAGAAGATTCTCTTGTTGGTGATTTGGTTTTGGCAATTGGTAATCCGTTTGGTGTAGGCCAAACGGTGACCAGTGGTATTATTTCTGCAGTTGCACGTTCTGCAAAAGGGGTAGGAGATTTCGGTTTCTTCATTCAAACAGATGCTGCAATTAATCCAGGTAATTCTGGTGGCGCGTTGATTGATATGCAAGGCCGTTTGATCGGTATTAATACCGCTATATTCTCGCGCTCTGGTGGTTCAAATGGCATCGGCTTTGCCATTCCATCTAATATGGTCAATGTGGCAATACAATCTTCTGAACTAGGCGATACATTACGCCGCCCATGGATTGGGGCTTCTTTTCAGGATGTCACGGCTGAAATTGCCCAAAGCCTTGGGTTGGATCGACCAAGAGGTGCGCTTGTTACAGGTGTTAGTAAAGGAGGGCCTGCTGATAAGGCAGGCATCAAAGCGGGAGATGTTATCGTTTCTGTAAATGATAGGCGTATCCAACATACCAACGCGCTTGGATACAGGCTTACAACTGTTGGTATTGGCAATTTGGCCAGGCTTGACCTTTTGAGTAGAGGTAGGACTAAAAAAGCCGAACTTGAGCTTGTCGCTGCGCCAGAAACCATTCCGGCCAATGAAACGAATTTGCCGCGTCGCTCGGTATTAGGGGGAGCCTTGGTTGCTAATTTATCGCCTGCAATTGCACAAAAAATAAAAGTGCCAAGTGATAAGGAAGGTGTTGTTATCTTGAACGTTCAGCGCAATTCTCCCGCTGCCAGAAACCGTATTCGCCCCGGTGATATTTTGCGAGAAATTAACGGCGAATTAATTTCGCGCGTCGCGGACATAGAGCCATTGATTGCAGATGAGCGCCGCAGATGGATATTCGTTGTTGAACGCCAAGGCAGAGAATTTGTTATGGATCGCAATGGTGGCTTCTTTCGCCAATACACCCGCTAGGATATGTTGTGAGCGATCTTTTTGCACCAGATAAAGAAGCT